>NZ_JBJGYV010000027.1:0-67750 GCF_054050175.1 Geodermatophilus sp. SYSU D00697
GTGCCGTCCCCGGCCTGAGCGGAGCCGATCCCCGTGTCCCGGTGGGGGACCCTGCGGGCCCCGCGACCGGTCCACCGCGGCCCGGTGCCGTCCCCGGCCTGAGCGGAGCCGATCCCCGTGTCCCGGTGGGGGACCCTGCGGGCCCCGCGACCGGTCCACCGCGGCCCGGTGCCGTCCCCGGCCTGAGCGGAGCCGATCCCCGTGTCCCGGTCGGGGACCCTGCGGGCCCCGCGACCGGTCCACCGCGGCCAGGTCCACCACGGCGCTCCGCCGCCGCGTCCGGCTACTGTCGGGACGTGACAGCAGCTGGGGCCGACCTCACCCTCCGGCACCCGGTGGAGCGATTCCGACTGGAGAACGGCCTGCGGGTCGTGCTCGCGCCCGACCGCAGCGTGCCGGTGGTCGCCGTGACCGTCTCCTACGACGTCGGGATGCGCAACGAGCCGCAAGGCCGCACCGGCTTCGCCCACCTCTTCGAGCACCTGATGTTCCAGGGTTCGGCCAACGTGCCGAAGATGGAGCACGCCCGCCTGGTCCAGGCCGCGGGCGGCACCTTCAACGGCTCGACCCACCAGGACTTCACCAACTACTACGAGGCGCTGCCCACCGAGGCGCTCGAGCGCGCCATCTTCCTCGAGGCCGACCGGATGGCGGCGCCGGCGATCACCGAGGAGAACCTCCGCAACCAGATCGACGTGGTGAAGGAGGAGATCCGGGTCAACGTCCTCAACCGGCCCTACGGCGCCTTCCCCTGGCTGCAGCTGCCCCAGATCGCCTTCGAGAGCTTCGCCAACACCCACGACGGCTACGGGTCCTTCGTCGACCTCGAGTCCTCCACGGTCGAGGACGCCACCGACTTCTTCCACCGCTACTACGCGCCGGGCAACGCGGTCGTGTGCATCGGCGGCGACCTCGACGTCGAGGAGACCGAGCGGCTGGTGCGCCGCTGGTTCGGCCCCATCGAGGCGCGCGACGTGCCGCCGACGGTCGCCACCGGCGAGCCGTCCCCGACGAGGGTGCGCTCGGGCGTGGTGGAGGACCGGCTGGCACCGACCCCGGCGGTGGCCGTCGGCTGGCGGGTCCCCGACCCGGTCGGCGACCTCGACACCTACCTGGGCACCGTGCTCCTCGCGGAGCTGCTCAGCGAGAGCGACGCCTCCCGCCTGGAGCGCCGGCTCGTGCACGACGATCAGCTGGCCGTCGCGCAGAGCAGCTACGTCGGCCTGTTCGGCGACCCCTTCGAGGTCCGGGACGCGACGCTGTTGACCACCCAGGTCCACCACCCGGCGTCGGTCACCGTCGAGAAGGTGCTGGCCGCGGTGCACGAGGAGATCGGCAAGATCGCCGACGAGGGCGTCGGCGCCGAGGAGCTCGCGCGCGTGCAGGCCCGCGCCGAGGCGCAGCTGCTGCGCCAGGCCGACTCCGTGCTCGGCCGCACGCTGGCGTTCGGCACGGCCGAGCTGATCCACGGCCGCGCCGAGCTGGCCGGCGAGCTCGCCGCCCGGCTCGCCGCGGTCACCCCCGAGCAGGTGCAGGTCGCCGCCCGCGGGCTGGACCCCGGCACCGCCGCCGTCCTCGAACTGCGCGCGACGGGAGGACGTCGGTGAGTGCCCCGGACCTGATCCCACCCCTGGGCGAGCCCCGCCCGCAGCCCGAGCTGCCGGTCAGCGAGGCCACGCTGCCCAGCGGCCTGCGGCTGGTCGTCGTCCCGCGACCCGGCGTCCCGCTGGTCGAGCTGCGGCTGCGCGTGCCCTTCGCCGCCCCGACGGCGCGGACCGCCGCCACGCACACCGCCCGCACGGCGGTGCTCTCCGGCGCGGTCCTGCTCGGCACGGAAGCCCACGACGCCACCGGCATCGCGCAGCTGTTCCAGGCCCACGGCGGGGAGCTGTCGGTCTCGGCCGACCCCGACCGGCTGCTGTTCTCGACCACGCTGCTGTCCGAGGGCCTGGCCCCGGTCCTCGGGGTGCTCGCCGAGGTGCTCACCAGCGCCACCTTCCCGGCCGACCAGGTCGAGGCCGAGCGCGCCCGCGTCGGTGAGCGCATCTCCATCGCCCGGTCGCAGCCCGGGGTGATCGCGCGCACCGCCCTGGCCGCCCGCCGGTACGGCGCCCACCCCTACGCCGAGCAGCTGCCCACCACCGAGGCGGTCGCCGCGGTGCGCAGCCAGGCGCTGCGCAAGCTGCACCGCGAGCGGGTGCTGCCCGCCGGCAGCACGCTGGTGCTCGTCGGCGACCTCGACCCGGCGGCCGCGATCGAGGCGGCGGGGGAGGCCCTGGCCGGCTGGACCGGCGAGGGGACGGCGGTGAGCGCTCCGCCCGCGCCACAGCTGGTGCCCGGCCACCTCGAGGTGGTCGACCGCCCCGGCGCGGTGCAGTCCAACCTCCGGCTCGGCGGCCCCGCCCCCAGCCGGACCCAGCCCGCCCTGGCCGCCGTGCGGCTGGCCAACATGGTCTACGGCGGCTACTTCTCCTCGCGGCTGGTCGAGAACATCCGCGAGCGGCGGGGCTACAGCTACAGCCCGCGCAGCTCGGTCGACCACCTGGCCGCGGCGTCGTCGTTCCTCGTCGAGGCCGACGTCGCCACCGAGGTCACCGCGCCG
Source organism: Geodermatophilus sp. SYSU D00697 (assembly GCF_054050175.1). Taxonomy (NCBI): domain Bacteria; kingdom Bacillati; phylum Actinomycetota; class Actinomycetes; order Geodermatophilales; family Geodermatophilaceae; genus Geodermatophilus; species Geodermatophilus sp. SYSU D00697. Next base: position 2,603 of record NZ_JBJGYV010000027.1, read on the forward strand.
GCGATGCTGGAGATCCTCTACGAGCTCGGCCGGATGGCGCTCACCCCGGTCACGGCCGAGGAGCTGGACGGCGCGCGGCGGTACGTGCTCGGCAGCATGGCGCTGTCCACGGCCACGCACGCCGGTCTGGCCAGCACGCTGTCGGCACTGGTCGGCGCCGGGCTCCCGCCGGGCTGGCTGGCCGAGCACCAGCGGGCGCTGGCCGAGGTGACCGTCGAGGAGGTGCAGGCCGCGGCCCGCCGCTACCTGCAGCCCGCCGCGCTGACCGCGGTGGTGGTCGGCGACGCCGAGCGGGTCACCGACGGGCTGCGGGCGCTCGGGCCGGTCGACGTCCGCGCCTCGGCGGAGGTGCCGGCGTGACCGTCCCGGCCGGCGGCAGCACGCCGGCGGACAACCCGCCCCTGCACGACCCCGCGCGGGGCTCCTGGCCGGAGAGCCGGCCGTCCCCGCCGGGTCCGGTGCCGGTCCTCTCCCGGTCCGCGCACGACCGCAGCCACCTCGCGCGGTCGCTGCCCGATCCCACCGGGGGCCGCCCGGTCCGGGTGCTGACCGTCGACGAGCGGCGCACCGTGCCGGTCCAGGAGGACGACGGCCGTCCCCGGCTCCTCTGGGAGGAGCGCACGCAGCTGCCCGAGGGCGCGGTCTACCTGGGCGAGGCCGACGGGGTCCACTTCGCCGCCGTCCGCGGCGACCGGCGGCTCGCCGTCAGCGGCCGGCCGGTCGACAGCTGGAGCGGGCTGCGCGAGCTCGGCGCCGACCTCGACGACCTCGACGCGGGCCTGCTCGCCCAGGCGATCGGGATCCTCGAGTGGCACGAGCGGCACCGGTTCAGCCCGCTGTCCGGGGCGGAGACGACCGTCGAGCGGGCCGGCTGGGTGCGGCGGGACCCGGTGACCGGTGCGGAGCTGTTCCCGCGCACCGACCCGGCCGTGATCATGCTGGTCCACGACGGGAGCGACCGGTGCGTCCTCGGCCGGCAGGCGGTCTGGCCGCCCGGCCGGTTCTCCATCCTCGCCGGGTTCGTCGAACCGGGGGAGTCCGCCGAGGCGGCCGTCGCCCGCGAGGTCGCCGAGGAGGTCGGCGTCCAGGTCACCGACATCCGGTACGTGGGCAGCCAGCCCTGGCCGTTCCCGCAGTCGCTGATGCTCGGCTACACCGCGCGCGTCGAGGGGGACCCGACCCTCCGGCTGGACCCCACCGAGATCGAGGAGGCCCGCTGGTTCACCCGCGACGAGCTGCGCTCCGGCGCCGGCCCGCAGGCACTGCCACCGGCGGTCTCCATCGCCCGGCACATCATCGACCGCTGGGTGGCCGGCGAGCTGGGCTGAGGGCGGCGAGGACCAGGTCACCCGATCTCGGCCGCCCGTCAGGCGAGGCGGCCCCGGAGCACCAGCGCGGGGTGGTCGGGGGAGTCGGCCAGGACGACGGCGTCGGCGAGGGCCACCGGGTCCACCTCGGCGTCGTAGCGGTCGAAGGCGGGCAGCTCCCAGGCCTGGTCCGCCGGCGTGCGCCGCAGACGGGCCGGTGGGGCCACCCGCAGGTGGACGACGACGTCGAACGCGAGCCCGACCCCCTGCAGCAGGGGACCCGGCACGAGCAGCACGCCGCCCGGCGGCATCGGCTCGGGGCGGGCCCGGGCGGCGCGGTCGCGGACGACGTCCCACAGCACCGGCAGGTACCGCCCGGAGCCGCCGGGGCCGACGGGGTCCAGGACCTCGCGGGCCAGCGCCCCGGCGTCGAGCCAGTCGGTGTAGCGGGCGTCGGGGTCGGTGCGGCCGTGCTCGAACCGCAGCGAGGCCGGGCGCAGGAACCCGCCGGCCGGGACGACGGCGGCGGGTCGTCCCAGGGCCGGCAACCGCTCGGCCACGGCGCGGGCCAGGGCCTCGGGCGCCGCGACGTCGGGCCCGTCCACGGCGACCCGGAGCGCGGTCGCCCCGGGCTCGGGCGGCAGGTCCCCGAGCAGCCCCGCCAGCCGGTCGGCGAGCGCCGCCGGGGTCAGCGGCTCCGGACGGGTCAGGACCGCTCCTCCGCGGCCCTCCGCTCGCCGCGTGCCCGGGTGCGCCGGCCGTCGGAGGCGGCGAGCGACTGCGGTGCAGGCGGCGCGGACTCGGCAGGAGGGAGTTCCTCCGCGCGGGCCTCGAGGTCCTCCAGCACCTCGCGGGCGAGGTCGGCGACCGGGCGTCCCTGGGACCGCGCGCTGCCGCGCAGCGACTCGAAGGCGCAGCGGGGAGTGGTGCCGTGCCGCTCGGCCAGGACGCCGATCGCGCGCTCGGTGGACACCCGGGCCGCGAGCGCGTGCTCGAGCTGGGCGACGGTCCGCTCGAGCGCGGCCAGGCGGGCGTCGCGCGGATCGGCGTCGGGCTCGGTCTGCCCGACCGGGCCGCGGGCGGCACGCCGGGCGGTCCGGTCGGGCTCGACCAGGGCGCCCAGTTCCTCGGCGACGAGGTCGGCGAGCGACATGCCCTCGACGAGGTCGGCCACGTCGGCCGCCCGGCCGGGGGCGAGGACCGACCAGCCCCGACCGGTGCGGGCGACCACGACCGCGGGTCCCTCCGACCCGAGTGCGTCGTCCGGGCAGGCGGCCGCGGCGGCTGCGTGCTCGACGCTCGAACTCACGACGGCGTCCTCCGGAGGGCGGGCCCGGCCTCGTGGCCGGGACGTCAGGGGGCCGTGGTCACAGCCCTCGGCCGACGATCATGCCTCCTTGCGCACCGAGTCGGGGGGAACACTCGCCGTCACGCCTGAGCGGCCTGGGCGAGCTGGCTCTTGACCTCGTCGATGCTGGGGTTGGTCAGGGCACTGCCGTCGGCGAACACCAGCGTCGGCACCGTGCGGTTGCCGCCGTTGGCCTGCATGACGACGTCCGCGGCGGCCGGGTCGCGCTCGATGTCGACCTCGGCGTAGTCGATCCCCTCGCGCTGCATCAGCTTCTTCAGCCGCACGCAGTAGCCGCACCAGGTGGTGGTGTACATGGTCACGGCGGCGGTCGCTGCACTCATCGAGGGGGTCCTCCCAGGGATCGGTGGGGCGGCGCGGCGGAGTCCGGCCACCGCGGGGTCAACGCCGCGCGCCCGGGGATGCTTCCCCCCGGCGTCGGTGGCGGCTGGGAGGATGGGAACGGCCATCGAGCAGAGACGGGGGGCCGGATGTCGCAGATCGCCGGAGCGCCCGGCGTCGTGCGGGGCGCCGAGGCGGTGCTCGCGCAGCTGGACGACGAGCAGCGCGCGGCCGCCCAGGCCGTCTCCGGGCCGGTCTGCATCCTCGCCGGTGCCGGCACGGGGAAGACGCGCACCATCACCCACCGGATCGCCTACGGGGTGCACACGGGGGCCTTCGCGCCCGAGCAGGTGCTGGCCGTCACCTTCACCGCGCGCGCCGCCGGGGAGCTGCGCGGCCGCCTCGCCGGGCTCGGGGTCGGGGGGGTGCAGGCGCGCACGTTCCACGCCGCGGCGATGCGCCAGCTGCGCTACTTCGCCCCGCGGGTCCTGGGCGGGCCGATGCCGGGGCTGGTGGAGAACAAGCTGCGGCTGGTCGCCACCGCGGCCTCCCGGTCCCGGCTCTCCACCGACCGCACGAGCCTGCGCGACCTCGCCAGCGAGATCGAGTGGGCCAAGACCACCCTGGCCACCCCGGACGACTACCCGGCCCGCGCGCAGGCCGCCGGTCGGGAGCCGCCGTTCGAGCCGGCCGCCGTCGCCTCGGTCTACGCCAGCTACGAGTCGGCCAAGCAGCGCGACGGCGTCCTCGACTTCGAGGACCTCCTGCTCGTCACCGCCTACACACTCGAGGAGCACCCGGACGTCGCGCGTCAGGTGCGCGGCCAGTACCGGCACTTCGTCGTCGACGAGTACCAGGACGTCAACCCGCTGCAGCAGCGGCTGCTCGACGCCTGGCTCGGTGGCCGGGCCGACGTGTGCGTCGTCGGGGACCCCAACCAGACGATCTACAGCTTCACCGGCGCCGACCCCGACTACCTGCTCGGCTTCGCCGACCGCTATCCCGACGCCGAGGTGGTCAAGCTGGAGCGGGACTACCGCTCCACCCCGCAGGTGGTGGCGCTGGCCAACAAGCTGATCGGGCAGGCCCCGCGGCGGAAGGGGCTGCCGGGTCTGCGGTTGCTGGGCCAGCGCGCGGAGGGCCCGGCGCCGCGGTTCTTCGAGCACCCCGACGAGCCGACCGAGGCGGCCGCCGTCGCGCAGGCCTGCCGCGCCCTCGTCGAGGCGGGGATGCCGGCCGCCGAGATCGCCGTGCTGTTCCGGATCAACGCCCAGTCCGAGGTCTACGAGAACGCGCTCAGCGCCGCGGGCGTGCCCTACGTGCTCAAGGGCGGGGAGCGGTTCTTCGAGCGGCCCGAGGTGCGGGAGGCCCTGCTGCTGCTGCGCGGCGCCGCGGCCGGCGGGAGCGAGCCCGGCGCGCTGGTGCCCACCGTTCGCGACGTGCTGGCCTCCACCGGCTGGGCCGAGCACCGGCCCCCGCCGGGCGGCGCCGCGCGCGACCGCTGGCAGTCCCTCGCCGCGCTGGTCGACCTCGCCGTCGACCTGGTGGCCGAGGACCCGACGATGGACCTCGCCGGCTTCGTCACCCACCTGGCCGCGCGGGCCGACGCGCAGCACGCGCCCACGGTGCAGGGCGTCACCCTGGCCTCGATGCACGCGGCCAAGGGTCTGGAGTGGGACGCGGTGTTCGTCGTCGGCCTCGTGGACGGCGTGGTGCCGATCGCCCAGTCGCTGTCCCGACCCGAGGCGGTGGAGGAGGAACGGCGGCTGCTCTACGTGGCCGTGACCCGGGCCCGCGAGCAGCTGACGCTGTCGTGGTCGCTGGCCCGCAACCCCGGTGGCCGCCGGTCGCGGCCGCGCAGCCGGTTCCTCACCGGGCTGGTCCCGGAGTCCACGCCCACGGCCGCGCCGCCCCCGCGGCGGCAGAAGCGCGCCAAGGTGGTCCTCGAGGGCGAGGCGGGGGAGCTGTTCGAACGGCTCCGGGCCTGGCGCAGCGAGGCCGCCGCGTCCGCGTCGGTCCCCGCCTACGTGGTCTTCACCGACGCGACCCTGCAGGCCATCGCCGAGTCGCGCCCGGCCACGCTGCGCGAGCTGGCCGCCCTGCCCGGCATCGGCGCGCGCAAGCTCGAGCTCTACGGCGAGGACGTGCTGGCCACCGTCAGCACCTGAGACATCGCCGTCCGCGACGGCGGACGGGTGACCTGGGTCACTCCGACACGGCGGGGTTAATTGCGTTGACCCTCCTCGCGGTGGGCCCCTACTGTCCTTCTCGCGCTCGGGGCACCGCCCCGGGCCGCACCAAGACCGAGACCGGCCGGCAGGCCGGGATCCGACCCCGGAGAGGAGGGGGACCGATGATCACCACGATGTGGATCGACGCCCCCGCCGGGGTCTCCGGCCCGGGGAGCCTCGACGTGCGCCCGGCCGCCCACGCGGTGCCGTCCGCCGCCCAGCGTCTCCGCGCCCTGCCCCTGACCGCCGTCGTCGCCGGCGCGCCCACCTGCGTGCCCGCCGTCGCGACCCCGGTCTTCGGCATCGACGTCCCCGGCGCTCCGCAGTTCGACCTCGTGCCCACCGGCCGTGGCCGCGGCGCCCTCCGTGCGACCGATGAGTTCGGCACCGGCATCGACGTCACCCAGGACGAGCAGAACGACGGCACCACCCTCGGGATCCCCTCCTCGAGGAGACCGCTGAGCTAGCGCTCGACCGGTCCTCCTCGAGGCCGCGGAACCCGAACACCGGGCTCCGCGGCCTCTCTCATTCGACACCGCGGCACCCGGCCCCGACTCCCGGTCGGCGGGTCCCCGCCGGCTGACGACGACGAGTACGAGGAGGAGCGGCAGTGCAGCAGGCGATCGACCGCCCGACGTCCCACCGCCGACCCGGGCTCCCCCGGACCGGCGGCTCCCTCCCCCGACGGCCGGCGACCCCGGTGTCCCCGGCTCCGGTGCGGCTCCCGTTGCCGTGCCGGACCGACCCGGACCTGTGGTTCGCCGACAGCCCGGCCCAGCTCGAGCAGGCCAAGACGCTCTGCGCGAACTGCCCGGTCCGGGACGCCTGCCTGGCCGGCGCGCTCGACCGCGGCGAGCCGTGGGGCGTCTGGGGCGGCGAGATCTTCGAGCGCGGCGTGGTCATCCCGCGGAAGCGGCCACGCGGACGCCCCCGCAAGGTCGCGGTCGCCTGACCCGACCGACCGGACCACCACCCACCCCGGCCCGCCGACCGGCGGGCTCCCCGAGACCTCCGAGGACTGAAGGTGCACACCATCGAGTACGACCTCGCCGTCGACCGACTGCGCGAACTGCGCGCCGAGGCCGACACCGCCGCGCGCGCCCACCGGTTGCGTGCCGCCCGCCGCTGGGCCCGTCGCGCCGAGCAGGCGACGCGGCGTGCCGCGCGGGCCAGCGCCGCCGTCCGCTGACGGCGGTCCCTCTCGCGGAGGCCGCGTGCTTCCGCCCGGTCCGCGGCCGGTCCCGGACGCTCCCGGTGCGTCCGGGCCGGCCGCCCTCCTGTGCTCGGCTCCTCCCGGCGGGCAGGCTGGGGGAGTGGACGACGAGCTGATCTGCGCCCGGTGCGGCCGGAGCGGCACCCCGGCCGACGTGACGAGCGGCTGGTCGCTGAGCACCCCGCCCCGGGCGACCGGCGTCCCCGGCCCGCGGATGCCGGGACCGCTGACCGCGCTGTGCCCCGGGTGCGCGCGGGAGCACCTCCGCGACCTCGAGGCGCGGCTGGACCCGTGACGCTCACCCGGTGAAGCCGGGCAGCCACTCCTCGATGACGCTGCGGAAGTCGGCCGCGGCGTCGAGCTGGCAGAGCACGCCGATCGAGCCGATCGTCACCCGGTGGATGAGCAGGTAGGCCGGGGGCAGGTTGAGCATCCGGCCGAGCCGGCTGGCCTCGCTGCGCGGGTCGGCGATGCGGGCGGCCTGCTCCTGCATCCAGGCCCGGGTGAACTGGAAGTGGTGGCTCTCGATCGGCTCCAGCAGCGGCCGCAGGTAGTCCAGCACCCCCTGCGCGTCGACCTCGACCCCGGGTCGCACGAAGCCCTCCGTGCGCAGGTCGGCCAGGACGTCGTCGGCGCGGCCTTCGAGGGCCCAGCGCACCAGCCTGCCGATCGGCTCCGGGTGGCCGTCGGGGAGGCGGGCGGTCGCGCCGAAGTCGATGACCCCCAGCCGCCCGTCGGCGAGCAGGCGGAAGTTGCCCGGGTGCGGGTCGGCGTGCAGCAGCCCGGCCCGCTGGGGACCGGAGAAGTGCAGCACCGACATCAGCAGGCCGGCGCGGTCGCGCTGCTCGCGCGTGCCCGAGGCGATGATCCGCGACAGCGGCGTCCCCTCCAGCCACTCCGAGACGATCACCTTGGGCGCGCTGGCCACGACCCGGGGGACGACGATCTGCTCGTCGTCGACGTAGGCCGCGGCGAAGGCCCGCTGGGAGTCGGCCTCGAGCCCGTAGTCGAGCTCCTCGACGACCCGGGCCTTGAGCTCGGCGATGAGCGGCTTGACGTCCATCCCCGGGAACAGCGCGGCGAACAGCCGGGCGAAGCGGGAGAGCTGGTTGAGGTCGGCCATCAGCGCCGTGGCCGCACCCGGGTACTGGATCTTCACCGCGACGTCGCGCCCGTCCCGCCAGGTGCCGCGGTGCACCTGACCGATGCTGGCCGCGGCCGCGGGGGCGTCGTCGAAGTGCCGGAAGCGCTCCCGCCACTTCCCGCCCAGCTGCTGGGCGAGGACCCCGTGGACCGTGCGCGCCGCCATCGGCGGCGCCTCCTCCTGCAGCTTCACCAGCGCCTCGCGGTAGGGCGCGGCGACCTCCTCGGGGACCGCGGCCTCGAACACCGACAGCGTCTGACCGAGCTTCATCGCCCCGCCCTTGAGCTGCCCCAGGACGGCGAACAGCTGCTCGGCGGTGCGTTGCTGCAGCTCGGCGGTGACGGCGTCGGCGGGCCGGCCGGACAGCCGCTTGCCGATGCCGAGGGTGGCACGGCCGGCCGCGCCCAGGGGGAGGGAGGCCAGCCGTGCGGTCCGTGAGACCGAGCCCCGTGGGATGCCCCGTCCGGTCTCGGTCACGCGGTCTCCTCGCTGGCCGTCGTCAGGCCGCAGTCGCGGCGGCACCAGGCCCCCCGTGTGGGCTCGCCGGCGCACTCTGCCCGCCATTGTCACCCGATGGGTGGGTGCAGCGCTGGAGGAGGGGTCTCATGTCCCTCCATCGGGGCCGTGGGCATCCGCGGGGCACCCGCAGGCGGGGTGCACCGGCCAGCGGCGCAGCCGGGGTACCAGGTCGGGCAGCTGCAGCTCCACCGTCGCCCCGAGGGTGGCGGGGGCGCCGCTGCCGTCGAGGTAGGCGAGCACCTGAACGGCCGCGGTGACCGCCGTCATCAGGCAGGTGACGGTGGCGCCGCCCGGGGGTGCCGGCGCCGCGGTGAGCTGGACGGCGAGCGTGGGCCACCGCGGCTCGGCGTCCCGCCGGTGCAGGTCGGCACAGCGCAGGCAGCTGGTGGCACCGGGCACCACGAGGGGGCCGACCACACCGGTCTGCCCACGGACGGTGGCCACCAGGTGGGGCACGCCACGGCGTTGGAGGCCTGCGACCAGCGGGTCGGAGGCGGCCCACGGGCGGGTGAGGACGACCAGGTCACCGGGCGTGCCGGCGGGCAGCGGGCGCACGTCGGCCAGCGGGCTGGCGCGGCGGACGGCGTCGGCGGCGGCCAGCGCACGCTCGCGACCCTCGTCCGCGGCGTCGAGCCCCCCGACGACGGCGTCCCCGGCGGTGACCGGGCCGGCGTCCCGGACGCTGACCCGGCCCACGCCGCTCGCGGCCAGGACGGCGGCCAGCGGCACCCCCACCCGCGTCGCCCCCTCGACGACCACGGACGCTCCGCGGCGGGCGCGCCAGGGTGACCCCCGCCGCTGCCCGCGGGCCGCGGCCGAGGGGAGCTCCGACCGCGTCCGCGCCGCAGCGGCCGGGCCGGCGTCCGAAGCCAGCAGGTCGGTGGCGTCGACGTCGACCAGCAGGCCGGTCGCCCGCAGGCCGTCGAGCAGTGTGGAGACCGCGGCGGGGTCGTGCCCCGCACGGGCGGCGTCGGTCAGGACGCCCCGCTGGGTGCGCCGCCCGTCCAGCCCGCGCAGCAGCGCGGCGAGGCCGTCCGCACCGGGCGTCACGAGCAACCCGTCGGTGGAGTCGGCCCCGCCGACCCGGAGCGTGGCGCGGTCGCCGGACCCCGGCAGCCGCAGGAGGGGGACGTCCGGGGGGAGGAGCGGGTGTGCGGTGTCGTCCACACCGGCAGGTTCGCAGCCGCGCGGCCGCGGGTGCCCGCGTCGTCCACAGACGCCGACGGCGTCCACAGGTGCCGGAGACGACGACGGCGGCACCCGCCGCGCGGGTGCCGCCGTGGAGGGCCGGGCGGACTCAGGCCTTGCCGAGGATCCGGTTCATCTTGGTGCCGCAGACGGGGCAGGTGCCCTGCGCCATGCGGCGGCCGGACTCGCTGACCTTGACCTCGCCGTCGAAGTCCCGCTTCTCCTTGCACTTCACGCAGTAGCCGTTGTAGCTCTCCGCCACGGTGCCTCCTCTTCTCCAGGCCTGCTCGGTGCCCGTCCCGGGCGCCGTCCTCCGGAACGCTACCCGTGACGAGCGCGCCCACTCGGGGTGACGGTCAACCCGTCACCCACAGCCTGTGGACAAAGCTGTGGAGCGCGTGGGGACGCGACGGCGTGTCCCTGTGCGCGAACGGGGGACGGGGCCGTGCACCGGTCCCTGCGCGAGGTGGCGACGGCGGCTCCGACCTGCGGTAACGCGGTCACAGGGCTGTGGACGGCGGCGTGACGGGGCACCCGTCCCCGGGACGGGCGCCCTCGTGTCCACCGTCCGTGCGACATGCACCCGCGGTCGGCCCGGTGGTGCGGCGCGGCCGCGCGGCGGTGGCTACGGTGCCTGCGTGCCCGGAACGCCTCCCGACACCCCGCACCGCCCGGTCCCGGTCCCCTCTCCGCGGGAGGCCCGGGGCTCCCGCGCCGTCCCCGCGAACCGGTCGGACCGGAGTGCGTCGGCGACGGTGCTGCCCGGGGACGTGGAGGTCCGCCGCAGCGCGCGGCGCCGGCGGACGGTGACCGCCTACCGGGAGTCCGGCCGGACGGTCGTGCTCATCCCGGCGGCGTTCAGCCCGGCCGAGGAGCGTCGGTGGGTGGCGCAGATGGTCGCCAAGCTGCAGACCCGCGAGGAGCGCCGCCGCCGGTCCCTCGGTGGGGACGACGAGCTGATGGCCCGCGCCCGGGCGCTGTCGTCCGCCCACCTCGACGGCGTGCCGCAGCCGGCCAGCGTCCGCTGGGTCGACAACCAGCAGCGGCGCTGGGGGTCGTGCACCCCGGCGGACGGGACCATCCGGCTGTCGAGCCGGCTCCGGGCGATGCCGGAGTACGTCGTCGACTACGTGCTGGTGCACGAGCTGGCGCACCTGATCGAGCCCAGCCACGACGCGCGGTTCTGGACCCTCGTGGCCCGCTACCCGAAGGCCGAGCGCGCCCGCGGGTTCCTGGAGGGTGTGGAGCTCTCGCACGCCGACGGCGCGGAACCGGCCGCCGGCGGCGAGGACGACCTGGTCGACTGAGGAAGAACCCCTTGCCCCCACCGCTCGCACGCTCGCGGCGGGACCCTACAGGGGGCCTGGGTGCGCCGCTGCCCGTGTCCCGGTCGGGAGACCCTGCGGGCCTCCGCGACCGGTCCACCCCGGCTGCGTACGGTCCCCGGGCCCGACTCAGGGCTTCTCGGTGTCTCCGCCGGCGTCGTCCTCGTCCGTCGGCTTCTCCTCCGCGGAGTCCTCGGTGAGGGCGCGCAGCTCGTCGTCCACACCTTGCCGGGCCACGAAGTCCAGGGGCTCGTCGAGGTCGTCGGAGGTCGGCAGGAGGTCGGGGTGGGACCACAGGCGGTCGCGCTCGGCATTGCCGTACCGCTGCGCCATGGCGCCCCAGACGGTGGCCGCGTCCCGCAGCCGCCGCGGCCGCAGCTGCAGCCCGACCAGCGTGGCGAAGGTCTGCTCGGCCGGGCCGCCGGAGGCGCGGCGGCGGCGCATGGTCTCGGCCAGCGCGCCGTGGCCGGGCAGTCGCTCGCCTGCGGCCGCCGCGACGACGGCGTCCACCCAGCCCTCGACCAGTGCCAGCAGGGTCTCCAGCCGGCGCAGCGCCATCTGCTGCTCCGGGGTCTCCTCCGGCTCGAGCAGCCCGCTGCCCAGCAGCTGCTGGATGCTCTCGGGGTTGCTCGGGTCGATCCCGCCCATCGAGCCCATGGCCTCGTTGATGCCGCGCTCGATGGCCTCACGGTCGACCTCGATGCCGCGGGCGTAGGCGTGCACCGCGTCGTGCAGCTGCTGGCGCAGCCACGGCACGTGCACGAACAGCCGCTGGGAGGCGGCCTCGCGCAGCGCCAGGAACAGCCGGACCTCCTCGGCCGGGCGGTCCAGGCCCGCCGCGAACTCGGCCACGTTCTGCGGCAGGAGGACGCCGGCGCCCGAGGGGGCCAGGGGGATGCCGACCTCGGTGCTGGTGAGCACCTCACCGGAGAGCCGTCCCAGCGCCTGGCCGACCTGGGCGCCGAACATCAGCCCGCCCATCCGGCCCATGATCCCGGCCAGCGGCCCGGCCATCGCCGCGGCCTCGGCGGGGAGCGCGCTGGTCATCGCGCCGACCACCCGCTCGGCCAGCGGGTCGATGAGCTCGCTCCACGCGGGGAGGGTCTGCTCGACCCACTCCACCCGGGACCACGCCAGTGCGCGGTCCACGCCGGAGGGCAGCTCGGTCACCTGGTCCAGCCAGAGGTCGGCCAGTCGCAGTGCGTCGGTGACGGCGGCCCGTTCGGCCTCGGACGTCGGCTGGGAGCCGGTGGCCAGCGTGCTGATGGCCCCCTGACGGGCGAGGTCCCAGTTGACCGGCCCGCCCGACCAGTTCATGAGCTTCTGCAGCTCGGCGAACAGCGGCATCTTGCCGAGGAGGTCCTCGGGGGTGCCCGCACCGCCGGCGCCGCCGCCGAAGAGGGCCCCGAGCCCGAACGGGTCGTTGCCCCCGCCCGACCCGGGCGGCATGCCGCCGCCCGATCCGGGCTGGTCGCGGCGCTCGGGGTCGCGATCGGGGAGGCCGAAGCCGAACGGGAGATCGCTCATACCCCCACGGTAGACGGGTGATCTCTGTCGAGAGGGTCCGTCCGCCCGCAGCGCAAGCCGGAACCGCCGAGGCCCCGGCTCCGTTCAGCCCGGCCACATAAGCTCGCCGGTCGTGACCCGTCGGATCGCCGTCCTCAGCGTCGGTGTCGTGCTGCTCGTGGTCTTCGGCGTGCTCGGTTCCGCCGTGCCCGTGCCCTACGTCGCGCAGGTGCCCGGGCCCACCTTCGACACCCTCGGCGAGATCGACGGCGAGCCGGTCATCAGCGTCGAGGGCCGCGAGCGCAACGACGTCGAGGGAGAGCTGACGCTCACCACCGTGGGTGTGAGCCGCGCCGGGCTGAGCCTGGTCGAGGCGGTGCAGGGCTGGTTCGACGACGAGGTGAGCGTCGTCCCCGAGGAGGCGGTGTACCCCTCCGACCGCTCCGAGGAGGAGACCCGCGAGGCCAACCGGCAGGCCTTCCTCACCTCCGAGGAGGCCGCCGAGGCCGCGGCGCTCTCGCAGCTGGGCTACCCGGTGAAGGTGGTCGTGCGGGGCCTGACCGAGGACTCGCCGTCCGACGGACTGCTGCAGGAGGGCGACGCCATCGACAGCGTCGACGGCCGGGCCACCCCGGACATGCAGACGCTGGACGACGTCCTCGCCTCGATCCCCGGCGGGTCCACCGTCACCGTCGGCCTCACCCGCCTCGGGCAGGCCGAGACGGCCACCGTCACGACCCGGGCCGCGGAGGACGACGAGGGGTCGCTGCTGGGCGTGCTCGTCCGCGAGCAGCCGTCGGCACCCTTCGACATCGACATCCGGGTCGAGGACGTCGGCGGCCCGTCGGCCGGGCTGATGCTCACCCTCGGGATCCTCGACCTGGTCGGGGACACCGACCTGACCGGCGGGGCCCTGGTGGCCGGGACCGGCACCATCGACGCCGACGGAGACGTCGGCCCGATCGGCGGCATCCAGTTGAAGATGGTCGCCGCCGCGGACATCGGCGCCGAGGTGTTCCTCGTGCCCGCCGACAACTGCGCCGACGCCCTGGCCGCACCGCAGGAGGGGCTCGTCACCGCCCGGGTGGCCACCCTCGACGACGCCCTCGCCGCGCTGGCCGACGTCCGCGCCGGGCGGACACCGGAATCCTGCTGAGGGCGCCCCGGCGACACATCGGGGCCCCGGTGGGGGAAGCTGTTCCCGAGAGCGGGCGACCGGGGGAACCCGGCGCGGTCCCACGCGTTGATCTGGGTTGACCGGAACGGCGCCGGGGCGTCCGTTCCGGGCCGGCCCGACCGTCCGCGGCCGGGGACGTCCGTGGCCGCCCGCCACGACTGCAACTGAAGGAGACCGCTCGTGGCCATGCGGCCCCCCGTGTCCGTGCCGACGCTGTCGCGGCGCGCGAAGGTGGTCATCGGGGCCATCGCCGTGCTGCTGGTGCTGTTCACGGCCATCGGGACCCTGACGAACGTCTACGTCGACTACCTGTGGTTCGACGAGACGAACTACACCGAGGTCTTCTGGACCGAACTGCAGACCCGTGCGCTGCTGTTCGCCGTGGCCGGCGTGGCCACCGGCGGCCTGACGGCCCTGGCCATCTACCTCGCCTACCGGTTCCGGCCCACGTTCCGGCCGATGTCGCTCGAGCAGCAGAACCTCGAGCGCTACCGGCAGTCGCTGGAGCCGCGCCGGACCCTGGTGCTGACCGCGGTCGCTGTCGTGCTGGGTCTGTTCGCCGGGTTCACCGCCCAGGGCAACTGGGAGACCTGGCTGAGGTTCCGCAACGCCACGGACTTCGGCCGGACCGACCCGCAGTTCGGGCTGGACCTGTCGTTCTTCGTCTTCGACTACCCCTTCTACCGCCTGCTGCTCGGCTTCGGCTTCGCCATCGTGCTGCTGGCGCTGATCGGCTCGCTGCTCACCCACTACGTGTTCGGCGGACTCCGCCTGCAGACGCCGGGGCAGAAGCTCACGTCGGCGGCGATGGTGCAGCTGTCGGTGCTGCTCGGGCTGTTCGTGGCGCTCAAGGCGGTGGCCTACTGGCTCGACCGGTACGGGCTGGTCTACTCCGACCGCGGTGAGCTGTTCAACGGCGCCAGCTACACCGACGTCAACGCCCTCCTCCCGGCGAAGACGATCCTGGTGTTCGCCGCGGCGGTGTGCGCCGTCGCGTTCTTCGCCAACGTCGCCGTCCGCAACTTCCGGCTGCCGGCCGCGGCGCTGGTGCTGCTGCTGCTGTCCAGCCTGGTGATCGGCGTGGCCTACCCGGCGATCGTGCAGCAGTTCGTCGTCCGCCCCAGCGCCGACCAGCGTGAGGCCGACTACATCCAGCGGGCGATCGCCTCCACGCGCGACGCCTACGACCTCGCCGACGTCGAGTACGTCGACTACGCCCAGACCAGCACCGGGGAGTCGGTCGACACCGCGGCGGCGCAGGCCGAGCTGCGCAACGACACCGAGACCATCCCGAACGCCCGCCTGCTGGACCCCAACGTCCTGTCCGACACGTTCACGGCGCGCCAGCAGATCCGCAACGTGTACGGCTTCCCCGAGAAGCTCGACATCGACCGGTACACGATCGACGGCGAGACCCGCGACTACGTCGTCGCCGTCCGTGAGCTCAACAGCGACGCGCTGTCGGAGAACCAGGACACCTGGATCAACCGGCACACCGTCTACACGCACGGCAACGGGTTCGTGGCCGCGCCGGCCAACCAGGTCGTGGCCGGCCAGGAGGGCGGCGAGCCCAACTTCACCACCCGCGACCTGCCCACGACGGGGAACATCGACGTCGAGCAGTCGCGGATCTACTACGGCGAGCTGATCGGCAGCGACAACTACTCGGTCGTCGGTGCGCCGGAGGGGGCCACCCCGCGGGAGTTCGACCAGCCCGAGGACGGGTCGGACGAGGGCCAGATCAACAACACCTACGACGGCGAGGGTGGCGTCGCGATCGGCAGCTTCTTCCGCCAGCTGACCTTCGCGATCTACTACCGGGAGCGCAACTTCCTGCTCTCCAGCGCGGTCAACGACGCCTCGAAGGTGCTCTACGTCCGTGACCCGCGGGACCGCGTCGAGAAGGCCGCGCCGTTCCTCGAGGTCGACGGCGACCCGTACCCGGCGGTGATCGGCGGGCGGATCCAGTGGATCCTCGACGGCTACACCACCTCGGACTCCTACCCGTACTCCGAGTCGATGGAGCTGGGCGAGGCCGCGTCGGACGCGCTCACCGGCACCGGGACGACGGCCCTGCCCAACGAGCAGTTCAACTACATCCGCAACTCGGTGAAGGCGACGGTGGACGCCTACGACGGCACCGTCACCCTCTACCAGTGGGACGTCGACGACCCGGTCCTGAAGACCTACATGAAGGCCTTCCCCGGCGTCGTCCAGCCGCGCGAGCAGATGTCGGACGAGCTGGTCGGCCACGTGCGCTACCCGGAGGACCTGTTCAAGCTGCAGCGGGACGTCCTGACCCGGTACCACGTCAGCGACCCGGTCGACTTCTACAACCAGAACGACCGCTGGCAGGTGCCCGCCGACCCGACGCAGGACACCCAGGAGGCGCAGCCGCCGTACTACATCCTGGCCCAGCGGCCCGGTGACGAGCGGGCGAGCTTCCAGCTCACCAGCGCGCTCAACGCCTTCCGCCGGGAGAACCTCTCCTCGTTCATCTCCGCGTCCAGCGACCCGGCGACCTACGGGGAGATCCAGGTGCTGCGGCTGCCGGGCAACACGCCCTTCCGCGGCCCGCAGCAGGTGCAGCAGTCGTTCAACACCAACGACCAGGTCCGGCCGGACGTGACGCTGTTCAACAGCCAGGAGTCGCGGGCGGTCTTCGGCAACCTGCTGACCCTGCCCATCGGCGGGGACGGCCTGCTCTACGTGCAGCCGCTCTACGTCGAGGGCACCGGGGACAACTCCTTCCCGCTGCTGCGCAAGGTGCTGGTCAACTACGGCGGCCGGGTGGGCTACGCCAACACCCTCGCCGAGGCCCTGGACCAGGTCTTCGGCGCCGGGGCGGGGGAGGCGGCAGCCGACAGCGACGAGACGGCGGAGGAGCCCACGACGCCGAGCCCCTCGCCGTCACCCAGCCCCTCGCCGACGACCACGCCGGCACCTCCGGCGGACGGCGGGACGGCGGACACGCCGGAGCTCCAGTCGGCCGTCAACGGGATCAACTCCGCGCTGCAGGCCCTGGAGAACGCGCAGCGCTCCGGCGACTTCGCCGCCCAGGGTCAGGCGCTCGAGGACCTGCAGGCCGCCGTGGACGCCTACGAGGCCGCTCAGGCCGCGGCTGGCGGCGGCGGGTGACCCGCGGGGCGGGACGGGTCCAGGCCCGTCCCGCCCTGTGGTGGGGCCCACCCCGGGGCCGGGTGCACACCCGGCCGGCGGCGGGGTACAGTGGTCTCACCGACGCGGGGTGGAGCAGCTCGGTAGCTCGCTGGGCTCATAACCCAGAGGTCGCAGGTTCGAATCCTGCCCCCGCTACTCACCAGGGTCGGAAAACCGGTCCCTGACAGCGAAGACCGGCGCAATCGCGCCGGTCTTCGCTGCATTGCGGGCCGGTCACCCGACAGATCTCCGGATCTCCCGATGGCTGGAGCACCCCTGCCTGCGCAGGCCGACGCTACCCGGCCCCCGCTGACCACCCGTTTCGCGGTGCTGCCTGCCCACGCCCGGCATCCGCATCGCCTACTGGCGCACCGGATCAGCCGCACCGGCACTTGCACGGCAAGGCGGGCGGCCTGCACCGGGCGCCCGCCGTCTCCACCGCCGGCGCGAGCCGCGCGAACAGGGAGAGCGCCAGGGCCCTTCCGCCGCCCGGCCCTGTCCATGGCCTCACACGTCCCCGCTGCCGTGGTGGTGGGCCGCCGGGGGGTGTCCGGGTTCCTGCCCGGCCTCGAGGAGGACGAACTGCAGCATCATGCCGCGGTCCTCGTGGCGGAGCAGGTGGCAGTGGATCATGAAGGGCAGATCGGGGTCGGCGTGGTCGGCGAAGTGCACCAGCACTCGGGTGGTGGTCGACGGGGCCAGGTGGACGGTGTCCTTCCAGCCGGACAGCTCCGGGCCGGGCAGTTCCCCGTCGACGCCGAGGACGGTGAACCGGGCGCCGTGCACGTGGAAGTTGTGCGGCGCTCCGTCGGAGGTCTCGATCTCCCACAGCTCGGTGGTGTCGGCGAGGACGGCCTCGTCGATGCGGTCCATGTCCATCCGCCGGC
The DNA here is from genome assembly GCF_054050175.1 of Geodermatophilus sp. SYSU D00697. Taxonomy (NCBI): domain Bacteria; kingdom Bacillati; phylum Actinomycetota; class Actinomycetes; order Geodermatophilales; family Geodermatophilaceae; genus Geodermatophilus; species Geodermatophilus sp. SYSU D00697. Next base: position 19,949 of record NZ_JBJGYV010000027.1, read on the forward strand.
CGTTGATGCTGGTGCCGGAGAACCGGAACTCCCGCGTGGCCACCGCGTCGGCCGGGTCGAGCCCGGGTGCCTCGGCCAGCCGGTCCGGCAACTCCGGTGACGGCGCCAGCCGGTTGGCGGCCCGCAGCTGCAGGATGTCGAACCGGTCGTCGCCGCCGGCGAACCGGGCGGTCCAGGGGTCGGTCCCGAGGTCGAGCGGGGTGCTGCGGAGCACGACGTGCTCGGCGGGCAGCAGGGTGACGACGATCTCCGCCCGCTCGCCCGGGGAGAGCCGCACGGCGTCGGTGTGGTGCGGTGCGGGCAGCAGCCCGCCGTCGGTCCCGACGAGGGCGAACTCCCGGCCGTCGTCGAGGCCGAAGTCGTAGATCCGCGACGGGGAGGCGTTGAGCAGCCGCAGCCGGACCCGCTCGGTGGTCACTTCGTGGTAGCCGCCGATGGTGCCGTTGGCCAGGATGGTGTCGCCGAGGTGACCGACGGGGCTGAACGGGTGCTCGGCCCGGCGGAACTGGCCATCGCCGTCGAAGACCTGGTCCTGGACGATGACCGGGACGTCGTCGACGCCGTACTCGTCGGGCAGGTCCAGGGCCCGGCTGGTGTCGTCGTCCAGGATGAACATGCCGGCCATGCCGCGCCCCACCTGGTCGGCGGTCGCGCCGTGCGGGTGCGGGTGGTACCAGGTGGTGGCGGCGGGCTGGTCGATCCGCCAGGAGGGGTGCCAGCTGGCGCCGGGCGCGATCTCCTGGTGCGGGCCGCCGTCCATGGCCGCGGGGAGTTCGTGGCCGTGCCAGTGCACGGTGGTGACCTCGGGCAGGTCGTTGGTGACGTCGACGCGGACCTGCTCGCCGCGCCCGGCGCGCAGGGTCGGGCCGAGGTGGGCGCCGTCGAACCCCCAGGTGCGGGTGGCGCCGGCGCCGACGCCGAAGTCGGTGGTGCCGGTGGTGGCGCGCAGCTCGAAGACCCGGGTGCCGTCCTCGACGCGGGAGAGGGCGAGCGGCGGGATCGCCAACGGCCGGTCGAAGACGACCTGGCCGGTGGTGTCGGTGGCGGCGCGCGCCCAGGTCACCGCGAGTGCGCCGACCGCGGCCAGGGCGAGGGCGAGCAGGACGAGCAGGGCGCGGACGGCCCACCGTCGGGCACCGCGCCGCGGGCGGAGGCGGGTGGCGGCGGTGGTCATCGGGTCACCGCGGTCGGGGCGGGGGCGGTCACGGGGGTGTCCCAGTCGATGTGGTGGTCCCACATCCAGCGCAGTGGGTCGCGGCCGTCGCGGAACAGCCGTCGCATCACGATCGGCAGCACGAGGTCGCGGACGGCGCGGCCGACCGGGCCGACGGTCTTGCCGCTGCCGTTGCGGCGGCCCTGCGCCCTGACCTCCTCGACCCGGTTGCGGCGCAGCTGCTCGTACCGGGTCAGGGCGGCCGGGGCGTTGGGGAGGTCGCGCAGGCACCGGGCGAGGACGACGGCGTCCTCGATCGCCATCGCGGCGCCCTGCCCGGCCGAGGGCGACACGGCGTGCGCGGCGTCGCCGATGATGACCGTGCGGCCGTCGTGCCAGGTGGGCACCGAGGGCAGGTCGTAGGTGATCCAGCCGGCGAACACGTCGTCGGTCGCCCGGATCAGGTCGGCGGCCGGGATGCGGTCGTCGGCGAACAGGTCCAGCAGCCGGGCCCGCCACAGGCCGGCGGGGACCGCCGCGAGCTCCTCCGGGGCGGGCTCGCGTACCGCCGGCGGGTTGGCGAACCACCAGACCTCCCCGTCGGGAGCCTTGGTCCAGCCGAAGAACGCGCGCCGGCCGAAGCAGAAGTGGTTCACCCCCGCCGGGCCGGGGACGTCGACGCCGCCGGCGTAGCCGCCGGTGTTGAGGAAGCCGACGTAGCTGGCGCCGGGGGCCTCGGGGTCCAGCAGCCGACGAACCGTGGAGCGGATCCCGTCCGCGCCGACGAGCACGTCGGCCTCTGCGGTGCTGCCGTCGGCGAACTCCGCACGGACGCCGGCGCCGGTGTGCCGGACGCCGGTCAGCCGCTTGCCGTACCGGGTCCCGATGCCGCGCCGCTCGGCCTCGTCGCGCAGCGCGGCGTACAGGTCCGGCCGGCGGATGGTGATCGCGTGCGTGCCGTCGGGCAGCGTGCCGCCGTTGGGCACGTCGGCCAGTACCTTGCCGTGGCCGTTGAGCATGACCATGCGGGGGGTGGCGAAGCCGCGGGCGAGGACGGCGGCGTCCATGTCGACCGCGCGCAGGGCGTCGACGCCGTTGAGGCCGAGGCCGAGGAAGGCGCCGACGCCGTCGGCGTCGGTGTCGTGGGCCTCGTACACGGTCGGTTCGATGCCGGCGCGGTGCAGGGCGACGGCGGCGACCTGGCCGGCGATGCCGCCGCCGATGACGTGTGCGGTGCGAACTCGGGTCATGGCGGGTCCCGTGCGATCGGGGTGTGGGGTCTGCCGGCGGCCGCTCCCTGGGGTGTGGGTGGGTCGCGCGACGAGATCGACGCTAGGAACGCGGGGCCCTCCGGCCATCCGCGCGACGGCGCGCCCTGGCTACCGCATCGGGAGTAGGAGCGACCGGGTCGGGCTGCCGCGATCGGTGGACGGGGTCAGTGCGGCCCGACCAGCCCGGTCTCGTGAGCGATGACGACCAGCTGCGCGCGGTCCCGGGCGTGCAGCTTGGTCATCGCCCGGTTGACGTGGGTCTTGGCGGTGGCCGGGCTCATGAACAGTGCCCGGCCGATCTCGGCGGTGCTCAGCCCGCGACCCACCAGGGTGACCACCTCGCGCTCGCGTGGGGTGAGCGCGTCGAGCCGTTCGGGCTGCTTGGGCCGCTGGTCGGGCCGCGACCGGAACGTCTTGAGCAAGCGGCGGGTGACGCTGGGGGAGAGCAGTGCCTCCCCGGCGGCGACGACGTGCACCGCCCGGCGGAGGTCGTCGGGTTCGACGTCCTTGAGCAGGAACCCGCTGGCACCGGCCCGCAGCGCGTCGGTGATGTAGTCGTCCTGCTCGTACGTGGTGAGGACGACGATGCGCGGGGCTGGCGATCCCTCGGTGGTGAGGATGCGGCGGGTGGCCTCGATGCCATCCATGACCGGCATGCGGATGTCCATGAGCACGACGTCGGGCTCGTGCTGCCGGACCAGCGCGACCGCTTCCGCGCCGTCGGCGGCCTCGGCGACCACCTCGATGTGCCCATCCCGTTCGAGCACGAGGCGGAACCCGGCGCGCACGAGTGCCTGGTCGTCGGCGAGCAGCACCCGCACCACCGACCTGCCGGTTCCCGCGCCGGTCACGACGTCGCCTCGGGGACCGGCAGCGTCGCGGCCACCCGGAAGCCGCCGGGGCGGTTCTCGGCGGACAGGTCGCCGCCCAGCGCCCGGACCCGTTCGGTGAGTCCCAGCAAGCCGGCGCCGGGGTCCGAGGTCTCCCCGCGGCCGGTGCCGTCGTCCTCCACGGTCACCTCGACCGCCGCCCGTGCCACGGAGACGCAGACGGCCGCGTGGGACGCCCCGGCGTGGCGGATCACGTTGGTCAAGGCCTCCTGCACGATCCGGTACACGGTCAGCTCCACGGCCGCAGGCAGCTCGCGGCGGGCACCGCGCAGCTCCAGATCGACCGGCAGGCCCGCCTGCCGGACCCCCTGCACCAGGTCGTCCAGCTGGGCCAGCCCCGGCGCGGACTGCCGGGTCGGCTCCTCGTCGCCCGAGCGCAGCACGGCGATCGTCGCGCGCAGCTCGGCCATCGCGTCCCGGCCGGAGGCGCGCAGCGTCGCCAGCGAGCGGCGTGCCTGCTCCGGCTGGTGGTCCATCAGGTCGGCGGCGGCGCCCGCGTGCACGGTCATCGTGGTGATGGTGTGCGCCAGGACGTCGTGCAGCTCCTGGGCGATCCGCGTCCTCTCCCCGCTGACCCGGGTCTGCGCCTCGAGCTCCTTCTCGACCGCCGCCGCCCGCAGCCGCTCCTGGACCTCCGCGCGCAGCCGCCGCCGGGTGGAGACGCTGTCGCCGAGCAGGAAGGCGAGAACCAGCAGGGCGACGGTCACGGTGATCTCGAGGAACGACTCGCGCTCCACGACCGCCCGGTGCACTGCACCGCCGCCGCCGAACAGGACGACGACCAGCACGGTCTCCCACCGCTGGCCGGCCGCCGCGATGCTGTAGAAGGCGACCATCAGCACCGGCAGTTCCGGCCCGCCGGGGTAGTCGAGGGCCAGGTAGACCAGCGTCAGCCCGACCGTGCCGAACAGGGCGGTCCTCGGCCGGGGGCGGCGGAGCAGCAGGGCGGCCGCGGCGGCCACGAGCAGGCCGACGGCGGCCGCGTCCGGTGGCCGGCTGCCCGCCTCGTCGGCGGAGAACAGCGCCGCGAGCGACGCCAGGCAGGCGGCTGCGGCCACGCCGGCGTCGATGGCGACGGTCGCCCACCCCGAGCCGATGCCGCGGCCGGCGCGGCCCTCGGGTGTCGTGGGGGGAGACGGTCGACCTGTCACATCCAGCCCTCTGCCGTGCGCCGGCCCCGGCCGGCCCCGGCCGGCGGGGCCGCACGCGCTCGCCGTCCAGCCTAGGCCGAAGCACCTGCGGCTCCGTCGACCCGGCGGCGCGGTCGCCGTACCGCATCCGTCGTAGCCGGCTCTCGCCCAGGTACCGCGGCCGCGTCAGCGTGGCGGGAGCTCGGCAGGGGCAGGACCGCCCCTCGACCTGCAGGCCAGCGCCGGGAGGGCAGGGGGACAGTGGCGAGCCCGTGCCGCGGGGAAGGCCGCGGTGATCGTCAGCCGTCGGCTGTCCCGGTCGGGTGCCGAGATCACCGGATCCCGGCCGGACCGCCAGGGGAACGCGGAAGCGGACCACACCGGGGCGCGCAGATGCCCATGCACGGCGACGTGACCTGCGAGGACAGTCGTCGGCCAACAGCCAGAGCGGTGGTTCGGCCGGTCCCCCCGCCACCACATGACAGTGGCCCTCACGGTGACCGTGGGGGCCACTGTCGTTCCGCGAGGATCCCCGACTGACAGCCCCTTGCTGCGCCCCGTGCGACCCGCTGCGGTCGACGGCGCGTGAATCGAGGGACTCACCTCCCGAGCGTCAGGTGGCTCCTCCTTCGACGAGGGACCGCGTCGGCACCGCTCCGGTGCGCTGCGGCGGCACGGTCGGAGCCCGCGACGGCACCGTCGGCCGGCGGGTTCGAGGCCGTCGACCCGCTCGTGCCACCTGTTCGATCCCCTGACCGCCGCTGTGGCCCTGATGACCCGCGCGACCGGGACTCGAGGTGCTCGAGACCGCGGTGCCCGGTTGGGCGCGGTGGTCCAGTGGGCAGACCCGACGTGCATCTGTGCACCCGCTCCTGTGCGAACGAGGGAACGAGAGGGTGCCGGGGAGCCGGGAGGGGTGCGGCTGTGGACGACACCGTGCAGGCCGGTCGCGGGCGCCGGGCGCGCTGGTTGCTCCTGGGTACGGCAGTCCTGCAGGCGGTGAGCCCACTGGTCGCCGGCTTCGACCAGGGGAGCGGGGCGGATCCGGTCGTCGTGCCGCCCGGCGGGTTCTTCGCCGTCTGGGGGGTGGTGGTGCTCGGGTCGGTCGCCGCGGCGCTGTGGGGGCTGCCGCTGCATCGGGCCACCCGGGCGCCGTGGACGGGCGTCCAGGTGCCGGTGTCGGTGGCCCAGGTCGGCTTCGTCGTCTGGCTGCTCGCCGCGGCCACGACGCCGGCACTCACGCTCCCGGTGTTCCTCGGGATGCTCGGCGTGCTGACGTGGAGCCTGTGGACCGTGCTGCACACACCCGCCGACCGCCTGACGCGGGTCCTGCTCGGCGGGACCCTGGGCGTCTACACCGGCTGGAGCGCAGCGGCGGTGTGGTTGAACGCGGCCACGCTGTTGCCCGGTGACGCCACAGCGGTCTGGGCCCTGCTCGTGGCCGGTGCCGCGCTGACTGCCTGCGCCGGGGCACGCCTGTTCGGCGGTCAGTGGGGGTTCACCCTGGCGGCCGGCTGGGCGTTGCTGGGCGTCGTCGTGTCGACGTCGGGTGCCGGTGAGCCTGGGCTCGCAGCGCTCGCGGCGGGGGGCCTGGCGGCCGTGGCGGTCACCGCGCTGGCGTCGCGCAGGTCCGCCGCGTCCACCTGAGCCGCCGGGCCCGAGCCCTACCCGCCGTCCCGGGCGAAGATGGCGAGCAGTTCGTCCACCTCGTGCGCGGCCGTGCTGGGGTGGCGGAAGTGCTGGTGCGGACGCAGCTCGTAGTGGGTGCGCCGGCCGCGCCTGCTGCGCGTCAGGTACCCGCCGTCCTCCAGGTCACGCAGGATCGACAGGGCGGCCCGCTGGGTGACGCCCACGCGGGCGGCGATGTCCGCGACGCGGGCGTCCCGGTCGGCCGCGACGGCCAGCAGCACGTGGCCGTGGTTGGTCAGGAAGGTCCAGGTCGGACGCTGCGGTGCGTCGACGCCTTCGGTCACGGCACTCCCCTTCGGGACCGGTGGCGGAAAACAAGTGAAGCATGCTTCACTGGTTACTGCGGAGGGGAGTATCCCCCGATGCCCCGTCGTCAGTACGGCGCCGTGCGGCGCTCGGCGGGGCGGGCGTCCGGACGGGCGCCGGGAGAGACCTCCGGTTGGTGCACATCGACCGGAGGGATGACTGGTGGACGTCTCGTTGTGGCTGTGGCTGGCCGTGCTGGGAGTCATCATCGGCATGCTGGCCGTGGACCTGTTCGCGCACCGCCGGGCGCACGTCATCGCGATCCGGGAGGCCGCGGCGTGGTCGGCCGTCTGGGTGGCGCTCGGGGTGGCCTTCGGCGCGTGGGTGTGGTGGGCACACGGCGCGGAGTTCGGGCAGCAGTACTTCGCCGGCTATCTGATCGAGAAGTCCCTGGCCGTGGACAACGTCTTCGTCTGGGCGATCATCTTCACCTTCTTCGCGGTGCCCCGGGAGTACCAGCACCGCGTGCTCTTCTTCGGCGTCCTGGGCGCCCTGGTCTTCCGCGGCCTGTTCATCGCCGGCGGGTCGGTGCTGATCGCCAGCTTCGGCTGGGTGCTGTACCTCTTCGCCGCGTTCCTCCTGTGGACCGGCTACCGGATGATCCGCCAGCGCAACGAGCACCTGGACCCGGAGAGGTCGCGAGCGTTCCGGCTGTTCCGCCGGTACGTGCCGATGACCGACGCGTACCACGGGCAACGGTTCGTCATCCGCCGCGACGGCGTCCTGCTGGCGACCCCCTTGCTGGCGGTGCTGGTCCTCGTGGAGGTCACCGACATCGTCTTCGCCGTCGACTCCATCCCCGCGATCTTCGCCGTCACCGACGAGCCGTTCCTCGTCTTCACCGCCAACGCCTTCGCCATCCTGGGCCTGCGGGCGATGTACTTCCTGCTCGCCGACCTGATCCACCGCTTCGTCTACCTCAAGACCGGCCTGGCGCTGGTGCTCATCTGGGTGGGCGTCAAGATGCTGCTGAAGGTCGACCTGTTCTACGTGCCGACCGCGGTCAGCCTCGCCGTCATCAGCGTGGTCATCGGTGTGTCGATCGCCGCGAGCCTGCGGGCCACGCGCGGCCAGGGCCGGCGCGCCGTCGAGGTGCCGGCGGCCCCGCCGTTCCGGACCGCCGCCGAGGACGAGCTCGCCACGCTGCAGCCGCTGTGGTCCCGGAAGACGTCGAGCGGCTCGCCCGTCGACACCCCGGCCGAGCAGCACGCCGGGAGGCGGTCGTGACCCCGGCGGAGCTGCGGGCGGGCACTGACGATCCGGACGCCGTCCGCACGGTCCGGTGCGCCGCCCGGCTCGCGCGGGTCGCACACGGCCACCACTCCTCGAACCGCTGTCTGGCACCGGGCTCTCGATCGCCGGCGGGCCGAACTCGCTCGCCGCACGAACGGTCGACGCCAGCCGAGATGCCGTCCGGGGGCCTGGACCGGGCGTCTCAGCACGAGGGGTGTCAGGTCGGCAGGAGCCCGATGGAGCGCCGGGCACCGAGCCCGCGGGAGATGGAGCGGGCCGCGGTCCGCACGGCCGGTCCGAGCAGGCGGGGTTCGGCTCCCCGTTCGGGCACGACGACCGACAGGGCGGCGGCGACCTGGTCGTCCGAGCCGAAGATCGGGGCGGCGACCGAGACGAGCGAGTAGGCCGACCGGTGCACGGTGGCCAGCCCGTCGCGGCGGACGTCGGCCAGGGTCCGCCGCAGGGCCGCGGGGGAGACCGGCTCCCTCTCCGGCTCGTGGGCCAGCGGACGGGACAGGTACTCCTCCTGCAGGTCCGGCCCGGCGAAGGCCAGCAGGGCCAGCCCGACACCGGTCGAGTGCAGCGGGAGTCGACCCCCGACGGTGTACAGGACGAAGGCCGCCTGGCGGGCGGAGAGCCGCTCGACCAGCAACGCCTCATCGCCGTCCCGCACGGCCAGCAGCACGTGCTGGCGGGTCACCTGGGCCAGGTCGCCCATGTAGGGCATGGCCACCTGCTGCAGACCGTGGCCGCGCGGGGCCAGTGCGCCGGTCTGCCACAGCCGCAGGCCGACGACGAGACGCCCGTCCGCGCGTTTCTCGAGCGCTCCCCAGCTCAGGAGGTGCCGCGCGAGGCGGATCGTGGAGCTCTTGGGGATCCCGGTGCGCCGGCTGAGCTCCCCCACACTCAGCGCAGGGTGGTCGGCGTCGAAGGCCGCCAGTAGGGACAGCGCCCGGTCGATCACCGGCTCTCCCTGCGGCGGACGCCGACCGCGACGCCGCGGAGGCGGCCCGGTCAGGGTCGGGCCACCGTCCGCGTCCTGCGCCAGTGGGGTCTGCGTCACGTCTCGATGCTGCCGGTCGGCGCACGGGATGCCGACCCCCGGTCCATTGGATGGCCCTCCTGGTTGTGGCCACGTCGGCTGCTCGCGGAGTGTCTGCCGTCACACGGACATGCGTCCCGGGACGACGGAGGGCCTCGAGTGGACCTGCACAGCACGCACGACAGCGGGAGCCGGCCGCTCACGGCAGACGTCGCCGTCGTGGGCTATGGCCCGGTCGGGCGGCTGCTGGCCCTCCTGCTCGGCCGACGTGGCAAGCGGGTGGTCGTGGTGGAGCGTCAGCCGCACGCCTATCCGCTGCCGCGGGCGGTGCACTTCGACGACGAGATCGGCCGCATCTTCCAGTCGGTGGGGGTGCCGCCGGACTCGGTGCCCGACGTGGTGGCCCCCTACGACGACCTCTACGAGTGGCGGGCCGCTGACCGGCAACCGCTGCTGCGGCTGGACTGGCGCGGACTGGGGCCGTCCGGCTGGCACATCAGCAACTTCTTCCACCAGCCGGGCCTGGAGGCGATCCTCGACGCGCAGGTCCAGGCGCTCCGGACGGTCACGGTGCTGCGCGGCTGGAAGGCCGTGACCCACGCCGAGGACGCCGACGGCGTCACCTTGGAGCTGCAGTCGGCCAGCGACGAGCGGCGCACCGTGACCGCCCGGTACGTCGTGGGCGCCGACGGCGCCAACAGCCTCGTCCGGTCGTGGATCGGCTCGACCGTCACCGACCTGGGCTACTTCCACGACTGGCTGGTCATCGACCTGCTGGTGCACGCGCCGCTGGAGGAGTTCGACTTCTCGCCGCCGGCCTGGCAGCTGTGCGACCCGGCCCGGCCCACCACGCTCGTGCCCGGCGGGCCGGGGCGGCGCCGGTTCGAGTTCATGCGGCTGCCCTCGGAGACCGTGGAGGAGCTCAACGCCGAGGAGACCGCGTGGCGGCTGCTGGAGCCGTGGGGTGTCACCCCGGCGAAGGCGACGCTCGAGCGGCACACCGTCTACACCTTCCAGGCCCGCTGGTGCGACACCTGGCGCAGGGGCCGGCTGCTGCTCGCCGGCGACTCCGCGCACCTCATGCCGCCCTTCGCCGGGCAGGGCATGTGCTCGGGCCTGCGCGACGCGGTCAACCTGGCCTGGAAGCTCGACCTGGTCCTCGACGGCCGCGCCGACGACCGCGTCCTCGACACCTACGGGCCCGAGCGTGCCGAGCACGTCCGGCACTTCATCGAGGCCTCGATGGGGCTCGGCGAGGTCATCTGCCTGCCCGACCCGGCGGCCGCCGCAGACCGCGACCGCGCGATGCAGGCCGACCTGGCCGCCGGCGTCGAGCAACCGCCTCGGCCGCTGCCGCGCCTGGGCCCCGGCCTGCACCGCGACGACGCCGGCGGCGGGCTGCTGTCCTTCCAGGCCGAGGTCACCGACGGCGAACGGACCGGCCGCTTCGACGACGTCGTCGGCGCCGACGGCGTCCTGCTGCTCGCCGACCCGGACCTCCGGGGCCGGCTGACACCCGCGGACGCGGCGTTCCTCGCCGACCTCGGCTGGCGGGTCGTGGCGCTGGCCAGCACCCCCGGGGCCGGCGAGGTCGTCGACGCGACCGGCGCGTACGGCAGGTGGCTGGCCGGCCTCGGGGCCGTTGCCGTCCTCGTCCGTCCGGACCGCTACGTCTACGGGGTGGCCTCCGACGAGTCGGAGGTCCGCGGGCTCGTCGACGACCTCCGCCGGGACCTCACCGGAACCCGCGTGCCTGCCTGAGCGACCTCCCTCCTCCGCACCACCCCTCGCACCACAGCCCGAGCACACCCATGTCGATCATCCCTGCTCACCAACAGGTGGAGACCATGACCACTGCCCTGCGGCCGCACCGGAGCGCCACCAGCACCCTGGTGGCCGTGCTCTGCGGAGCGCTGATCCTCTTCGACGGCTACGACCTGATCGTCTACGGCAACGTCGTCCCCGCGCTGCTCGCCGAGCCCGGGTGGGGGCTGACGCCGGCCGGAGCCGCGCGCATCGCCTCGCTGACCCTCGTCGGGATGGCGATCGGCGCGCTGGTCGCCGGCACGATCGCTGACCGTGTCGGCCGCCGAGCGGTCATCTTCGCCAGCCTGACCCTGTTCTCGGTCAGCATGGCCGCGTGCGCGCTGGCCCCCAGCGCAGAGTCGTTCGGCGCCTTCCGCGTGGTCGGCGGCCTGGGTCTCGGTGCGATGTTCCCGCTGGCCACCGCGCTCATCGTGGAGTTCGCCCCCGTCGGCCGCCGCGCGCTGGTCTACGCGTCCTCCTTCTTCGGCTACCTCATCGGCGGCGTCGTGGCCGCGGGCCTGGGACTGCTCCTGCTGGAGGACGCCGGCTGGCGCCCGCTGTTCTGGATCGGGGCCGCGCCGCTGCTCGTCCTGCCCGTCCACTTCCGCGTGCTGCCCGAGAGCGTGGCGTGGCTGGTCAGCCGCGGCCGGGTCGACGAGGCCCGCGCGGTGGCCCGCCGGCACGGGCTGGACGAGCCGCAGCGTGCCCCCGAGGTCGTCGACGGGGAGCCCGTCGGGCGGACCAACCCGCTCTCGGTGCTCTTCTCCCGGGGCTACGGGATCTCGACGGTGCTGCTGTGGGCGGTGCAGTTCTGCAGCCTGCTGCTGGTCTTCGGCATGGTGACCTGGCTGCCGACGATCATGACGACGCTGGACTACAGCCTCGGGTTCGCCCTCGCCTTCGTGCTGGTCCTCAACCTGGGCGCGGCCGTGGGCGCGTACATCGCCGCCCGGACCGCGGACAGGATCGGCCCCAAGCCCGTCGTCGTCACGCTGTTCGCTCTCGGCGCGCTCGCGGTGGCCCTGCTCGTGGTGCGGCCGCCGTCCGGGGTGGTGTTCCTGCTGATCGCCCTGGCCGGTGCGGGCACGCTCGGCACACAGATCCTGGTCAACGTCTTCGCCGCGTCCCTCTACCCGGCCGCCGGGCGGGCCACGGGCCTGGGCTGGGCGCTCGGTGTGGGCCGGGTCGGCGGCATCGTCGGCCCGTTGATCGGCGGCGCCGTCCTGGGCTCCACGCTCGGCGCCGAGTGGAACTTCTACGTCTTCGCGGGCGTGGGCCTGCTCGGCGCCATCGCCGCCGTCGTCCTCCCGCTCACCCCCGCGGCCCGGGCCGCCCGCGACGCCCGCCCCACCTCCTCGCCGGAGGCCCTGGGCGCCACCCAGCCGGCCCCCTCCGCCTGAGCCACGAGAGACCCCGGGAGCAGCCATGAACGACAAGATCGCGCTCGAGGAGCACTTCGCCATCCCCGAGTACAACGAGATCCGGCCGCACTTCCTCGGCCCGCGGGTCTGGGGCGACATCCAGCGCCGCATCGTGGACTTCACCGACCTGCGACTGCGCGAGATGGACGAGTGCGGCATCGAGTACGCCGTCGTCTCCCTCACCAGTCCAGGGGTGCAGGGCGAGCGGGACGCCACGCAGGCCGTCGAGCGCGCCCGCCGCAGCAACGACGTGCTCGCGAAGGCGGTCGCCGACCGGCCCGACCGATTCGGTGGCTTCGCCGCCGTCGCGCTGCAGGACGTCGACGCCGCGGTCGAGGAGCTCCACCGGGCGGTGAGTGACCTCGGCTTCCACGGCGTCCTGGTCAACAGCTGGACAGACCTCCCGGACGGCGGCGTCGGCCACCTGGACCTGCTCCGCTTCGACCCCTTCTGGACCGCCGTCGCCGAGCTCGACGTCCCGCTGTACCTGCACCCCCGGCTCCTGCCGGCCGATCAGCGCGGCGTCGTCTCCGACCGCCCCGAGCTGGCCGGCCCGGTCTGGGAGTTCACCACCGACACGTCCGCGTCGGCGTTGCGGCTGATCACCAGCGGCCTGTTCGACCGACACCCCCGTGTCCAGGTCGTGCTGGGGCATCTGGGGGAGTCGCTGCCCTACAACATCTGGCGGATCGAGAACCGCATGCACAAGGCCAACGACCGGGTCGACCTCGATCGTCCGCTGACGGCCTACCTGCGGGAGAACTTCTGGGTCACCACCAGCGGGCACTTCTGCACGCCCAGCCTCCTCGCGGCGTTGGAGACGATGGGGGAGGACCGGGTCATGTTCTCCGTCGACTACCCCTACGACGAGATGCCACAGGGTGCGACCTGGTTCGACCGCCTCGAGTTGCCGGAGGAGCTGCACCGGCGAGTCGGCCGCGACAACGCCGTGCGCCTCCTGTCCCTCGACGAGCGCCTCGGTTGATGGGAGGACCCGCCGCACCTCCGCCGGGCTCCTCCTCGGCGGAGGTGCGGCGCCTCGTCGAGGACCTGCTGGTCACCTCCACCCAGGCTGTCGACGAGAACGACGACCGAGCGGCGGATGGTCTCCGGCACCCTCAGCCGAGTGCCACCGACGCGACGACGAAGTAGATGAGCAGGGACAGCAGGTCCTGGACGACGGTGGCCAGCGGGCCACTGCCGAACGCGGGGTCGCGCCCCAGCCGCGCAACCAGCCACGGCAGCGACATCGCGATCACGGTGGCGACGGTGCAGGCCGCGGCGAGGGACAGGCTCACGACCAGCGCGATCGACTGCGAGCCGATCATCAGCCAGACCGCGGGGAGGGCGAGCACGGCGAGCACCAGCCCCACGAAGAGGCCGGTCGCCGCCTCCAGCCGGAACACCCGCCGGATCTCCACCCCGACCGAGAGCCCGCGGATCACGAGGGCCTCGGTCTGTGTGCCCACGGCGTCGGCCATGTAGACGATCCCGGGGATGAAGAACGCCAGACGCACGTCGGAGGCGAGGTCGCTCTCGAAGCCCTGGACCAGGAGCGCGGCGCCGGCGGAGCCGAGCAGCCCCAGGAGGAGCCAGGGCAGGCGGTGCCACAGTCGCGTCGCGAGCGGCTCGTCCATCGCGTGGCGTGCCGAGGCGGTCGAGCGCAGGAAGCCGCCGAGTCGGCTGAGGTCGCGGTCGTGTGCGCTCAGCAGGACGGCGAGCAGCCGCTCGGGCGGCACGAGTCCGCGGAACACGCCGCGGTCGTCGACGACGGCCAGGCTGGACTCGTGGTGGTGCGCTGCCTTCCAGGCGGCCTCCTCCTGGTCCAGCCCGAGCCCGATGACCGGCGGGTCCCGATCCATCAGGTCACGGGCCGGTGCCGCCGGGTCTGCGGCGAGCACCCGCTCGAGCGGCAGCAGCCCCAGGAGCCGGTGGTCGGGACCGTCGAGGGCGCAGACGGCGACGTCGGCCACTGACTCGTAGCGGGCACCGGCCAGCATGGCCCGCACGTCGGAGGCAGGCGTCTCGGGGCCACACAGGGGGACCGAGGTGACGAGATGCGTGTCGATCGAGCCGGGCATCAGCGGCTCCGGCTGACCCGGCAGCGGCGTGACTGCAGCGGTCATGTGGCCACGATGACCCGGCCGGTGCGAGGTCGGCACGGGCGCAGGCGATGACCGTCCGAGGGATGGCCGGGTGACCGAGGACGTGGTGTCCACAGGGCCCGGCCTGGCGATTGGACGACCGCGACCCAGAACGGGCCGGCCACCCGCAACGGTCCCGCGAGGCCCCGCCGACCAGGGCACTGACCGCACTGGCGCCCGTGACCAGCAGGGAGTGGACGCTGCCGTCCGGTCGCGCAACCGGTCGGGCACCAGCCGCTCAGTCTCCGCGACCCACCCCAGGCGGCGGCGTCCGCCCCGAAGCCGACGATCGCCGAGCCGGTCGAGCTCGGACCGACCATGAGCGCCATCTGGTGGTGACGTCGTCTGGGCGGTGATGTCATCAGCCCCCGCCCTCTCCGGCGACCGATGAGCTGATGATGATCGCCGTCTCCGTGTCGATCGCCGACCGGACGGCCTTGCCCACCCGGTCCTCCTCGGCGATCCGCTCGGCGCTCGCGCTCAGCTCCGGCTTGGAGAGCCCGACTGACTCGGGAGCCACCGCCTCGTGCACGGCCTTCAGCGCGAGCAGGAGGGAGACGAGGGCTCGGGTCCTGGCATCCGTGGTCACGCCGTGGCGCAGGGCCGTGGCGAGGCCGGCTCGGACCGCCGCCTCGTGGCCGGCGTCCTCCGCGGGCCAACGGTGGGTCGGGAAGATGCCGAGGACCCGGCCCTCCTCCGATCGCAGCAGGCCGGCCTCGGCAAGACGCTCGTAGAGCTGCCCCCGCGCCTGCTTGCCGAGTGCGGCCACGACGCTCCGGGGCTTCTTGCCCTCCTTGTGGCCGATCGTGGCCAGGGCTTCGTCGAGCACACGGTTCCCGGTGGGGCTGGCGTCCTTGACGATCAGCCGGCCTCCTCGCACCCGCTCGTCGGGGCCCGCGATGTCGACGCGCTGCATGAGTGCGAGCTCGGCCAGCAACGCCCCGCCGAGCGCCGTGTTCGTGTTCGTGCTGTCCACAGCCAGCTTGCCGGAGCCGTCGGCGGTCAGGAGGAGCAGCAGGTCCTCGGCGATGAGCATGGGTCGACCGTCGGTGGTCTCGTGGGGAGGCCGACACGGTCGTCCGACCGCTCCCCGACGAGTCCATCGGCCCGGGAGCAGCGCAGCGGGATCACCGCCCGTGGCGGTCCGTGACGCAGCGGTCCGCGCGCGCCGGTGACCGGGTGATCGAGGACGCCGTCGTCGGGAACCGGTGCTCTCCGGGATGGTCCTGCGGGCAGGCCGGGAGAACCCTGGCTCCTGCCGGTGTCCGACGGCTCCGGCGGTGAGGGGGTGCGCCATGCCAGGGGTGGCGATCGTGACCGGAGGGGCCTCCGGCATCGGGCGTGCGCTGGGAGCGGCGCTGGTGCGGCGCGGGGACGACGTGGTGCTCGCCGACGTGGACGGAGCGGCCGCCGCGGAGGTGGCCGGTCAGCTCACCGCCGCGGGGCCGGGGACGGCCACGGGAGCCGAGGTCGACGTGCGCGAGGCGGCGGCGGTCGCCGCTCTGGTCGACGGCACCGTGGACCGGCACGGCCGGCTGGACCTGATGGTCAACAACGCCGGCATCGGGATGGGCGGCCCGACCGAGCAGCTGGCGGCGGCGCACTGGGACCGGGCCATCGACGTCAACCTGCGCGGCGTGGTGCACGGGGTGCTGGCCGCCTACCCGGTGATGGTGCGCCAGGAGTCCGGGCACATCGTGAACACCGCGTCCCTGGCCGGCCTGCTGCCCGTACCCGGGTCGGTGCCGTACGCCACGACCAAGTGGGCCGTGGTGGGACTCTCGCTGAGCCTGCGCGGAGAGGGCGCGGCTCGCGGGGTCCGGGTCAGCGTGGTGTGCCCGGGCGGTGTGGACACCCCGATCCTGGACAAGGGCCTGCCGTCGGACCTCCCGCGGGTGCCCGGTGCCGAGGGAGTGGACGCCCGGGCGCTGATCACCAGGATGAGCGGCGGGCGGCTCTACAGCGCCGACGCGCTGGCGCGCGACGTCCTCCGCGGGGTGGAGCGCAACCGGGCGGTCATCGTCGCGCCCCGGCAGGCGCGCGTGCAGTGGTGGCTGATGCGGCTGTCCCCGTCGCTGCTGATGCGCCTCGGTGCGGCGGTGGCGGCGCGGGACCCGGACCTCGCCCGGCTCCGGCGCGGCCCGGTGCCCGCACCGCGTACCGAGGAGCCCGCCGGAGCGGTGCCGTGACCTGCCGCGGGCCGGACCGGAGTCGGGTCACGGCGCGCGGGACAGCTGCGCCGACGTCGCCGGACCGGCGTTCGCGGTGACGACCTCTCGGTAGACGCCTCGCAGGCGCCCTGCGGTGCTGGTGCGGCGGGTCCCGCGGCTGATCGCCTCCCCCGAGCTCGCGCACTCCACCGCGGCCGAGCACGGTGTCACCGGCCTGGTGCGTTCCCTGGCCGTCGAGCTGGCCCCGCACCACATCCGGGTGAACTCGATCCACGCCACGACGGTGGACACCCCGATGGCGGCGAACGAGGCGATCTGGGGCCTGTTCCCAGGCGGGGTCCCGGGGAGCCACCCGGGGGCAGGCGGCGGAGGGCATGACGGCGCTCAACGCCATGCCGGTCCCGTGGGTGGAGGCGGTCGACATCAGCAATGCCGTGCTCCACCTCGCCCTGACGAGGCGCGCCATGTCACGGGCACGACGACCGCCGTCGACGCCGGCGCCATGCAGCCGTCCACGATCCCGCGCTCGGCCTGACGGTCCCGGTGCGCGGTCCCGGCGAGGCGGTCAGGTGGCGCTCAGCCACTCCACGAGCCCGGAGCGCCGCGGCCGGGGGAGGTCGGCGCCGTGCTCGTGGCGGTCCCACGCGGGCAGGAGCGGGTGCCGCCCGGTGTCGTCGTCCCCGGCGGGACGCCGGGGCTGCGGGACGTCGACCGGGGGAGTGGCTGCGTCGTCGACAGGGGGCGGGGCGTCGGCGTCCGCGATCGTCGGCAGGCGCAGGTGGGCCAGGTCGGTCCAGGCGGTGTGCCGCAGGCCGCCGACCACGCAGCGGACCCGCACCCGGCAGGTCCCGGCCTCGTCGAACCGCCAGCCCAGGAGCTCGCCGGGGAACCAGACGCCGGCGTGGAAGACCTCCACCGGCTGCGGGTCGCCGACGAAGCTGCTCGTCGCCACCTCCGCCACGGTCGCGACTGTAAGTTGTCGCACGAGAGCATCGGGTGAGGCGCGCGCGGGCGTCGGGAGGCCCGGCGGCGGCCTCCCGGGCGCCGTGTATGGTGGAGGTGCGACGCGGGGTGGAGCAGCTCGGTAGCTCGCTGGGCTCATAACCCAGAGGTCACAGGTTCGAATCCTGTCCCCGCTACTCCTCGGAGGGCCCGGCCACACGGTGGCCGGGCCCTCCGTCGTCCGCCGACTCCTCGCCAACTGTGTTGTGCGTCACGCCGCCCCCTCTCTAGCGTCACCGGTCAACGCTGACCGTTCGCAGGGGGAGGACCCGTGACCGTCGAGGCCACCGCACCGGGCACCGTCGACCTGGACAGCATCGACCTGGACAGCCTGGACCTCTCCGACCGGGACTGGTGGCTGCGCCCCGCGGCCGAGCGGTACGCCGCCTTCGCCGCGCTCCGGCGCGATCGGCCGTTCGCCTTCTTCGCCGAGCCGGAGATCCCGATGCTGCCGACCGGCCCCGGCTACTGGGCGGTGACCCGGTACGCCGACGTCGAGGCGATCAGCTCCCAGCCGGCGGTCTTCTGCTCCGGCGAGGGGGCGGTGTCCATCCAGGACATCCCGGCCGAGCTCAACGAGTTCTACGGCTCGCTGATCAGCATGGACGACCCGCGGCACGCCAAGATCCGGCGGATCGTGTCGAAGACCTTCACGCCGCGGATGCTCGAGCGGACCGTGGACTCGGTGCGCGCCGTGGCCGACGACGTCCTGGCGCGGGCCCGGCGGACGGCGGAGGCCAACGACGGGCGGATCGACGTCGTCGCCGACATCGCGGCGCCGATCCCGCTGCGGGTCATCTGCGACATGATGGGGATCCCCGACGCCGACCGGCCCATGGTCCTGGCCCACTCGAACGTCATCCTCTCCGGCGGGGACCCGGAGCTGGTCGAGGACCAGGACGACCCGATGACCGCCGTCCTCCAGGCCGGGATCGAGCTGGCCGCCCTGATGGAGCGGCTGGCCGCCGAGCGGCTGGCCGAGCCGCGCGAGGACCTCACCACGGCCCTGGTCACCACCGAGGTCGACGGGGAGCGGCTCACCCACCAGGAGATCGCGTCGTTCTTCATCCTGCTGCTGGTCGCCGGCAACGAGACGACCCGCACCGCCATCTCCCAGGGCGTCCTCGCCCTCGCCGAGCACCCGCAGCAGCGGGCCCGCTGGAGAGCCGACCCGGGGCTGGACCGCACCGCCGTCGAGGAGGTCGTGCGCTGGGCGAGCCCGGTCACCTGGATGCGGCGGACCGCCACCCGGGACGGCGAGGTCAACGGCCACCGGTTCTCCGCTGGGGACAAGTTCCTGCTGTTCTACGCCGCGGCCAACCGGGACCCCGCCGTCTTCCGCGACCCCGAGGTCTTCGACCTCGCCCGCGACCCGAACCCGCACGTCGGCTTCGGCTCGCGCGGCCCGCACTTCTGCCTGGGTGCGCACCTGGCCCGCCGGGAGATCGCGGTGACCTTCCGCGCCCTGTTCGACCAGCTGCCCGACCTGGAGGTCGCCGGCCCGCCGGACCGGCTGCGCTCCTCCTTCGTCAACGGGGTCAAGCGGCTGCCGGCACGGCTGTCCGGGAGCGCTTGATGCGCGTCGTCGTGGACCGCGAGCGCTGCATCGGTTCCGGCCAGTGCGAGGTCCTGGCGCCGGAGGTGTTCGAGGTCGGGGACGACGGTGTGGTCACGGTGCTGCAGCCGCAGCCGGGGGCGGAGGACGAGGCCGCCGTCCGGGACGCGGTCGCGCAGTGCCCGACGGCGGCTCTGTCCCTGGCCGAGTGAGGAACAGGGCCGCGGCGCGCGGGGTTGCCGGTCGTATGGAGCTCACCGTCCAGGACGTGCCCGGGGCAGGTCGTTACGAGGTCCGCGACGGCGACCGGGTCCTCGGCCTCGCCGCGTACCAGCGCGAGGGGGACCGGGTCGTGTTCACCCACACCGAGGTCGATCCCGACCAGGAGGGCAACGGGGTCGGCAGCACCCTGGCGCGGGGTGCGCTGGACGACGTCCGGGCGCGGGGCCTGCGGGCCGTGCCCCGGTGCTCGTTCATCGCCGCCTGGGTCGACCGGCACCCCGACTACGCCGACCTGGTCGACGGTCCACAGGGCTGAGGCTCGCCGGCCGGGCGGTCCGGTGACCGGCCGGCCGGCACCGCGCGACAGGATGACGGCGTGATCGAACTGCGGACCCCGGGTGAACTGGACGCGATGCGCGCCGCGGGAGCGGTGGTGGCCGACATGCTGGCCGCGGTGCGCGCGGCCGCGGCCCCGGGCGTGCGGCTCAGCCAGCTCGACGCCGTGGCCCGCGACGTGCTGGCCGACGCCGGTGCCACGTCCCCGTTCCTCGGCTACGCGCCCCTGGCGACGACGCCGCCGTTCCCCGGCGTGGTGTGCCTGTCGGTCAACGACGTCGCGCTGCACGGCATCCCGACGCCCGACGTCCTGTCCGACGGCGACCTGCTCAGCGTGGACGCCGGCGCCACCCTCGACGGGTGGGTGGGGGACAGCGCCATGACCTTCCCGGTGGGCACGCCCCGCCCCGAGGACCTGGAGCTGGTCGCCACCACCGAGCGGGCGCTCGAGGCGGGGATCGCCGCGGCCGTCGTCGGCAACCGCGTCGGTGACATCTCCGCGGCGATCGGCGCCGTCGGCCGGGCCGGGGGAGTCGGCATCAACACCGACCAGGGGGGCCACGGCGTCGGGCGGTCGATGCACGAGGCGCCGTCGGTGCCCAACGAGGGCCGCCCGGGTCGCGGGGTCCCGCTGCGCCCGGGGCTGGTCATCGCCATCGAGCCGTGGTTCCTCGCCGGCGGGAGCGACGACTACACGGTGGACGCCGACGGCTGGACGCTGCGCAGCGCGGACGGCAGCCGGGCCGCCCACGTCGAGCACACCGTCGCGGTGACCGACGAGGGGCCGCGCATCCTCACGGCACCGAGGTGACCCCGCGTCGCCCGCTCGCGGGGCGACCCGGAGGTCAGGGGGACAGGGCCTGCTCCAGGTCGGCCAGCAGGTCCTCGACGTCCTCGATGCCGACCGACAGGCGCACCAGGTCGCCGGGCACCTCCAGCGGTGAGCCGGCGGCGCTGGCGTGGGTCATCCGCGCCGGGTGCTCGATCAGCGACTCCACGCCGCCGAGGGACTCGGCGAGGGTGAACACCTGCGCCCGTTCGCACACCCGCAGCGCCGCGTCCTCCCCGCCGGCCAGCCGGAACGACAGCATCCCGCCCGAGCCGGACATCTGCTTCGCGGCGATGTCGTGGCCGGGGTGGTCGGGCAGGCCGGGGTAGAGCACCGAGGTCACGGCGGGGGAGTCGAGGAGGAACTCGGCGACGCGGGCGGCGTTGGCCTGGTGCCGGTCCATCCGGACGCCGAGGGTCTTGAGGCCGCGCAGCACCAGCCAGGAGTCGAACGGGCCGGCCACGGCGCCCATCGCGTTGTGGGAGAAGGCCAGCCGCTCGGCCAGGTCGGCGTCGTCCCCGACCACGAGGGCGCCGCCGACGACGTCGGAGTGCCCGCCCAGGTACTTGGTCGTCGAGTGCACGACGACGTCCGCGCCCAGGGTCAGCGGCTGCTGCAGGTAGGGCGAGGCGAAGGTGTTGTCGACCACCAGCAGCGCGCCCGCCTCGTGCGCGACCTCGGCCACCAGCGCGATGTCGGCGATGTTGAGCAGCGGGTTGGTGGGCGTCTCGCACCAGACCACCCGCGTCGTGGGCCGGATCGCGGCCCGGAGCGCGTCGACGTCGTTGAGGTCGGCCGGCGTGTGCTCCAGGCCCCAGCGCGCGGCCACCTTCGAGATCAGCCGGAACGTGCCGCCGTAGGCGTCGCCGCCGAGCACCACGTGGCTGCCCGGCTCGCAGACCGTGCGCAGCAGGGTGTCCTCCGCGGCCAGGCCCGAGGCGAAGGCCAGCCCGTGCCGACCCTGCTCGAGGGCGGCCAGCGCCTCCTGCAGCGCCGTCCGGGTGGGGTTGCCGCTGCGGCTGTACTCGTAGCCGCCGCGCAGTCCGCCGACGCCGTCCTGCTTGTAGGTCGTCGTGAGGTGCACCGGGACGATGACCGCGCCGGTCGCCGGGTCCGGGTCCTGCCCGGCGTGGATGGCGCGGGTGTTGAAGCCGGGCAGCCGCGGGGAGGAGCTCACGGCGCCACCGTAGGCGCGAGGCCGGCGAGGTGGCCGAGCACGTCCTGGCGGGTGACGACGCCGGCCGGTTTGCCGTCCTCGTGCACGAGCAGCGCGTCGGCCTCGCCGAGGGCGGCGACGGCGGCGCTCACCGGCTCGCCGGACCCGATGATCGGCAGCGGCGCGGACATGTGCCGCTCGACCCGGTCGGAGAGGTTCGCCCGCCCGGCGAACAGCGCGTCCAGCAGCGCCTTCTCCGACACCGACCCGACCACCTCGCCGGCGGTCACGGGCGGCTCGGCCCGCACCACGGGCAGCTGGCTGACGCCGTACTCGCGCAGGATGTCGATCGCCTCGCGCACCGTCTCGTTGGGGTGGGTGTGCACCAGTTGCGGGGTGGCGCCGGACTTCGTGACGAGGAGTTCGCCGACGCTCTCCCCGCCGGTCTCCTCGAGGAAGCCGTAGTCGGCCATCCACTCGTCGTTGAAGATCTTGTTCAGGTACCCGCGGCCGCCGTCGGGCAGCAGGACGACGACGACGTCGTCCGCCGTCAGGCGCGCGGCGGCACGCAGCGCGGCCACCACGGCCATCCCGCAGGAGCCGCCGACGAGCATCCCCTCCTCGCGGGCCAGCCGGCGGGTCATGGCGAAGGAGTCGGCGTCGCTGACGGCGATGATCTCGTCGGCGACCGAGGGGTCGTAGGCCGACGGCCAGAAGTCCTCCCCGACGCCCTCGACGAGGTAGGGCCGGCCGGTGCCCCCGGAGTAGACCGAGCCCTCGGGGTCGGCGCCGACCACCCGCACCCGCCCGCCGGAGGCCTCCTTGAGGTAGCGGCCGGTGCCGCTGATCGTCCCGCCGGTGCCGACGCCGGTGACGAAGCAGGTGACCCGCCCCTCGGTCTGCGCCCAGATCTCCGGGCCGGTGGTCTCGTAGTGCGACTGCGGGTTGGCCGGGTTGGAGTACTGGTCGGGCTTCCAGCCGCCGGGCAGTTCGCGGGCCAGCCGGTCGGACACCGAGTAGTAGGAGCGCGGGTCGGCCGGGTCGACGGCGGTGGGGCACACGTGCACCTCGGCGCCGTACGCCTTGAGCACGTTGATCTTCTCCTGGCCGACCTTGTCCGGGCAGACGAAGACGCAGCGGTAGCCGCGCTGCTGGGCGACGAGGGCCAGGCCGATCCCGGTGTTGCCGCTGGTCGGCTCCACGATGGTCCCGCCCGGCCGGAGCGCGCCGCTGGCCTCGGCGGCGTCGACCATGCGGACGGCGATCCGGTCCTTCACCGACCCGCCGGGGTTGAGGTACTCGACCTTGGCCAGCACCAGCGGCGCGTCGGGACCCAGGTCGCGTGTGACCGAGGTGAGCCGCACCAGCGGGGTGTTGCCGACCAGGTCGACGACGGACTCGGCGTACTGCACGGGAGGCCCTCCTCGGCCGGTCGGTCGCCGGCCCGTCGCCGTCCATCCCACCAGACGGGACGCGCCTGCGCCGGGTGTCGGTCGGCGCGGTGCCGGGCATCGGCCAGGTATGCCCGAGACCGTCCCCGCCGCGCCGCTCCCCGGCGGCGGCACCATGCCGCTGCTGGGCTTCGGCACCTGGCAGATGACCGGCTCCACCTGCTACGACGCCGTCCGCACCGCACTGGACGCCGGCTACCGGCACCTGGACACCGCGACGATGTACCGCAACGAGGCCGAGGTCGGGCGGGCCCTGCGCGACTCCGGCCTCGACCGGGACGAGGTCTTCGTGACCACCAAGCTGCCGCCACGGGAGGCCGGCCGCGCCGACCAGACCCTGTCGGCGTCGCTGGCCGCGCTCGGCGTCGACGCCGTCGACCTGTGGCTGATCCACTGGCCGCCCGGCGGCGCCGGCGAGGGCGTGTGGGAGCGCTTCGTCGCCGCCCGCGAGGCCGGCCGGGCCCGGGCGATCGGGGTCAGTAACTACTCGCTCGAGCAGGTCGACCGGCTGACGCAGGCGACCGGCGTGACGCCGCAGGTGAACCAGGTCAGCTGGGCGCCGGCGAAGTACGACGCGCAGATCGAGGCCGGGCACCGGGAGCGCGGGGTGGTCCTGGAGGGCTACAGCCCGTTCAAGAACACCGACCTCGGGGACCCGGTGCTGCGCGAGGTCGCCGACGCGCACGGCGTCACGCCGGCACAGGTGGTGCTGCGCTGGCACGTCGAGCACGGCGTCGTCGTCATCCCCAAGTCGGCCACGCCGGAGCGGATCCGCGCCAACGTCGCGATCGGGGGCTTCTCCCTGACCGAGGACGAGGTCGCCCGCATCGACGGCCTGTCGCGCCGCTGAGACGACGCCGATCCGCGGGCCCCGCCTTGCCCCCCGGGCCCCCGGCCCCGACGCTGGGGCGATGAGCCGGCTGAGGCAGGGCAGCGCGAGGTGACCGCGGTCGACGACTCGGTGTTCGAGGGCTCCTTCTGGCGCGATCCCTACCCCGCCTACGAGCGGTTGCGCGAGCAGGCCCCGGTGCGCGAGGTGGCGCTGCCCCGGGGCGGCACCACGTGGATGATCACCCGGTACGACGACGTCCGCGCGGCCTTCACCGACCCGCGCCTGGTCAAGGACCACCGCGCGACCCTGCCGCCGGAGGTCCGCGCGCAGGCCCCCCGCCTGCCGGGCCCCTTCGGCTCGATGATGATCCTGCTCGACCCGCCCGACCACACCCGCCTGCGGCGGCTGGTCTCCCGGGCCTTCACCCCGCGGCGCACCGCCGAGCTGCGCCCGCGCATCGAGGCACTGGCCGCCGGCCTGCTCGACGCCGTGCCCGAGGGGGAGCCGGTCGACCTGCTCGCCGCCTACGCGGTGCCGCTGCCCATGGCCGTCATCTGCGAGCTGCTCGGGGTGCCCGACACCGACCGCGACGCCTTCGGCACCTGGTCGCGCGCGCTGGTCGACGACCACGACGACGTCGACGAGCAGCAGGCCACAGCAGGGCTGGCGGAGTACCTGTACGCCCTCGTCGGGACCAAGCGGCGCGCCCCGGACGACGCCCTGATCTCGGCGCTGGTCGAGGTGTCGGAGGCCGGTGACCAGCTCAGCACCGAGGAGGTCGTCGCGATGGGCGTGCTGCTGCTCATCGCCGGCCACGAGACCACGGCCAACCTCATCGGCAACGCGGTGCTGGGGGTCGCCACCGACGAGGCGCTCCGCGAGCACCTGCTCGCCGACCCGCAGCGGATCCCCGCGGCGGTCGAGGAGTTCCTGCGCTGGGACGGCCCCGTGCACAACGCCCCCATGCGCTTCGCCGCCGAGGACGTCGAGTACTCGGGCACCACCATCCCCGCCGGTTCGGTGGTCACGCTGTCGGTGGGCGCGGCCAACCGCGACCCGGGCCGCTTCGACCGGCCCGAGCTGCTCGACCCCGACCGCGATGCCGCAGGGCACCTCGCCTTCGGTCACGGGCTGCACTTCTGCCTGGGCGCCCCGCTCGCGCGGCTCGAGGGGGAGGTCGCCCTGCGGTCGCTGCTCGACCGGTTCCCCGGCCTGCGCCTGGCCGTGCCCCCGGAGGACCTGCGCCACCGGCGCAGCGTCATCGTCCACGGCCTGGAACAGCTGCCGGTGCTCCTGCGACCGCCGGGCTGAGGGAGGACGTCGCCGGCCGGCGGTGGCGGCGCCGGGCGGGGCGAGGCGAGGATGCGGAGGTGACCTCTCCTTCCCCCGTCGGTACCCGCACGCTCGGCCGCGACGGCCTGGTCGTCTCCACGCTCGGCCTCGGCTGCATGGGGATGAGTCAGAGCTACGGCGCCGCCGACCGCGACGAGTCCCTCGCGACCATCCACCGCGCGCTCGACCTCGGCGTCACCTTCCTCGACACCTCCGACGTGTACGGCGACGGGCACAACGAGGAGCTGGTCGGCGAGGCGATCGCCGGCCGACGCGACGAGGTGCAGCTGGCGACCAAGTTCTCGCTGCGTCGCCGGGACGGCGGGATGGAGATCGACGGGCGCCCGGAGAACGTGCGGGCGTGCGCCGAGGCGAGCCTTCGCCGGCTCGGGGTCGACGTGATCGACCTCTACTACCAGCACCGGGTCGACCCGCGGGTGCCCATCGAGGACACCGTCGGCGCCATGGCCGAGCTGGTGCAGCAGGGCACGGTCCGGTACCTGGGGCTGTCGGAGGCGTCGGCCGCGTCGATCCGTCGCGCGGTCGCCGTCCACCCGATCGCCGCGCTGCAGAGCGAGTGGTCGCTGTGGACCCGCGACCTCGAGGGGGAGGTCCTGGGCGTCGCGCGCGAGCACGGGATCGGGATCGTGCCGTTCAGCCCGCTGGGCCGGGGCTTCCTCACCGGGGCGATCACCAGCCCAGAGGACTTCGCCGACGACGACTTCCGGCGCGGCCACCCGCGTTTCACCGGGGACGCCTTCGCCGCCAACCTGCGACTGGTCGACGCCGTCCGGGCGCTAGCGGAGGAGAAGGGCTGCACCGCGGGACAGCTGGCGCTGGCGTGGGTGCTGGCCCAGGGGGAGGACGTCGTCCCGATCCCCGGCACGAAGCGGCGGGCCTACCTGGAGGAGAACGCCGGCGCGGCCGCCGTCGAGCTGTCGGACGACGAGCTGGCCCGGTTGTCGGCGATCGCCCCACCGGGGGTGGCCCAGGGCGGCCGGTACGCCGACGCGTCCTACACCTACGGCGACAGCCCGGAGCGCGCGCGATGAGCGTGGACCCGAACTGCGGCGTGGCCCACGGGGCGCCGTCCCCCGAGGTCACCGGTCGCACCCTCGTCGCCGTCTTCGCCTCGCCGGTGGCCGAGGTCCTCGCGCGGTGGGCGCCGGAGCTGGGCTTCCGCACCGTGCTGCTCGACCCCGACCCGGCCCGGGGCGCCGCCGTCACGACCCTGGCCGCGCTGGACGGCGACCTGGCCGGCGCGGACGTCGTCGTGACCGACCACCACCGCCCCGAGCTCGGCGAGGTGCTGCGCGACGCGCTGGCCCGGCCGGTCCGCTGGGTGGGGGTCATGGGCAACCCGCGGCACGAGGGCCCGCACGTCGCGGCGCTGGCCGCCCTCGGGGTGCCGCCGGAGGAGGTCGCACGGGTGCACCGGCCGATCGGGCTGGACATCGGCTCCCGCACGCCCGCCGAGATCGCGGTCAGCACGCTGGCCGGGCTGCTGGCCGACCGCAACGGCCGCACCGGCGGGTTCGCCCACGGCCCGAGGTGACCGGCGTCCCGCCGGTCACCTCCGGTGTCGTCCCGGCCACGCGGGGGAATGAGCGGAGGGAACGGCCACCGCGTGGGGGTCGTTGAGGACCCGAGTCCCGCGCCGACACGAGGAGGAGATCGCGACATGGCGTCGCTGTTCACCAAGCTCACCCAGTTCGCCAACACCCCCCAGGGCAGGCAGGTCATCGCGCAGGCGACCGCCAAGGCGCAGCAGTTCGCCAAGGACCCGAGGACCCGGGCGAAGATCGACGAGGCCCGCCGCCGTTTCCAGAGCGGCCGGGGACGCGGCACCGAGGACCGCGGCTGGGGCACCGGCCACTGAGTGAGACCCCTGCAGGACTCGCCGCTCGCCGGCGGGCCCTGCAGGGGGACCGCCGGCCGGCCCCGCGGGGGGCCGGCCGGCGGCTCAGGTGCGCGGCTTGAGCAGGTGCAGCGCCGCGTCGTGCAGCACGCCGTTGGTGGCCAGTGCGCTGCCGCCGGCCGGACCGGGGGTGCCCGAGAGGTCGGTGAACCGGCCACCGGCCTCCCGCACGATGACGTCGAGCGCGGCGAGGTCCCACAGCGAGACCTCCGGCTCGCAGGCGACGTCGACCGCTCCCTCGGCGAGCAGCACGTAGCTCCAGAAGTCGCCGTAGGCGCGGGTCCGCCACATCGCCCGGCTCAGGCCGAGGAAGCCGTCGAGCAGCCCGCGCTCCTCCCAGCCCGACAGGCTCGAGTAGCTCAGGCTCGCGTCGCCCAGCGCGCCCACCTGGGACACGGTGCAGCGCGCCGCCGACTCCAGCCGCCGGCCGGTCCAGGCGCCCACTCCCTTGGCCGCCCACCAGCGGCGGTTCAGTGCCGGGGCCGACACCAGCCCCACCACCGGCTCGTCGCCGTCGAACAGCGCGATGAGGGTGGCCCACACCGGCACGCCCCGGACGAAGTTCTTCGTCCCGTCGATCGGGTCGAGCACCCAGCGGCGCGGCCCGTGGCCGGTCACGCCCATCTCCTCGCCGAGGACGGCGTCGCGCGTGCGCGCCCGGGCCAGCGTGATCCGCAGCTGCTCCTCGACCGCGCGGTCGGCGTCGGTGACCGGCGTCAGGTCCGGCTTGGTGTCGACCTGCAGGTCCAGCGCGCGGAACCGGTCCATGCTGATCGAGTCGGCCTGGTCGGCGAGCACGTGCGCGAGGTGCATGTCCCCCGTGTAGTCCCGGCCCGGTGTCATGGGCACCGAACCTAGCGGGCGCTCAGTCGAACACCGCGGAGCTGACGCCGCTGGGGCCCTCGTACTCGCGGTCCTCGATCTTCTGGAGCGCCTCCAGCACGTCCTTGTCGCCGCCCTTGGCGTGCTCGAGGATCTGGTCCTTCGTCGCCGGGTAGTCCATGCCCTTGAGGGCCTTCTGGATGTCGATGGGGCTCACCATGTCCCGGGCCTACCCACGGCCGGGTCGCGGCATACCGTCGCAGGTGTGGACGCCGCGACGATCGCCGGGCTGCTGGCCGACCCGGCCCGCCTCAAGGTGGTCGCCGCCCTCGCCCTCGGCGCCGGCACGATCGAGGAGGTCGCGCAGGCCTCCGGGCTCCCGCTCAAGGACGTCGTCCTCGCCGCCCGTCGGCTGGCCCGCGCCGGCCTGGTGGGGCGAGACCGGCACGACCTGGAGCTGCTGACCGACCGGTTCGGGGCCGCCGCGCGCGCCGCCGCGGAGGCCGCGCCGCCGCCCGCGCCGCTCTCCGACGACCCGGCCGAGGACGCCGTCCTGTCCGCGTTCGTCCGCGGCGGCCGGCTGGTCTCCGTCCCCGCCCAGCAGAGCAAGCGCCGGATCGTGCTGGAGCACCTGGTGCGGGTGTTCGAGGTCGGCGTCCGCTACCCCGAGCGCGAGGTGAACGCGCTGCTGGCGGTCTGGCACCCCGACACCGCCGCGCTGCGCCGGTACCTCGTCGACGAGGGGCTGCTCTCCCGCGAGGCGGGCCTCTACTGGCGCACCGGCGGCTGGGTCGACGTCTGAGCGCCCGCCTCCGCTCGCCCGCTCGCCCTCCAGCCCGCCAGATCCCCGACGATCATGAAGTCCCGGACGCGACGCGCCGACCTGAGACGGTGGGTCGCGTCCCGGACTTCATGATCGCGGGTCGGGTCG
This sequence comes from Geodermatophilus sp. SYSU D00697, assembly GCF_054050175.1. Lineage (NCBI taxonomy): Bacteria > Bacillati > Actinomycetota > Actinomycetes > Geodermatophilales > Geodermatophilaceae > Geodermatophilus > Geodermatophilus sp. SYSU D00697. The sequence continues at coordinate 48,591 of NZ_JBJGYV010000027.1, forward strand.
GGTCGGGTCGGGTCGGGTCGGTGCGGAACTCGCTGGTCGGCGCGGGCGATCGGCGCCCACACTGCCCGCGTGCCCGACGCCGACGCCTTCCGCGCCCTCGCCCGGTCCTCGCCGTGGCGCTGGTCGACGCTGCGGTTCACCGTGCGCTGGCCGGGCAACCCGTGGCGGCCGGAGACCCTGCGAGCCCGGGTGCGCCGCCCCGACGTCGTCCGCGTGGAGACCCTCGACGGGCAGCTCCTGCAGGTGGTGCGGGATCAGCCCCAGCGGGTCGGCGTCCTCACGTCGGACGGCGGGCGCACCGTCACGCTGCCCTGGCCGGCCGACGGCCCACCGCCGGTGTACCGGCCCGACGGGCTGGTCGCGCGCCGCCCCGATGAGCTCTCCCACGACGCTCCGATGTACCAGAGCTACGACTGGGTCGCGATGCTCGACCCGGTCGAGCTCGCCGACGGCCGCGATCCCGACACCGGCGCGCCGGGCCCCGCCGGGACCGAGATCGACGCCGTGGCCGAGGTCGAGCACGGCGGCCGGCCGGCGTGGGAGGCGCTGGTCCGGACGACGTCGGCGTACGACCCGCGCTGCACCTGCTGCACGCTGCTCCGCTCGCGGCACGTCGACGAGGCGGAGGCCGCCGCGGGTGGCGTCGACGCGGTGCTGGCCGAGTACCCCGAGCGGTACCGCGTGCGACTCGACGTGGGCACCGGCGTCTGCGTGTGGATCGACGACCCGGAGAGCCTGGCGCCCGGACTGGACCTGCGGATCGAGGCCGTCGACGAGCCGATGGACGACGTGCTGTTCACCGAGCCGCGCCGGGGGCTGTTCGGTCGCCGGGGCCCGCGGCTGGGCCCTCCGCGGCCCGGCCGTCAGTAGCCGGGGCCGAGCTGTCCGACGGCGTCCAGCAGCCGGCGCAGGCTCTCCAGCCGCTCGCGGCGGGCCGGGGGGCCGGCGTCGGCCCAGGCGTCCAGGGCGCAGTCGGGGTCGTCGGCGGTGTGCCCGCACCCCGGCGGGCAGTCGACGGCGGCCTCGGCGACGTCGTCGAACGCGGCGACCACGTCCTCCGCGGTGACGTGGGCCAGGCCGAACGAGCGGATGCCCGGGGTGTCGATGACCGTGCCGCCGCCGGGCAGGTCCAGCAGCACCGCCGACGACGAGGTGTGCCGGCCCTTGCCGACCTTGGTGACCTCGCCGGTCGCCCGGTCGGCGTCGGGCACGAGGCGGTTCACCAGGGTCGACTTGCCGACACCGGACTGGCCCACCAGCACGCTCATCCGCCCCTCCAGGCGGGCGAGCAACTCGTCCAGTGGCGTCTCCCGCGACATCGGGACGGCGTCCACCTCCAGACCCGCGTAGCGGTCCAGCAGCGGCTGGGGGCTGGCCAGGTCGGTCTTGGTCAGGCACAGCAGCGGCTCGAGGCCGCCCGCGTACGCCGCCACCACGCACCGGTCGAGGAAGCCCAGCGCGGGGTCGGGGTCGGCGACCGCGGTCACGATCACCAGCTGGTCGGCGTTGGCCACCACCACCCGCTCGGTCGGGTCTGTGTCGTCCGCGGTGCGCCGCAGCGAGGTCGTCCGCTCCTCGATGACCACGATGCGGGCCAGCGTGTCGGGCCGGCCGCTGGTGTCGCCGACCACCCGGACCCGGTCACCGACGACCACCCCGTGCCGGCCGAGCTCGCGGGCCCGCATCGCGGTGACCTCGACCGGCGCGCCGTCGGGCCCCTCCACCCGCACCGTCATGCGGCCGCGGTCGACCGCGACCACCAGGCCGGGGACGGCGTCGGAGTGCGCCGGGCGGGTGCGGGTGCGTGGCCGGGACCCGCGCCGGTTGGGCCGGACCCGGACGTCGTCCTCGTCCATCCGGCGGTCGTTGCGGCGGCTCACGGCGCGACCCCGGGCCGGCCCCGTTCCCCGGTCCGGCGGCTCAGCGCTCGACCCCCAGCATCGACGTCCACCGCTGCACGAAGTCGGGCAGCGTCTTGGTCACCGCGCCCGGGTCGGCGACCGCGACGCCCTCGATCGCCAGCCCGAGGACGGCGGCGGCCATGACCATGCGGTGGTCGGCGTAGGAGTCCACCCGGGCCGGTCGGCGGGGGCCGGGCGTGATCGCCAGCCCGTCGGGGAGCTGCTCCACCGTCGCCCCCACGGCGGTGAGCACCTCGTCGAGGGCCTGCAACCGGTCGGTCTCGTGGCCGCGCAGGTGCCCGACACCGGTCAACCGTGAGGGCCCGTCGGCGAGGGCGCACAGCGCGGCCAGGACCGGGGTCAGCTCGCCGACCTCACCCAGGTCGGCGACCAGCGGCCGCACCGTCCCCGTACCGGTGACCTGCAGTCCGTCGTCGACCCGCGCCACCGACGCGCCCATCGCGCTCAGCAGCCGGTCCAGCTGCCCGCCGGGCTGCGTGGTCGCCGCGGGCCAGTCGCGGACGGTGACCCGGCCGCCGGTCACCAGCGCCGCGGCGAGGAAGGGGGCGGCGTTGGACAGGTCGGGCTCCAGCACCTCGTCGCGGGCGGCGATCGGACCGGGGGCCACCCGCCAGCCCCGGTCGGTGGCGGTCACCTCGACGCCGTGCTCCCGCAGCGACTCGACGGTCATCTCCACGTGCGGCATCGACGGCACCCCGCCGGCCAGGGCGAGGTCGATGCCCTCGTCGAAGCGGGCGGCGGCCAGCAGCAGACCCGAGACGATCTGCGAGGACTCGCTCGCGTCCACGGTCACCGCGCCGCCCCGCACCCGCCCGGTGCCGTGCACGGTGAACGGGGCCCGGCCGCGGCCACCGTCGTCCACCTCGACGCCCAGGTCGCGCAGCGCGGTGACCAGCCCGGCATTGGGGCGCTCGCGCAGCCGGGGGTCGCCGTCGAGCCGCACGGGGCCGGAGGCCAGGGCGGCGACCGGCGGCAGGAACCGCAGCACCGTCCCGGCCAGCCCGGCGTCGACCTCGGCCGGGCCGCACAGCTCCCCGGGGGTGACCAGCCAGTCGTCGCCGTCCGGCACCACCCCGACGCCGAGCGACCGCAGTGCCGCGGCCATGAGGTCGGTGTCACGGGCCCGCAGCGGGTGCATCAGGCGGCTGGGCCCGTCGGCCAGCGCCGCGAGCACGAGCGCGCGGGCGGTCAGCGACTTGGAGCCGGGCAGGGCCACGACGGCGTCCACCGGCGCGCTGCGGTGCGGCGTCGTCCAGACCTCGCTCATGGGTCCATCCTGCCCTGTCACGCCGACCCCCCGGCCGGCGCGACAGGGCAGGGGCGGGCTCAGCCGGCCGCGGCCGCGTCCGCCGGCCTGGCCTTCTTCGCCCCCGCCACGCGCACCAGGCGGCGGTTGGCGAACTCGAACATGCCCAGCTCGGAGAGCTCCCGGCCGTAACCGGAGTTCTTCACGCCGCCGAAGGGCAGCTCCGGCGAGGTGCCCGACGGCGAGTTGATCCAGACCATGCCCGACTCGACCTGGTCGGCGACCTTCCGGGCGCGCTCGACGTCGCTGCTGAAGACGGTGGCCGACAGCCCGTAGGGGGTGTCGTTGGCCAGCCGTACCGCCTCCTCCTCGCTGGAGACCCGGTACACCACGCCCACCGGGCCGAACAGCTCCTCGCGGTAGGCCCGCATCTCCGGGGTGACGTCGGCGAGCAGGGTGGCGTGCACGTACGCGCCCTCGCGGTCGGGGCGTCCGCCGCCGGCGAGCACCGTCGCGCCCTTGTCGACCGCGTCCTGCACCTGGGCGGTGAGGTCGGCGGCGGCGCGCTCGGAGGACAGCGGGCCCAGCCGGGTGGAGGGCTCGTTCGGGTCGCCCGGCTGCAGGCCCTGGAAGACCTCGGTGAGACCGCTGACGAACTCGTCGTAGACGTCGTCCATGACGATGAACCGCTTCGCCGCGATGCACGCCTGGCCGGCGTTCATCGTCCGCGACATCGCCGCCGCCTTCACGGTCTGCTGCACCTCGGGGGCGTCGAGCACGATGAACGGGTCGCTGCCGCCGAGCTCCAGCACCGACTTCTTCAGGTACTTGCCCGCGAGCGAGGCCACGGCGCTGCCGGCCCGGTCGCTGCCGGTCAGCGTCACGCCGGCCACGTGCGGGTGCGCGATGACCTTCTCGACGTCGGAGATGCGCAGGAACAGGTTGGTGTAGACGCCCTCGGGGACGCCGGCGTCGTGGAACAGCTGCTCGAGGGCGAGCGCGGTCTGCGGGTTGTTCTCCGCGTGCTTGAGCAGGATCGCGTTGCCCAGCACCAGGTTGGGCGCCGCGACGCGGGCCACCTGGTACAGCGGGAAGTTCCACGGCTCGATGGCCAGCAGGACGCCGGTCGGCTCGTTGACGACGATCGCCTCGCCGTCCATGACGTCGATCGGCCGGGGCTCCAGGAAGCGCGGGCCGTTCTCGGCGTAGTAGCCGAAGATGCCGGCGACCAGCATGGCCTCGCCGGTGGCCTCGCGGACGGGCTTGCCCATCTCGCGCGTGACGAGGGCGCCGAGCTCGTCGCGGCGCTCGCGCACCAGCTCGCCGATCCGGCCGACGACGGCGGCGCGCTCCTCGACGGGCCGGCGGCGCCACTCCTGGAAGGCGGCGTGGGCCCGCTCGACGACCCCGTCGACCTCGCTGCTGTCGAGGAAGGGGAACTCCTTCTCGGTCTGCCCGGTGGCCGGGTTGACGGTCGCGTACGGCCGGTCGCCGGTGCTGCTGGCGGTCTTGCCGGCCGGGGCGGTCTCGGTGGTGGTCACTGCCCTGTGTCCTCCGTCGCGGTGTCCGGTTGTGTCCGCCCCCGTCCTACCCCTCGCACTCCTGGGCACGCGCAGGGGACGGCGGATGTCGGAGGGGCGCTCTAGGCTCGTGATCACGGTCCGCCGGGCCGCCGCCCGCCGTCCGCCCGCAGGGAGGAGTGCCGCCGTGTGTGGCCGCTACGCCGCCAGCCGCCGTCCCGAGGACCTCGTCCTCGAGTTCGAGGCGGTCCGCGCCGAGGGGCAGTCCGCGCTGCCGGCCGACTACAACGTCGCCCCGACCAAGGACGTCTACGTCGTGCGGCACAAGAAGGAGCGCGACCCCGAGGGCCGGCCCACCGGGGAGGGGCACCGCGAGCTGCGCGCCGTCCGCTGGGGGCTGGTGCCCTCCTGGGCCAAGGACGTCTCGGTCGGCAACCGGATGCTCAACGCGCGCGTGGAGTCGCTGACCGAGAAGCCGGCGTTCCGCTCCGCGGCCCGCTCCCGCCGCTGCCTGGTGCCCGCCGACGGCTGGTACGAGTGGGCCAAGCGGCTGGACAAGCCGGGCAAGCAGCCGTACTACATCACCCCGCAGGACGGCTCGGTGCTCGCCTTCGCCGGGTTGTGGGAGGTGTGGGGGAAGGGTGAGGACCGCCTCTACACCTGCACGATCGTCACCGAGCCCGCCGTCGGGGCGCTCACCGAGATCCACGAGCGGATGCCCCTGGTCCTGCCCCGGGAGCGCTGGACCGACTGGCTCGACCCCGCGCGGGACGACGTCGACGCCCTGGCCGCGCCGACCCCGCCGGAACTGGTCGAGGGCCTGGAGCTGCGGCCGGTCGGCACGGCCGTGAACAACGTGCACAACAACGGCCCGGAGCTCGAGGCCCGGGTGGACACGGTCAGCCCGCCGGCCGACCAGCCCGCCCTCTTCTGAGGTGGCGGGCACCGAGGAGGCCCTGCCGCCGGTCGAGCACGCGAGCCCGGCGGGTGCACTGCCGACGTGGGTGGCCGCGGTCGTCACCTTCCTGAGCTCCGGCGCCGTGCTGGTGCTGGAGATCGCCGGGCTGCGGCTGATCGCGCCCTACGTCGGGATCACCCTGCAGACCAACACCGCGGTCATCGGCTTCGCGCTGGCCGCGATCGCCCTCGGCGCGTGGTCGGGGGGCGCGGCCGCCGACCGCACCGACCCGCGGCGGATGATCGCCCCGCTCATGGTCGCCGGCGGCGCGCTCGTCGTCGCCGTCCTGCCGCTGGTGCGCTTCGCCGGGTCGTGGCTGACCGGGCCGGAGGCGGGCAGCGTGCTGTTGCTGGCCGCGGTCGCCGTCGTCGTGCCGGCGGCGCTGCTGTCCGCGGTGCCGCCCATGGTGGTCAAGCTGCAACTGGCCAGCCTGGAGGAGACCGGCTCGGTGGTCGGCCGGCTGTCGGGCATCGGCACCCTCGGCGGCATCGCGGCCACGTTCGTCACCGGGTTCCTGCTGGTCGCGGTGTTCCCGACCAGCGGCATCCTCGTCGGCACCGGCCTGGTCACGGTTGCGGTCGGCGTGGCCGTCGGGGTGCTGCTGCGCCGGCGGTCCTCCGGAGGGGCGGGGCGAGTGCCCGTCGCGCTGCTGCTGCTCGCCGTCGTCGGGTCGCTGCTGGCCGCCGTCGCACCCTCGCCCTGCCAGTCCGAGACCGCGTACCACTGCGCGCGCGTGGTGGCCGATCCGGACAGGGAGACCGGCCGCGTTCTGGTGCTGGACACGCTGCGGCACTCCTACGTCGACGTCGCCGACCCGACCCACCTGGAGTTCGCGTACGTGCAGGCGATCGCCGCGGTGATCGAGGGGACCTCGCCCGAGGGCCGGCCGCTGTCCGCGCTGCACCTCGGCGGCGGCGGACTGACCCTGCCGCGGTACCTGGCCGAGACGCGACCGGGCACCGAGAGCCTGGTGCTCGAGGTCGACCCCGGCGTGGTCGACATGGACCGCGAGCAGCTGGGCCTGCAGGAGTCCGACGCGCTGCGGGTGCGCGTGGCCGACGCCCGCGTCGGCCTGGCCGACGAGGCGCCGGGGGAGCGCGACGTCGTCGTCGGCGACGCCTTCGGCGGCCTGTCGGTGCCGTGGCAGCTGACCACCGTCGAGGCCCTGCGGCTGGTGGACGACGCCCTCACCGACGACGGCGTGTACGTCGCCAACCTCATCGACCGCCCGCCGCTGGGCTTCGTCAAGGCCGAGCTGGCCACGCTCCGCGAGGTCTTCCCGCACGTGCTCCTGCTCGCCCGCGCTCCCGTGCTGGCCGGGGACGACGGCGGCAACGTCGTCGCGGTCGCCTCCCGGCGCCCGCTGCAAGCCGACGCGATCGCGGCCGCCCTGGGCGAGCACGACCTCGCCTGGGAGGTCGCCGGGGGAGAGCAGCTGACGACCTTCATCGGGGACGCCGACGTGCTCACCGACGACCACGCGCCGGTCGACCAGCTGCTCACCACGTACACGAGCCCGGGCTCGTAGTCGGCCCCGCGGGATCCGCAGCCGCGAGCTCCGACGGCGTGCTCCGCAGACGACGCCGCGCCCCTGCTGCCGGTGTCGGCTGAGGTGCGGGTCCGGGGTACCGGTCGGGACGTCCGCGTGAGGTCAGCGGCCGATGGGCGCGGTGCGCGCCCGGGTCAGCCGGACGAGGTCGGCCGGGGCCAGCTCCACCTGCAGCCCGCGCCGGCCGGCGCTCACCATCACCGTCGGGAAGCCCAGCGCGGACTCGTCCACGACCGTGGGCAGGGCCTTGCGCTGGCCCAGCGGGCTGATCCCGCCCAGCACGTAGCCCGTCGTCCGCTCGGCGTCGGCGGGCTCGGCCATGGCCGCCCTGCGGCCACCGGCGGCGGCGGCCAGGGCCTTGAGGTCCAGGCTGCCGCTCACCGGGACGACGGCCACGGTGAGCGTGCCGTCGACGCGGGTGACCAGCGTCTTGAACACCTGGCGCGGGTCGGCGCCGAGCGCGGCGACCGCCGCCTCGCCGTGTCCCTGGTCGGAGGGGTGCTCGGGGTCGTAGGGGTGCAGGGTGTGCGCCACGCGGGCCTTCTCCAGAGCCCGCACCGCGGGGGTCGCCGCCACGGCGCCGCAGCCTATCCAGGACCACCGTGATCCCGGCCGCGCAGGGAATGGAGCCACGCTCCGGTGCGGTTGGACAGGCCGTGAGCAGCACCCTCTCCACCAGCGCCCGCCAGCGGGTCGCGCACCGGCGCCCCCCGGGCCGCCCCGACGCCGCGCGGCTAGGATCGGCCGAGGCGGCAACCCGCATCCGGGGACCGCAGAGAGGACGGTCGGTGCCCGAGGAGTCCGCGGACCAGACGCCCCAGGTGGAGTCGGACGAGCACGCCGCCACCACTCCCGTGGAGGTGCCCGAGGCCCGAGAGGGCGGCAGCCGGACCGAGGTGGCCGAGACCCGCGCCGAGCGTGACGCCCGGTTCGAGCGGGACGCGCTGCCCTACCTCGACCAGCTCTACCCGGCGGCCCTGCGGATGACCCGCAACCCGGCCGACGCCGAGGACCTCGTCCAGGAGACCTTCGTCAAGGCGTACTCGGCGTTCCACCAGTTCGCCGAGGGCACCAACCTCAAGGCCTGGCTGTACCGGATCCTGACCAACACCTACATCAACAGCTACCGCAAGAAGCAGCGCCAGCCGCAGCAGTACCCCACCGACCAGGTGCAGGACTGGCAGCTCTACGCCGCCGAGGAGCACAGCTCCAGCGGCCTGCGGTCGGCCGAGATCGAGGCGCTGGACCACCTGCCGGACTCCGACATCAAGGAGGCCCTGCAGCAGCTGCCCGAGGACTTCCGGCTGGCGGTGTACCTGGCCGACGTCGAGGGCTTCGCCTACAAGGAGATCGCCGAGATCATGGGCACGCCCATCGGCACGGTGATGTCCCGTCTGCACCGCGGCCGCCGCGGGCTGCAGAAGCTGCTGGCCGACTACGCACGCGAGCGCGGCTTCGTCCGCGCCGGAGCCGGTGAGGAGGCGAGCCACTGATGGGCGACGACGCTCCGCAGGCCGGCGAGCCGATCGAGATCAACTCGTGCGACGACGTCCTGTCCCACGTGTTCGAGTTCCTCGACCACGAGACCGACGAGGCGCGGCGTGACGTCATCGCCGAGCACCTCGAGGACTGTTCGCCCTGCCTGCGCCAGTTCGGCATCGAGCAGGAGTTCAAGGCGCTGGTCCGCCGCCGGTGCGGTGGCGATGCCCCGCCGCCGGGCCTGCGGGACCGGATCAAGTTCCAACTGACGACCGTCTCCTTCGAGGAGGACGGCACGCAGGTCAGCGTCGAGAAGCTGACCGTGGAGCGCACCCAGGAGCACCCCACCGCCTGAGGTCACGACAGCGCCCCACCGCCTCGGGCGGTGGGGCGCTGTCGTCGTCTGTACGGGGTCCTCCCGCACACTCGAGCCTCCTCCCGCACCGCACACGGTGGGGGAGGACGCCCCATGATCAGGTCACCTGATCATGGCCGGCGCACCGGGGTTCGTCCTCAGGCGTTGGGCCGCTTGCCGTGGTTGGCCTTGTTCCCCTTGCGGGAGCGCCGCTTGCGTCCACGCTTGGACATCGCTGCCCTCCTCTCCTCGTCGCTGCTGCGGGCCCGGTCGCGGGCCCCTGGATCCCTCCGGGCGCCGGGGTGCCGCGAGGATGCGGACCGGCAGACCCGTCAAGCTGACCCCTCCAGCCTCTCACGACGGCGCCCGCCACCTCCCCTGTGGCGGGGCAGCCCCGTCGCGGGTCAGGCTGGGGCAGGGCAGGAGCGCGCACTGGGAAGGGTCGGCACGGTGGCACAGGTCGGTATCGAGAGCGTCCTCGTGGCGGGGCGGGGCCCTGCGGCGTGTGCGGTGATGGAGGCCTGCTCGCGCCTGGACGTCAAGACGGTCGCCGTCCACTCCGAGGCCGACCGCTCGGCCCGCCACGTCCGGCTGGCCGACGACGCGATCCTGCTCGGACCGGCGCCCGCCGCGGAGTCCTACCTGGCCGTCGACCGGATCGTGGAGGCGGCCCGGCGCAGCGGGGTCGCCGCCGTCCTGCCGGTGCCGCCGGCGCTGGCCGGCAACGCCCGGCTCGCCGGGGCGGTCGTCGCCGCCGGTCTGACCTGGGTGGGGCCGTCGGCCGCGGTGCTGGAGCGGCTGGGCGGTGACGGGGTCGAGCCGGCCAGCGAGCGCGGCTTCCTCGCCTGGGTCACCGACGCCGGGCTGCACGTCACGACGCCGGTCTGCCGGGACCGGGCTGCCGGCATCGCTCGCGTGTCCTGGACGCCGGACGAACCGGTCGAGCTGCCCGCCGCCGCCAAGCGGCTGGCCGAGGTGGGCTGGCGCGGTCTGGTGACCGTCGGGATCGCACCCGACGGCGAGCTCGCCGAGGTGGCCGCCGGGTTCTCCCTCGACATGGCCGTGCTGGAGCGTGCGCACGGGGTGGACGCCGTCGAGCTCGCGCTGCGCAGCGCCGCCGGAGGCCTGGCCGCCTCCGACCCGGGCCCGGGACGGGCGCCGCGGAAGGCGGTCGCCGTCCAGCTGCGGTCCACCCTGCCGCCGGGCACGGCGGGGCGGGTCACCGGCCGGCTGCCGCAGTCCGGCCCGCGCCGACGCGGCGCGGACGTCGAGGTGGTGGCGATCAGCGGCTACGAGCCCGGCGACCGGCTCGACGGCTGGTACGACGCGCTGTTGGCCACCGTCAGCGCCGGCGCGCCCGACACCGCGGCCGCCGCCCGGGCCGCGAGCGACCTGCTGACCGGGCTGCCGGAGACCGGCGTGCCGCATGACGGCGCCGAGATCTGCCCGGTGCTGGACCGGCTGGCCGCCGGCCACCCCCGCCCCGGAGCCTGAGCGGCGACCTCCCCGCGTCCCGGGGCGCCGAGGACGGCGCGGATGTCCCGCCGGCTGCGTGCTTGGATGGTCCGCAGGTCAGCGCGGGAGGTGCAGGTGGCGGTCGAGGAGATCCACGCCGAGATGGTGTCGAGCGTCTGGAAGGTGCTCGTCCAGCCCGGCAGTCAGGTCGCGGCCGGCGACGCCCTGGTGATCCTCGAGTCGATGAAGATGGAGATCCCCGTCCTCGCAGAGCACGGGGGCACGGTGCGCGAGCTGCACGTCGTGGAGGGCGAGGTGCTCCAGGAGGGCGACCTCATCGCCACCGTCGACGGCTGACGCCGCCGGGAGCATCGCAGGGAGCGCCGGCGACCGAGGAGCGGACCGGGGGCGGAGGCCGTCCGGTGCCGTCGACGGCTGACGCCGCCGGGAGCATCGCAGGGAGCGCCGGCGACCGAGGAGCGGACCGGGGGCGGAGGCCGTCCGGTGCCGTCGACGGCTGACGCCGCCGGGAGCGTCCTCCCGTCAGAGATCGCGGGCGTAGACCCTCAGGTCGACCCCGGGGAGGGGTGACCAGTCCCGCTCCGGGAGCCGGGTGAAGCCCAGGCGTTCGTAGAGCCGGTGGGCCGCGGTCATCCGCGGGTCGGTCGAGAGCACCATCCGGCGCTTGCCGGCCGCTCGAGCCCGCTCCACGCAGCCGGCCACCAGCCGTGTGCCGATGCCTCGTCCCCGCTCGGCGGGGTCGACGACGAGCATGCGGAACGCGGCCTCGTCGTCGGACTCGATCACCTCGCCGAAGTCGCCGGAGAGCACCAGCGCCACGCTGCCCAGCACCCGCCCGCCCGGGTCGCGGGCCACGAGCAGCTGCGCGTGCGATGCCCGCCCCTCGACGTCGGCCAGGGTCGGCACGTACTCCGGCGGGGCCAGCTCGCCGTCGACGTACACGCGCACGGTCAGCTCGGCGATGCGGGAGAAGTCCTCGGGACGCGCGGGCTCGACGGACAGGGACGACGTGTCGGCGGGGGAGGCCACGTCCTCGAGCCTAGGCGTGACCCTGCTGCTGGAGCCCTGCTCGAGCGGTGGGGCCGGGAGGGTCTGTCTCTACGCTCGGGGGCACCATGAACAGCCTCTCCGAACGCCTCACCCGGGGCTCGGCGTCCGCCCCCGCCCAGGTCGACCACGCGCGCCGGCTGGTGGCCGACTGGCAGCTCCTGGCCGACCTCTCCTTCGCCGACCTCACGCTGTGGGTCCCGCTGCCCACGGGCGCGTGGTGGTGCGTCGCCCAGGTGCGGCCGCTGACCGCGCCCACCAGCCAGCCCGAGGACCTGGTGGGCTCGGAGGTGCAGGGACCGCCCGCGGAGCCGTTCGAGGTCGCCCACCGCGAGGGCCGCCCCGTCACCGAGGGGGAACCGGACTGGTCGGGCTCCACGCCGCGGCGGCGGGAGGTGATCCCGGTTCGGCACGACGGCGTCGTCGTCGCCGTCCTGGCCCGCGACACCAACCTGGCCGTGACCCGGGCGCCGTCCACCCTCGAGCTGACCTACCTCGACATCGCCGCCGACCTCTGCCTGATGGTCTCGGCCGGCACCTTCCCGCCGCAGAAGATCCTGGACGCCGAGATGAGCCCCCGGGTCGGTGACGGCCTGGTGCGGCTCGACGGGGCCGGGCGCGCCGCCTACGCCAGCCCCAATGCCCTGTCGGCCTACCGGCGCATGGGGGTGACCGGGGACGTCGTCGGCGCCGACCTCGCGCGGCTGACCCGCGACGCGGCGGCCGACCGGGTGGCCGGCGAGGCGGTGGCCGCGGGGATCCGGGCTGCGGTGGGCGGCCGGTTCCCCGACCCGATGGACGTCGAGGGGCCGGCGGCCACCCTGCTGGTGCGGGCGCTCCCACTGCAGGCCCCCGGCGGCGAAGAGGGGGCGCTGGTGCTGGTGCGGGACGTGACCGACGTCCGCCGCCGGGACCGGGCGCTGCTCACCAAGGACGCCACCATCCGCGAGATCCACCACCGGGTGAAGAACAACCTGCAGACGGTCGCGGCGCTGCTGCGGCTGCAGGCGCGGCGGATGACCGAGCCGGCCGCCCGAGCGGCGCTGGAGGAGTCGGTGCGGCGGGTGGCGTCGATCGCGGTGGTGCACGAGACGCTGGCCGGCAGCCGTGAGGACGTCGTCGACGGCGCCGCCGTCCTAGACCAGGTGCTGCCGCTTGTGGGGGACCTGACCTCTGTGGGTCCCCCCGCGCGGCCCCGGCCCCCCCCCGCCCCCCCCCCCCCCCCCCCCGCACCCCCCCCCCCGCCTCCCCGACCCCCCCCCCCCCCCCCCCCTCGACCAGGTGCTGCCGATGCTGGGCGACCTGACCTCGGTGGGTCCGGCGGCGCGGACCCGCAGGCTGGGCCAGTTCGGCGAGCTGCCGGCCGTCGCGGCGACCCCGCTGGTCCTGGCGGTCACCGAGTTGCTGCACAACGCCGCCGAGCACGCCTTCCCGGACGGCAGCCCGGGCAGCATCGAGCTGGTCGCCGAGCGCGACGGGGAGGACCTGGTCGTCCGCGTGCGGGACGACGGGCAGGGCCTGCCCGAGGGCTTCGACGTGACCGCCAGCGAGGGCCTGGGGCTGCAGATCGTGCGGACCCTGGTCACCAGTGAGCTCGGCGGGGGCCTGAGCATGGGTGCCCCGTCCACCGGCGAACCGGGGACCGAGGTGGTGCTCACCCTCCCCGGCGCCGGCCGCCTGCGGAGGTGACCACCGGGGACGACGCCCACGACGCCGCGAGGCCGGCCCGGGCATCCCGGACCGGCCTCGCGGCGGTTCAGTGCGGCGGTGCCGGGCGGGGGGCCCGGGAGCCGGATCGCGGTGGGCTCAGGCGGTGCGCACCCGGGTGCGAGCCTGGCGCCGCTTGAGCGCGCGCCGCTCGTCCTCGGACAGCCCACCCCAGACGCCGGAGTCCTGACCCGAGCGCAGGGCCCAGTCCAGGCAGGACTCCACGACCGGGCAACGCCGGCACACACCCTTGGCCTGCTCGATCTGCACGAGAGCCGGACCGGTCGTCCCGATGGGGAAGAACAGCTCCGGGTCCTCGTCTCGGCAGAGCGCGCGGTGGCGCCAGTCCATGGCGGTGATCTCCTCGATGTCGTCTACGGTGTGGTGCATCAGTCGCCGGCCTCGGACCGTTCCGCAGGCCGGCACCGGGTTGACCAGCGCCATGGCACAGCGACTCAGTGCATTTGTTACCGACAGGTTGCTTTCCTCTCGCGATGTTTTCACGAGGAAGATGCCTGTCAAGCAAATCGGAGGCTTCGGTCGACCCCTCGTGAGCAAGCTCACCACGGGCGTGCTAGGTGCGCCACTCGACTGCACGTCTCCGCGACGCGGGGCATTGACATCGCCGGTCCGACGTGAGCAAAGCCGCAGGTGAGAACGGCAATTGCGAGAACGGGTAGTTCCTCGTCGAGGTGGCGCAGATCGCCCGTGACCCGGCCGTCCCAGTGGCCCCCCTGGCCCTCCGTGGCGCCGCCCCGCCCTCGCTCTCCGACGCCGTCTGTGGCGGGGGTCGGGCCACCAGGTCCATGGGTGGCCGTCCGCTGCCCGTCCGCTCCTCGCTCACTGGCGCTCGCTGTGATGCTCCCGCGGCGTCAGGCCACCACGCACAGGGCGGCGGGGACGCTGCACACCCGGAGCCCCGTCGCGGTCCCGAGGTGGTCGCCGTCCAGTTGCCAGCCCTGGGGGCGCACCGCCGTGAGGGTGGCGGCCGGCAGGTCGTGCCGGCGGTGCACCCCTCGGCCGCGCGCGTCGGGACGGCGGGCGAACACCTGCCGCACGTGGTGCAGCATCCGGAACACCCCCATGCGCCCCATGGCGAAGACGTCCAGGCCGGCGTCGAAGGACGCCTCCGGGCTGGGGTTCACCGGCCGCCGCCCCAGGTAGGTCCACGGCGCCACGTTGGACACCAGGCACAGGAACAGCCCGTCCAGCGACGGTTCCCCGGGCAGCTCGAGCGTCATGGGCGGGTCCCGGCGCTCGTGGCCCAGCACGAACGCCGTCGTCGCCTCGGCCACGTACAGGGCCCCGGTGGAGCGCCGTCCCCGCGCCCGCTGCGCCTCGACCCGCCCGATGACGTCGGCGTCGAACCCGAGCCCGGCGCTGAAGACGAACCACCGGGGGTCGGTCCACCCGGGGGAGGCGGCGGCACCGGCGTCCGCGGCAGCCTGGGCGGCTCCGGGGTCGGGGAGGGCGATCGTCGCCGTCGTCGTGCCGCGCGCGCTCGCCGTCCCCAGGGAGACCCGCCGGGTCCGGCCCGCTCGCAGCGAGTCCAGGATCTCGGTGGTCGCCGTGAGCGGGTCGCGGGAGCGCCCCAGCGCCCGCGAGAAGACGTTCGTGGACCCGCCGGGCACCACCGCGAGGGTCGGCACCGCCGGGCCGGGGCCGGCGTGCAGCAGCCCGTTGACGACCTCGTTGACGGTGCCGTCACCGCCGAGGGCCACGACGACGTCCACGCCGTCGGCCCCGGCCGCCCGGGCCAGCTCTCTGCCGTGACCGCGGTGGGTGGTCTCGACGAGGTCCACCTTGAGCTCGCCGGCCAGGGCGGCGAGCACGTCGTCGCGCATCGTGCGGGAGGTCGTCGTCGCCGCCGGGTTGGCCACCACGAGCGCGCGCATGACGGTCAGGCTAACGAGGGCGGGGGTCGCGGCCCGGCAGGTGCGGCCCGGACCGGTCCCGAGGCGTCCGGCGCGTACCCTCGCGGCCGTGACGGAGCAGCCAGGAGCCCGGCCCCCGCGGGAGCGCCGGCTCTCGGAGCGGCTGCTGGGCGGTGCCGCCGAGCCGTCCGCGGCGCGGCCCGCCCGGCCCCGGTCCCAGGCGCCGCCGGCGGTGCGGCGAGCGGCGCTGGTGGTGGGTCTGGAAGCCGTGCTGCTCGCCGGGGTCGCCGCGTGGCTGCTCCTGCTGACCTTCACCTCCACCCCCGACAGCGTGGGCCGGGCGGTGGCCGAGGTCGTCTACGTGGGGCTGTTCGCCGCGCTCCTGGCGGCCGCCGCGGTGGGACTGTGGCGGGTGTCGAGCTGGGCCCGGGGGCCGGTGGTCGCGCTGCAGCTGCTGTTCGCGCTGCTGGGCTACTACTCGGCGTTCGAGTGGGGTGGGCCGCTGGTCGGCGTCCCGATCCTGGTGCTGGCCGCCGTCGTGCTGTACCTGCTGGCCACGCCCGAGGCGCGCCTGGCCTTCTCCGGGGATCGCTGAGGGACCCCGCGTCCGGGTGGGGCCGTGACGCGGCGCCTCAGACGAGCTCGACGACGTCGGCGATCGAGTCGAGCACCCGGCCGGGACGGAACGGGAAGCGCGCCACGTCGGTCGCCCGTGTCGAGCCGGTGAGCACCAGGATCGTGTCCAGCCCCGCCTCGATGCCGGCGACCACGTCGGTGTCCATCCGGTCGCCGATCATCACCGTCGACTCCGAGTGCGCGGAGATCCGGTTCATCGCACTGCGGAACATCATCGGGTTGGGCTTGCCGACGAAGTACGGCTCGGAGCCGGTCGCCCGGGTGATCATCGCCGCGACCGAGCCGGTGGCCGGCAGCGGTCCCTCGGGGGAGGGGCCGGTGACGTCGGGGTTGGTCGCGATGAACCGCGCCCCCGACCCGACGAGCCGGATCGCCCGGGTGATCGCCTCGAACGAGTAGGTGCGCGTCTCACCGAGGACGACGTAGTCGGGGTCGGTGTCGGTCAGGGTGTAGCCGGCCTCGTAGAGCGCCGTGGTCAGACCCGCCTCGCCGATGACGTACGCCGAGCCGCCGGGCAGCTGGCTGGAGAGGAAGTCCGCCGTCGCCAGCGCCGAGGTCCAGATCGACTCCTCGGGCACCTGCAGCCCCGACCGGGCCAGCCGGGCGGCGAGGTCGCGCGGCGTGAAGATGGAGTTGTTGGTGAGCACCAGGAACCGGCGTCCCAGCTCGACCAGCCGCTGCAGGAACTCCGCGGCGCCGGGCAGCGCCTGGCCCTCGTGCACCAGGACGCCGTCCATGTCGGTGAGCCAGCACTCCGGCGGCTTCCGGTCGGTGCTCATGCCCGCACGCGGCGGTCGCCGGCGAACGTGGTCAGGGCCTCGTCGGTGAGCCGGAAGACCGTCCACTCGTCCATCGGCACCGCTCCGGCGGCCTTGTAGAAGTCGATGGAAGGGGTGTTCCAGTCCAGCACCGACCACTCCAGGCGGTCGTGGCCGCGCTGTACGCACAGCTCGGCGAGCGTGCGCAGCAGCTCGCGGCCCAGCCCGCTGCCCCGGTGCTGCGGCTGCACGTAGAGGTCCTCGAGGTAGATGCCGTGGGTGCCGCGCCACGTGGAGAAGTTCAGGAACCACAGCGCCATGCCGACGACCTCGCCGCCGACGTCCGCGACGTGGCCGAACAGCTTCGGGGAGTCGCCGAAGAGCGCGGCGGTCAGCTGCTCCTCGGTCAGCCGGACCTCGTGCGCGGCCTTCTCGTAGTCGGCCAGCTCGCGGACCAGTCCGACCACGGCGGGCACGTCGTCGGGGCGGATCGGGCGGACGCTCATGTGAGCAGCTCCTTGACGCGGGCCGGCACCAGCCGGGCGAGGGGTGAGAGCGCCGGCACGAGCACCGGGGCCAGCAGGTAACCGTAGGCGAGCACGCAGCCAGTGATCACCGGGACGAGGGCGAAGCCGACGACGACGGCCAGCGCCGCGACGATGAGCCCGTAGGGCCGGCCGCTCTTCGGGCTGACCAGGGACCGGAACGAGCGGAACCGGATGGTGCTCACCATGAGCAGCGCCGGGACGGCGACGATGAGCAGCACCCACAGCCGGTCGCGGCCCTGCATCTGGTCGCCGAAGGCGAACACCGAGGCCAGCACGACGCCGGCGGCGCCGGGGCTGGGCATGCCGGTGAAGTACCGCTTGTCGGCCGTGGGATCGATCGTCGTGTTGAACCGCGCCAGCCGGATGGCCGCGCACGCGACCCAGAGGAAGCAGGCGACCCAGCCCAGGGGGTCCCACTCGTCGCGGCCCTCGGAGAACAGGGTGAACGCCAGCAGCGCCGGGGCCAGCCCGAAGGAGACCAGGTCGGCCAGCGAGTCGAACTGCAGACCGAACGGGGTGACCGCGCCGACCAGCCGCGCGACCGCGCCGTCGGTGATGTCGAAGACCACCGACAGCCCCACCAGGACGGCGGCCAGCGTGTACTGCCCCCGGATGGACACCAGGATCGCGGCGAAGCCGCACATCATGTTGGCCAGGGTGAACAGGCTGGGCAGGGTGGCCAGGGCCCGCCGGCGGCTCCCGCGGACCGACCCCCGGACGAACTCGACGGTGGCCGTGCGCCGGGTCTGCGGCGGGCGCGCGCCGGACGCGGAGCTGGGCATGGCCGCCTCCTCAGCCGGCTGCGGGCCAGCGGGCGATGACGGTCTCGCCGCCGCGCACCCGCTGTCCCTTGCGGACGGTGATCGTGCACTCGCGGGGGACGAAGACGTCCATCCGCGAGCCGAACTTCATCAGCCCCATCCGCTCGCCGGTGGCCAGGTGCTGGCCGACGCCGGTGCGGGTCACGATGCGCCGCGCGAGGGCGCCGACGAGCTGCCGGAAGACCACGGTGCGGGGCGCGGGGCCGGTGGTGTCGCGCAGCCACAGCTCACTGCGCTCGTTGAGGTGCGCGGACTCCTTGCGGTAGGCGGCCAGGAAGCTGCCCTTGCGGTAGGAGCTCTCGACGACCTCGCCGTGGTACGGCGAACGGTTGACGTGCACGTCGACCACGGAGAGGAAGACGCTCACCTGCTGCCAGTCCCCCTCGGGCGCGACGCCCTCCTGCGGCTCACCCGCGACCATCACCACGCCGTCGGCGGGGGAGAGGACGTCGTCGTCGGCCGGCGGCTCGACGTCGCACCGGCGGTCGGGGTCCCGGAAGAACAGGGTCATGTAGGCCGACAGGGCCAGGAACGGCCAGGCGGCGAACCGGACTCCCCGCCGGCCGGACAGCCGCCCGGCGAGGGAGGACAGGGCCGCGGGAGCCAGGGGGACGGTGATGAACGGCCACCCGGCCGGATCGATGCGCATCGTGGCCAAACGGTACCGGGACGCACTCGCCTCGGCCGACGGATCACCGGCTGCCGGCCCGGGCGGGCCGGCAGCCGGGTCCCGCGGATCAGGCGGCCGGGGTGGCGAGGTCGACCAACCACCGCAGACCGAAGCGGTCGGTGACCTGCCCGAACGTGTCGCCCCACACCTGCTCCGCCAACGGGACGTCGATGACGCCGCCCTCGGCCAGCGCCTGGAACCAGCGGGAGAGGGTCTGCGCGTCGTCCCCGGAGAGCGACAGCGACACCCGGTCCGGGCCGGTGGCGTCGGGGTCGTGGCCGTCGGAGGCCATGAGCTCCAGCCCGTCGGCGGTGCGCAGGAAGGCGTGCATGACGCCGTCGTCGGGGTACTCGCCCCCGCCGCCGCCGACGTCCCCGAAGGTCATCACCTGGAGCTCGCCGCCCAGGACGGAGCGGTAGAACTCCATCGCCTCGCGGGCGTTGCCGGAGAAGTGCAGGTAGGGGTTGAGCCGGGTGGCCATGGCGTCTCCTCGCGTCCTGGTGCGGTGGTCAGCGGGCAGACCGGCCCGCGAGCGGGAACTCATCGACGCACCAGGCGCGGAGGCGGCGACGGCCGGCGAGCACAGTGCTCGCC
>NZ_JBJGYV010000028.1:0-60588 GCF_054050175.1 Geodermatophilus sp. SYSU D00697
GGGCGCCGCCGCACCGGGGGGCACCGCGGGGCCCCCCGGCCCGGGGGCCCGGGCCCCCCCCGCGTCCGTGCGGTCAGCGACCGCGGGAGACCATCTGCCGCCCCCACGCCACCACGCCCGTGAGGTCGGCCCGGATGCCCGGGACGAGGGCGGCCAGGCCGTAGGTGAGCAGGCCGGCGAGCAGGCCGGCCGCCAGGCGTCCGGGCGCGGGCCACGCGACGGCCAGCTGGGTGACCAGGAAGCAGACCGAGCCCCCGGCGGCGGCGCACGCGGTGATCCGCAGCGCGCCCAGCAGCAGCTGCCGGATCGGCAGCACGGTGATCCGGGACAGCCACCACAGCGACAGCGGCCACTCCAGCAGCGCGGCCGACGCGTAGCCGGCGGCGACGCCGACGACCCCGAACGCGCTGCCGACGCCGATGCAGGCGGCCTTCAGGACCAGGGTCACCGCGGTGTAGCGCAGCAGCTCCCCGGACAGCCCGCGGGACAGGTACACCCAGTGGCCGACGAAGGACAGCGTCTGCGCGCTGCCGGCCACGGCGAGCAGGGCCAGCACCGGGGCCACCTGGTGCCAGCGGTCCCCGAGCATGACGTCGACCAGCGGACCGGCGGCGCCCGCTCCCAGGCCCATGCCGGCGACCAGGGTGAAGCCGAGGGCCAGCTGGCTGCGGCGCAGGTACTCACCCGAGCGCTCCAGGTCGTCCTGGATGCGGGCCAGCACCGGGACCGCGACCGTGGTGGCCGGGGAGCGCAGCTGGTTGAGCGGGCTCATCAGCAGCTGGAACCCGCGGTTGTAGATGCCCAGCGCCACCGGGCCGGCCCACAGGCCCAGCGCCAGGTTGTCCAGGTTGTTGCCCGCGTAGTAGAGGACCGACGTGCCGGTGAGCCCCCCGCCGAAGCGCAGGAACGGCCGCAGGCCCGCACCGCGCCGGGGCCGGCGCGGCACCCACCGTGCCAGCGCGACCACGGCCACGAGGGCGGTCGTCGCCTGGGTGAGCTGCTGGGCGACCAGGGCCCAGTAGCCGGCGCCGGCGAGGGCGGTGGCCACCGCCACGGCGAAGGAGAGCAGCTGGGCGACCAGGTCCGAGCCGGCCACCGCGCCGAAGCGCAGGTCGCGCGTCAGACCGGCCCGGTACTGGGTGGCCAGGCCGTTGAGCACGAAGGTCAGGGACAGCGCGCGGACCACGGGTTCGAGCGCGGGCTGGTCGAAGGCGCTCGCCACCGGGCCCGCGGCGGCGACGGCGACCACCGCGAGCACCAGCCCGGCGGCGGTGTTGAGCCAGAAGAGCCCGTCCCGCTGGTGCGGGGTCAGCGACGGTGCGCGGATGGCGGCGGTGGACAGCCCGAGGTCGCGGACGACCTCGCCGATGCCGACCACCAGCAGGCCGACGGCGAGCAGGCCGTAGTCGCGGGGGGCGAGCAGCCGCGCGAGCACCACCACCGACGCCAGCTGCAGGAGGATCCGCAGCCCCTGCCCGACCAGCGTGACGCCGGCGCCCCGGGCGGCGACCCGGCCCAGGTCCGCCGGTGCGGACGGGGACGTCGCGACCGCGTCGGCGGCGGGCGCCCCGCTGTCAACGGGCGGCATGCTGCCGCTCCACGGGGACCGGGGGGCCCGGCAGGACGGCGGGGACCGGTGGCCGGGCGTACTCACCGGCCACGTAGCCGAAGGCGCCGACGACCAGCCCGGCGTAGCTGGCGGCGGTCGCGGCCGCGGCCCCTCGGGCGGCGTCGTCCCGCCGGGCCGTCGCGGCGAGCCACCGCGTCGACGCCTGCGGGATGCGCACCGCGGCCTTGGCCAGGACGACGGCACGGGTGCGGCACCGCCGGACCGGCCCGGCCGCCAGGTGGACCTCGGCGCGGCTCCACGAGCTGCCCGAGCGGAAGCTGCGCCGGAGCACCCACCGCCGGGTCAGGCGCGCGGCGGGGACGTGCTCGGTCGCCTCGGCCTCGTCGCACCAGCGCAGCCCGGCCCCCCGGTGCGCCAGCGCGTGGGTGAACAGGGTGTCCTCGCCGCCGGTGAGGCCCAGCCGCTCGTCGAAGGTCAGCCCCAGTTCGCGCACGCGGGCCACGTCGAGGAGCAGGTTGCCGGCTCCGGCCCCGAGCAGCAGGGAGCCGGTCGCGCACCGCCGGCGGTCGAACACCCCGGTCCCGGCGATCCACGGGTCGACGGGCCCGTCGAGGCGGGCCGCGACGGGCCCGGCGACAGCGGCGCAGCCCCACAGCCGCCAGGCGGCGACCAGCGTGGCCAGCCAGCCGGGGCCGGGCAGCTCGTCGTCGTCGATGAAGACCAGCGCGTCGGCGCCGGAGGCCTCGGCCAGCGCGCGGTTGCGTGCCGCGGAGATCCCCGGCCGGGGCTCGTGGACGTAACGGACACCGCGACCGGCCCAGCCGCCGACCAGGTCGGCGGCGCTGGCCTCGGGGTCGTTGTCCACGACGACGACCTCCGCCGGCGGCAGGAGGGTGGCGGCCTGCGTGACCAGCTCGTCGAGGAGTGGCGGCAGGAGCTCGGTCCGCCGGTAGGTGAGCACGGCCACGACCGTGGTCGCCCCGATGTCGACTTCGGACACGTTCTCCCCCTCGCCCAGGCGCGACCGGCGTCGCACCGGGTACATCGACGTCCCGGCAGGAGAACTTGAGGCGCGGCCGATCTCCGTCGCCGGCCGTTTCGGCCACACCATTCCGGCCGGTTCCCCGCGCGGGAGCCACTTTATGGTCCTGCCGTTCTCCCGGGGGTCGGACAGGCCCTTTCGGGTGATGTCCGCATTCGGGGGGAGCGGCGTCGGGCCGGTCCGTGAGAGCGTGCGCAGGTCCCTTTCTCGGACTTTCCGGAGAACAGTCCTCTCCGGCGTGCCGAGGGGGCGGGAGTCGCGCAGATCGGGGGACCATGGACGTGCTCGCCGTGCCGGGCCAGGCGGTGGACACCGTCCTGCTGGCCGGCGC
Source organism: Geodermatophilus sp. SYSU D00697 (assembly GCF_054050175.1). Taxonomy (NCBI): domain Bacteria; kingdom Bacillati; phylum Actinomycetota; class Actinomycetes; order Geodermatophilales; family Geodermatophilaceae; genus Geodermatophilus; species Geodermatophilus sp. SYSU D00697. The sequence continues at coordinate 2,944 of NZ_JBJGYV010000028.1, forward strand.
CGTGGCGGCGGTCGGCGCCCTCGGTGTGGTCGCCATGCGGCACGCCCCGCGGCTGGCCCTCGCCGTCTGGCTGCTCGTGCTGTGCCTGGTGCCGGTGTGGGCCGGGATCTCGATCGTGCTCGAGTGGGAACCCGAGGTGCTGGTCACCCTCGTCGTCCTCGCCGTCCTGGTGTCCCTCCGCCCCCGGGGCGGTGCACCCCTGGCCGGCCGGCTGACGCTGGCCGACGGCGTGGTCGTGCTGTTCGTCCTCGCCGGGCTGGTCCCGATCGCGACGGGCGCCACGAGCATCAGCGACGTCTTCGTTCTGGTGGCGCAGTGGACGGGGGCGTTCCTCGTCGGCCGGCTGGTCGGCCAGCGGGTCGGCCTGCAGTGGGTGTACGGCGCGGTCGCGGTCGCGTTCACCCTCGTCGCGGTCCTCGCGCTGGTGGAGTTCGCGACCGGCTGGAACCCGTTCGTGCAGATCCCCGGGCAGGGCCGGCTCCACGTCGACTGGGCGCCGATCCAGGAGCGCGGCGGGCGGGCCCGGGCCGAGGGCGCCTTCGGTCACTCCATCGCGCTCGGCGCGAGCCTGGCCCTGGCCGTCCCGCTGACGCTGGCCGCGCCGTTCCGCGCCGCGGTGCGCGTGCCGATGGCGGTGCTCATGGTCGCGGCCTCTGCCGTGACGTTCAGCCGGGTGGGGCTGGCCACCGCCGTGTTCGGGATCGCGCTGTGCGTGGCGTTCCTGCGCAGTGGCCTGTCCACGCGGGTGCGGGTGGTCGTCACCGCCGGGCTCGTCGTCGTCGGCGCGGGCTTCGCGTCCCTGCTGTCCGGGGTGTTCGCCGCGGCGGGGTCGGAGGCCACCGACAGTGCCGGGTACCGCTGGGCGCTGCTGGAACTCGTCCCCGACATCGAGCTGTTCGGCCGCTCCAGCAGCGCCTACGGGCTGGCCTCGGGGGAGCGGTTCTTCGGCGGCTTCCGGTCGATCGACAACGCGCTGCTGCTCCTGGGCCTGCGCTACGGGTGGGTGCCGCTGGTCCTGGTCACCGTCCTGCTGCTGGCCGCGTGCGGCTACGTGCTCAGCGGTCGGGCCACCGCGCCGACGATCGCCGTCGTCGCGCAGATCCCCTCCTTCGTGAGCGTCGCGCTCATCACCCAGTACGCCACCTTCCTGTGGTTCGTCGCCGGGCTGGCCGTCTACAGCCAGTCGGTCGCGCGGAAGGGGGTCCAGCCGGCGCGCAACGGTCCGCTCCGCGAGGTCGGGCCCTCACCCGAAATGGTGAGGGTGCCAGTCGGTTGACGCATTTCCCGCTTACCTTTCCTGGACGCACATCGCTGCTGGTGGCGTTGACCACCGCGAGAGGAACATCGTGGCTCTGCGCACATTCCTGACCGTTCTGGGACGCCGTGTCCGGATCGTCGTCGCCGTGTTTCTGATCTGCGTGGCCGGGAGCGGACTGGCCACCTGGCTGGCGACGCCGACCTACACGGCCCAGGCCACCCTGTTCTTCTCGGTCGGGGCGGCCGAGAGCGTCGACGACCTGCAGCAGGGGGGCAACGCCACCCGCGCGCAGATGACGTCCTACGCCAGCCTGGTGGAGACGCCGTCGGTGCTGCAGCCGGTCATCGACCGGCTCGACCTCGCCGAGACCACCTCCGCGCTGGCCGGGCAGGTGGACGTCACCGCGCCCAGCGACACCGTCCTGCTCGAGATCGAGGTCACCGACACCGACGCGGGACAGGCGGCGCGCATCGCCAACGCGGTCGCCGACCAGGTGATCACCGTCGTGGAGGACCTCTCGCCGACCGGCACCGACGCGGTGCGGCCGGCCATCGAGGCCACCGTGGTCGCGCCGGCGGAGACGCCGCGGAAGACCTCCTCGCCCGACGTGCTGCTGAACCTGGCGGCCGGCGTCGTCCTCGGGCTGGGCCTCGGCGTCCTCGCCGCCCTCGGCCGGGACGCGCTCGACACCCGGGTGCGCACCGCCACCGAGGTCGCGGCCCTGACCAACCGGCCGGTCATCGGCAACCTCGGTGTGGACGGCACGCGCCAGCGGCGCGTCGCGGTCGAGGCCGCGCCGCACAGCCCGCAGGCGGAGGAGTACCGCCAGCTGCGGACCAACCTCCAGTTCCTCGACGTCGGCCGCCGGGGCGAGCTCGCCGACGGCGCCCGCACCTCCCGCGGCGTGCTGGCGGTCACCTCGTCGCTGGCCGCGGAGGGCAAGTCGACCGTCGCCGTGAACCTCGCCGTCGCGCTGGCCGAGACCTCCGCCCGGGTGCTGCTGGTCGACGCCGACCTGCGCCGCCCCTCGGTGGCGACCCGGCTCGGGCTCGAGGGGTCGGCCGGCCTGACCACCGTGCTGCTCGGCCAGGCCGAGGTCCCCGACGTCGTCCAGGAGTGGGGCCGCACGGGCCTGGAGGTGCTGACCTCCGGCGTCCTGCCCCCCAACCCCACCGAGCTGCTGGCCTCGCCGGCGATGCACCGGCTGCTCGACCAGCTGCGGGCCTCCTACGACCACGTCGTCATCGACTGCCCGCCGCTGCTGCCGGTCGCTGACGGCACGATCCTCTCGACCCTGGTCGACGGCACGATCGTGCTGGCCAACGCGACCAAGGTGCGCCGCCACCAGCTGGCGGAGGGCCTGCGCAACCTGGCCCAGGTCGACGCGCGGGTCCTCGGGGTGGTGCTCAACCAGCTCGACCGCGGCAAGGACACCTACGGGTACGCCCGGGACGCCGCCGTCGACGGCGGTGGGCAGGCGACCGCGGCCGGCCGGGGTCCCGTCCCCGTCGAGCCGGGCGCCGTCACCCGGGCCGGCAAGCAGCCCGTCGGCTGAGCGTGGTCGCCGCGGAGGCGGCTCGCCCGCCGTTCCCGGTGCTGGTGGTCTGCACGGGCAACATCTGCCGCTCGCCGGCCGCGGAGCTGCTGCTCCGGGCCGGCCTGGGAGAGGGCGCGGGCGTCGCCGTGGCCAGCGCCGGGCTCGCCGCCCTGGCCGGGGAGCCCGTCGCGGCCCCGATGGCCCGGCTGCTGGCCGCGCGCGGCGTCGACCCGGAGGGCTTCGCCGCCCGCCAGCTGGAGCCGCTCGGAGCGCGCTCGGCGGGCCTGGTGCTGACCATGACGACCGAGCAGCGGTCGGCGGTGGTCACCCGCGCCCCGGCGGCCGTCCGGCGCACCTTCGCCCTGCGGGAGTTCGCCGACCTGGCCCGGCTGGGCGGCGCCGCGCTCGACCAGCGGCACCCGGCCGACCGGCTGGCCGCCCTGGTCGCCGCGGCGCCGCGGCTGCGGGCACTGCGCACGGGTCCGCGGGACGACGACGTGGAGGACCCCCACGGGCGTCCCGACGAGGTCTTCGCGCACGCGTTCACCCGGATCGAGGGCGCCGTCGACGCGCTCCTCGACGTCGTCGTCCCGCGTCCTGCTCGCACTGCGTGATCGGAGGCGGGGGTCGCCCCCCAGGTCAGCTACGCACTTTCGGGTGGATGACCCCTCCGGGTGATGACTGTCCGTAGTCGTCTCTGGTCCACTGGACGGGACAAGGCAGCACGTCCTGCCACGGGGGAGAAGCACGCATGTCTCGAGTGATCGGGTACGCGCCGGGCGCGTACGACCTGTTCCACATCGGCCACCTGAACCTGCTGCGGCACGCCGCCGAGCAGTGCGACCACCTCATCGCCGGGGTGGTCTCCGACGAGATGCTCGTCCTGACCAAGGGCCGGGCCCCGGTCATCCCGCTGGCCGAGCGGATGGAGATCGTCCGCAGCCTGCGCATCGTCGACGAGGTCCACGCCGAGGTGGTCCCGGACAAGATCGACACCTGGCGCGAGGTCGGCTTCGACGTCATCTTCAAGGGCGACGACTGGCGCGGCACGGAGAAGGGCAACCGGCTGGAGCGGGACTTCGCCGCGGTGGGCGTCGAGGTCCGCTACTTCCCGTACACGGTGCACACCTCCAGCACGGCACTGCGCCGGGCACTGGTCGCGCTCGAGGGCGGCGCGGCGCGCGAGCCCCGGGCGGCCCGCGGCGCCGTCCTGGCCGGGGACGGCCGCCGGTGACCGTCCCGGCCGAGCGCGTGGCCGCCGACCGGCGGCGGCTGCGCATCCCGCCGGTCCTGATGTACCACTCGATCTGCCCGGCCGGCCGGCCCGACCCGCACCGGGTCCGGGTCACCCCCGACCGGCTCGACCGGCACCTGCGGCTGCTGCGCCGGCTGGGCCTGCGGGGCGTCTCGCTGGCCGAGCTGCTCGACGCCCAGCAGCGGGGGGCCGCGGCCGGGCTGGTGGGGCTGACCTTCGACGACGGGTACGCCGACTTCCTCGAGCACGCCGTCCCCCTCCTCGCCCGGCACGGCATGACCGCCACCCTCTACGTGGTGGCCGGGCTGCTCGGCGGGCAGAACGCGTGGGACGACGGCCCGCGGCTGGACCTGCTGGACGCCGACGGGGTCCGGTCGGTGGTCGCGGCCGGTCACGAGGTGGGCAGCCACACCCTCACCCACGCCGACCTGCGCGGTGCCGACGCGGCGACCCTGGAGCGCGAGGTCGCCGGCAGCCGCCGCGTGCTGGAGGACGTGCTCCAGGCCGCGGTGCCGGGGTTCTGCTACCCGTGGGGCTACTTCGACGCGGCCGCCGCCGACGCGGTCCGCGCGGCGGGCTACGACCACGCCTGCGTGACCGGGGACCACCTGCCCGGGGACCGCTTCACCCTGCCGCGCTCCTACGTCGCTCCCGGCGACCGCGCTCCGCACGTGCTGGCCAAGCTCGCCCGGCACGCCGTGCGCATGCGCGGCGTCTGAGCTCCGCCGTGTCCGGGCCGACCACCTCGTCGGTCGCGGGCTCCCGGGGAACCGCGCACCGCGCCGGGCGGCGGGGTGCGCTGGGGCTGCTCGCGGTGCTCCTCCTCGTGGGCGCCTGCGGCGGTCCGGCCGCCGATCCCGTGGCCTCGGCGACGCCCCGCCCGTCGCCGTCCCCGGAGCCGCTGCCCGACCTGGGGCCCGGTGTGCACGAGGTCGAGGTCGGCGGCCAGGCCGCGATCGTCGTCCGCCCGGAGCGGCCCAACGGCCGGCTGGTCGTCTACGCCCACGGCTACGAGGCCCGCGCCACCGCCCTGCTCAACGGCGAGGCGTTCGGGGAGCTCACCGACGGGCTGGTGGCCGCCGGGTACGTGGTCGCCGCCAGCGACGCCGAGGGGGACGCCTGGGGCAGCACGGCGAGCGTGGACGCCCACGCCGCCCTCGCCGCCGCCGTGAGCGACCTCGTGGACCCCACGGACGTGTACCTCGTGGCCGAGTCGATGGGCGGGCTGGCCGGTGCCCGCCTGGTCGAGGACCGGCGCATCGAGGGGCTGCGCGCCTACGCCGGCATCTACCCGCTGTGCGACCTCGGTTCGGTCTACGACGACTACGCCGACTCGATCGACGCCGCGTACGGGCCTGCGGTGGCCGACGCCCTGGAGGAGCTCTCACCGGTGGCCCTCGGCGCCGCCGTGCCCGCACTCTTCTGGGCGTCCGAGGACGACACCGTGGTCGACAAGGGCCGCAACGCCGACGTCTGCGCCGCGCAGGTGGTCGCCGACGGCGGCAGCGCGGTCGTCGTCGCCACCGAAGGGGAGCACGGCGACCCGTCCAACTTCGACCTGCCCGCCCTGCTCGAGTTCTTCGACGCCACCGCCGGCTGACCGCGCCGGCCGCTGCCCGTGCGCGGCGGCACCCTCCCCGCCCGCGGACTAACCTGGGTTACCGGCCCCCCGCGCACCCGGCGCGACGTGCGTGGCCCGGACTCTGTAGGAGACGGTCTCGTGACCTTGCGCGGCGTGCTCGACGTCGTCCTCACCGATCCCGGCATGGCCCGCGTCGTGGCCGCGGCCGGGACCGCGGAGCTGGCGGTGACCGCACCGCCGTCCGTGCAGCCGCTGGTGGCGGCGGCGCTGGCCGCGGGCACCGGTGGCGCCGGGGTCCCGGTGCTCGTCGTGACCGCGGGGGAGCGGGACGCAGACGCCGTAGCCGACCAGCTGCGCTGCTTCCTGCCCGACCGGCGCACCGAGGTGTTCCCGGCCTGGGAGACGCTGCCGCACGAGCGGCTGTCCCCCCGCGCGGACACCGTCGGCCGCCGGCTGGCGGTGCTCCGCGACCTCACCTCCCCCGGGGACAACGGCGCCATCGACGTGCTCGTCGCGCCGGTGCGCAGCGTGCTGCAGCCGCTGGCGCCCGGCCTGGGCGACCTCGTGCCGGTCGAGCTGCGGCCGGGCGACACCGCCGAGCTCGACGACGTCGCCCGCGCGCTGGCCGACGCCGCCTACACCCGCGTGGAGCTGGTGGAGAAGCGCGGTGAGTTCGCCGTCCGCGGCGGCCTGCTCGACGTCTTCCCGCCCACCGAGCCGCACCCGGTCCGCGTGGAGTTCTGGGGCGACGAGGTCGATGAGCTGCGCTACTTCTCCGCCGCCGACCAGCGCTCCCTCGACGAGCGCCCCGAGCGGCTGTGGGCCCCGCCGTGCCGCGAGCTGCTGCTCACCGACGCGGTGCGCGCGCGGGCGGCGGCGCTCGCTCTCGAGCACCCCGGCCTGCTGGAGATCCTCGGCAAGCTCGCCGAGGGGATCGCTGTCGAGGGCATGGAGTCGCTGACCCCGGCGCTGATCGAGGGCGACCTCCAGCTGCTCACCGACCTGGTGCCGCGCGGCACCCACGTCCTGGTCTGCGACCCCGAGCGCGTGCGCAGCCGGGCCGCCGACCTGGTGCGCACCGCCGAGGAGTTCCTCGCCGCGTCCTGGGCCACCGCCGCCGAGGCCGGGGAGGCACCGCTCGACCTCGGGGCGTCGTCCTTCCGGGACCTCGCCGACGTCGAGTCCGCCGCCCGCGGCCGCGGCCTGCCGTGGTGGCGCACCGGCGCGTTCACCCTGGTCAGCGAGGACGACGACACGCACGTCACCCTCGACGCGACGACGGTGGAGCGCTTCGCCGGCGACGTGCCCAGGGCCATCGAGACGATGCGCGGCTGGCACCGCGACGGGTGGCGGGTCGTGGTGACCTTCGCCGGGCCCGGCCCCGCGCAGCGTGCTGCCGACCAGTTCACCGAGGCCGACCTCGGCACCCGGCTGGTCCCCGACATCGCCGGGCCGCCCGAGCCGCGGCTGACCCTCGTCACCCAGGGCAACCTGGAGGCCGGTTTCGCCTTCCCCGGGGTGGGCCTGGCGCTGCTCACCGAGCACGACCTGACCGGCTCGCGCGGGACGACGATGCGCGACGCGGTGAAGATGCCGGCCCGCCGCCGCAACGCCGTCGACCTGGTGCAGCTGCAGCCCGGCGACCTCGTCGTGCACGAGCACCACGGCATCGGCCGCTACATCGAGATGGTCAGCCGCACCGTCAACGGCGGGCAGCGGGACTACCTGATCGTCGAGTACGCGCCGTCCAAGCGGAACCAGCCGCCGGACCGGCTGTTCGTGCCCACCGACGCCCTCGACCAGCTGACCCGCTACGTCGGCGGCGAGGCGCCGGCGCTGTCCAAGCTCGGCGGCGCCGACTGGCAGAAGACCAAGGGCCAGGCCCGCCGGGCGGTCAAGCAGATCGCCGCGGAGCTGATCCGGCTCTACTCCGCGCGCATGGCCACCAAGGGCCACGCCTTCGGGCCGGACACCGTCTGGCAGCGCGAGCTCGAGGACGCCTTCCCGTTCCAGGAGACCCCCGACCAGCTCGCCGCGATCGACGAGGTCAAGGTCGACATGCAGAACCCGGTCCCGATGGACCGGATCATCTGCGGAGACGTCGGCTACGGGAAGACCGAGATCGCCGTCCGGGCGGCGTTCAAGGCCGTGCAGGACGGCAAGCAGGTCGCCGTCCTGGTGCCGACGACGCTGCTGGCCAACCAGCACTTCAAGACCTTCTCCGAGCGGTTCGCCCAGTTCCCGGTGAAGGTGCAGGTGCTCTCCCGCTTCCAGTCCGACGCCGAGACCCGGCAGATCCTCGAGGAGCTGGCCCGCGGCGAGGTGGACGTGCTCGTCGGCACCCACCGGCTGCTGCAGCCGACGACCCGCTGGAAGGACCTCGGCCTGGTCATCGTCGACGAGGAGCAGCGCTTCGGCGTCGAGCACAAGGAATACCTCAAGACCATGCGGACGGCGGTCGACGTCCTGTCGATGTCGGCCACCCCGATCCCGCGCACCCTGGAGATGTCGCTGACCGGCATCCGCGAGATGTCGACGATCCTCACCCCGCCGGAGGAGCGGCACCCGGTGCTGACCTACGTCGGCGCCTGGGACGACAAGCAGATGGCCGCGGCGATCCGCCGGGAGCTGCTGCGCGACGGCCAGGTCTTCGTCATCCACAACCGGGTGCAGTCGATCGACAAGGCCGCGGCGAAGATCCGCAACCTGGTGCCCGAGGCCCGCGTCGCCGTCGGCCACGGGCAGATGAAGGAGCACGAGCTCGAGCGGATCATGGTGGGCTTCTGGGAGAAGGAGTACGACGTCCTGGTCGCGACCACGATCGTCGAGTCCGGCCTGGACATCCCCAACGCCAACACGCTGATCGTCGACCGCGCCGACACCTTCGGCCTCTCCCAGCTGCACCAGATCCGGGGCCGCGTCGGCCGGGGGCGGGAGCGGGCCTACGCGTACTTCACCTACGACCCCTCGCGGCCGCTGACCGAGACCTCGGTGGACCGGCTGACCACCATCGCGCACAACACCGACCTCGGCGCCGGCATGGCGGTGGCGATGAAGGACCTCGAGATCCGCGGGTCGGGGAACCTGCTCGGCGGCGAGCAGTCCGGGCACATCGCCGGGGTCGGCTTCGACCTCTACGTCCGGCTGGTCGGCGAGGCGGTCACCGACTACCGGGCGCAGCTGTCCGGCGAGGAGGCCCCGGCCGAGCCGGCCGACGTCCGGGTGGACCTCCCGGTCGACGCCTACCTGCCGCACGACTACGTGCCCGGCGAGCGGCTGCGGATGGAGGCCTACCGCAAGGTGGCCTCCGTGCAGTCCGACGAGCAGGCGCAGGCGGTGCTCGACGAGCTCACCGACCGCTACGGCGCCCCGCCCGCGCCGGTGCTCAACCTGCTGGCCGTCGCCCGGTTCCGGGCCGCGGTGCGGGCGTGGGGGATCACCGAGGTGTCGCTGCAGGGCCGGGCGATCCGCATCTCGCCGGTCCCGCTGCGGGAGTCCCAGCAGATGCGGCTGGCCCGGCTGGCCGACGGCGCGACCTACAAGTCCGCCGTCGACACCATCTCGCTCAAGGTGCCGGTCGGACCGGAACGCCGGACCCCGCTGCGCGACGTCGCGCTGCTGGAGAACCTGCACTCGCTGCTGGCCTCGGTCCTCGACCAACCGGTCGCGGCCTGAGGGGGAGGGTTCCCGAACCTCGACCGGCTCCCCTGCAGGGACCCGCCGCGAGCGTGCGAGCGGCGGGGGGGCAGGGGAGCCCTCTCAGCGCAGCGTCTTCGACACGCGGGCGGCCAGGGTGCCCACGTGCTGCTCGCTGAGCATCCCGACCCGGTCGTCGTCGACGTCGCCGTGGTACCCGGGGACGTCGACCACGGTGAGGTCCCGGGACACCCGCCGCCAGGCGCCCAGCGTGCCGCGGACGATGTCCCGGGAGCCCTCGGCCAGGTAGTAGGTCACCGGGCCGGCGACCGGCCCCGGCCGGTAGGCCTCCCCGACCGCCTCCGACCGGGTGAAGAACGCCAGCTCCGCGTCGGCGACGGCCGCCGGTGACCGCGTCGGGGCGGCCGGGGACGGGCGCAGCCGGTCGCGCACCGCACTCAGCACGCGGCGGGACAGCAGCGTGCGCAGCCGCGCCGCCCATCGCCGGGAGGTGACCTCCCAGCGGCTCAGCGCCGCCTGCGGCGGGCGGACGTCGAGCAGCCCGAGCCACGCGACCGTGTCGCCGTCGCCCTCCAGGGACGTCGCCATCGCCGAGGCCACCAGGCCGCCGAACGAGTAGCCGACGAGGCTGTAGGGCCCCTCCGGCTGGATCTCCCTCACCTGGTCGAGCGCGTGCGCGGCGACCTGCTCGATCGCCAGGTGCTCCCCGCCCGGGCCGGTCAGCCGCGGCTGCAGCCCCAGCACCGGCCGGTCGGTGGCCAGCCGGCGGACCAGCCCGGCGTAGAGGTTCAGCTGCCCCCACGCGTCGGCCACGAAGAAGACCGGCCGGCCGGTCCCGGGGCGCAGCACCGCCACGCCGCCGTCCTCGGGCGACCCGGCGGCGGCCACCGCGAGGGCCAGGCCCCGCGGCGTGGGCTGATCGGCGAAGACCTCCAGCGGCACGTCGGCCCCCAGGTCCAGCCGGACCCGCCGCAGCAGGCTGAGCACCTGCCGGGAGGTGCCGCCGAGGTCGGCGAAGTCGTCGTCGGGCCCGATGCCGCCGGTCCTCAGCACCTCGCTCCACAGCCCGGTGACCGCGCGCAGCAGCGGGTCGCCGTCGTCCGCCACGGGCGCGTCCGGGGCGGTGCCGGCCGCGGCGACGGCCGCCCGGATCGCGTCCAGACAGGCCGGCGAGCGCAGCGCGCTGGCGTTGGCCACCGGGTCGCCGTTCACCGCGTCGCGGGCGGCGCGCTCGGAGCGCTTGCCGTTGTGCGTCAGCGGCAGCTCCGGGACGGCGACCACGAGGGCCGGCACGTGCGCCGCGGAGGCCTGCTCGCGCAGCCTGCGCCGGATGGTCCGGTCCAGCCCGCCGTCGAGCGCGGCCCCCTCGCGCAGCACGACCAGCAGCACCATCCGGGTGGCACCCGGGCGGTCGGGGTCGCGCTGCTCGACGGCCATCGCGTCGGCGACCTCGGGCAGGCTGCGCAGCACGGTGTAGATCTCGCTGGGCCCGATGCGGACGCCGTCGATGTTGAGGACGCCGTCGGAGCGGCCGTGCAGCCGGGCCGAGCCGTCGGCGTCGAACTCGACGAGGTCGCCGTGGGTCCACATGCCCGGGTGCTCGGCGAAGTAGGAGGCGCGGAAGCGGGCACCGTCGGGGTCGCGGAGGAAGCCCACCGGCCGCGAGGGGAACGGGTTGCGGCAGACCAGCTCGCCGACCGCGCCCACGACCTCGGTGCCGTCCTCGTCGACCGCGGCCACGTCGAGGCCCAGGCTGCGGGTCTGGCAGCGACCCCGCCGCACCGGCTCCTCGGGGCTGCCGAGGACGAAGCAGCCGATGATGTCGGTGCCCCCGGAGATCGACTGCAGCGGCACCGGCCCGACGTGCTCGGCCACCCAGTCGAACTGCCAGTCGTGCAGCACCGCGCCGGTGGAGAGCACCGCCCGCACGCGGGAGAGGTCGTGCTCGGCGGCGGGGGACCACCCCGCGTCCTGGCACAGCTGCAGGTAGGCCGGGCTGGTGCCGAAGACGGTGACCCCGTGGTCGTCGACCAGGTCCCACAGCGTCCGGGGGCCGGTGACCGGCCCGTCGTAGGTGACGACGTGCGCGCCCACCGCCAGCGCCGACAGCTGCCAGTTCCACATCATCCAGGCCGTGGTGGTGTGGAAGTACAGCGTGTCGGCCGGCGTCAGGTCGCCGTGCAGGCGGTGCTCCTTGACGTGCTCGAGCAGCGTGCCGCCCGCGCCGTGCACCATCGCCTTGGGCGGGCCGGTGGTGCCGGAGGAGAACATCACGAACAGCGGGGTGTCGAACGGTCGCCGCTCCCACGCAGGCGACGGCCCGGCCCCGGCGACCAGGTCGTCGAGCCGGTCCGCGGGCAGCGCCCCGTCGGGCAGCGGGAGGTCGTCGAGGACGACGAGCCGGCGGACGGTCGGCAGCCCGGCCAGCAGCGCGGCCGCCGTCCCCTCGCCCATGACGGTGCGGTCGACGGCGAGGAACGCCGGCTCCACCTGCTCGAAGCGGCCCAGCAGGGCCGGGGCCCCCATGTCCGGCGCGGCGGTGGAGACGGCGGCACCCAGGGCGGCCGCGGCCAGGGCCACGACGATCGTGCGGGCGGCGTGCGGCGCGACGAGCACCAGCCGGTCGCCGGCCCGCAGGCCCGCCCCGGCCAGCGCGGCCGCGGTGACCTCGACCTCCGCGCGCAGCTGGCCGCGGGTGAGGGTGTCGGCCGGACGGTCGGCGTGCACGGCGGTCACGGCGGGGGCGTCGTCACCCGCGCCCGGCAGCGGCCGCAGCAGCGCCTCGGCGTAGTTGAGACAGACGTCGGGGAAGAAGCGGGCGGTCCGCACGTCGTCCCCGGTGCGGACGACGTCGGCCGAGCCCGACCACGGCAGCTGCGACCAGTCCAGCAGCGTGCGCCAGAACAGCTCCGGCTCGGCCACGGAGAACGCGTGCAGCGCGCCGGGGGCGTCGAGCGGGACGCCGGCGACCTCCTCGCAGCGCACGCGGAACTCCGCCAGCTGGGACGCGCCGCGGTCGGCCGAGCGTCCCGGGACGGCGGGGGCGAGGGTCATGAGGACATCTCCTGTTCCGGAGCGGGGGCTTCCGGGGCGCTGGCGAGGCTGGCCACCCAGCCGTCGGGCACGGGCACGGGGGAGACCGGCCAGCCGGCGACGACGCCGTCCGCCCGGCCGATGACGGTGACCGTCGCCGCGGGGTCCTCGCGCAGCCCGGTGCCGCGGGCCTTGAGGACGGCTTCCTTCTGCGTCCAGGCGCGGGTGGCGGCGACCGGGCGGGCCGCGGGCGGCAGGAGGGTGAGCGCCCGCCGCTCGGACGCGCTGAGCCAGCCCTCGTCGAGCACCCCGGGGTGCCACGGCGTCACCCGCTCCACGTCGACGCCGACCCGCCGGCCCCGCCCGACCGCGACCAGCCCCAGCGCGCCGCTCGCCGAGCAGTTCGCGTCCAGGCCGGTGCCGTCGAGGGCCAGCCGGGGGCGTCCGGCCGCGGTCGTGGTCAGGGGCACCCGGTCCGGGGGCGTGCCGAGCTCCTCGGCGAGCACCGCGCGGAGGGCGGCGCGCAGGAGCACCCGGCGCCGGTGGACCGGAGGGGTGCCGCGGCGGGCGCGGGCGAGCTCCTCGCGGGACAGCGACGCGGTCGCGCGCGCCACCGCGTCGTCGTCCGCCGCCAGGTCCACGAGCCGGACGACGAGGTCCCCGCAGGCAGACGCCGGCCAGGAGCGCACGGGCGGCACGGGCAGCGGCACCCCGCGATGCTGGCCGCACAGGCGCGTGCGGCGCATCCCTCGTCGGGGGGACGCCGCCGGGGAGGCGGCGCCTGCGCCGTCGGTCACACCCGGTGTGGCACCCTCGCAAGGCGTGCGCACACGTCGCCTGACCACGACCCTGGCCCTCGGCCTGGCCGCGCTGGCCGGGGTCGCCGGCTGCCGGACGTCGCCCGACGTCGCCGCCTACGTCGGGGACGAGCAGGTGACCGTGGCCGAGCTGCAGGCGGCGGTCGACGAGCGTCTGGAGGCCCCCGACCTCGCCGCGGCGACCCAGGGCCGGGAGGACGAGTTCACCCGGCTGGTGCTCACCCGGCTGGTGCAGTCGGAGGTCTACGCGGCGGCGGCCGAGCGGTACGGCGTGACCCTCTCCGACGCCGACGTGCAAGCGCGGCTCGACGAGCTCATCGGCGACCAGGACCCCGACGCGATCTACGCGCAGGCCGCCGCCCAGGGGGTCGGCCGGGCCGACGTCTTCGAGACCGTCCGGCAGCAGCTGGTGCGTCAGCGGATCCTGGCCGAGCAGGGGGTCGACGCGGGGCTCTCGGAGGAGCAGCTGCGGGCCGACTACGAGGAGCAGCTGCCCGGGCTCTCCCGGGTCCAGCTCGGCTACGTGACGGTGCCCGACCAGGCCGCCGCCGACGCGGCCGTGGCCACGCTGCAGGCCGACCCGGCCGCGTACCCGGCGATCGCCGGGCAGTACCCCGGCAGCACCACCCTCCCCCAGTTGCAGCCGCGGGGCCGGGACGAGGTGCCGACCGCCATCGCCGACCAGGTCGGCGCGGCCGCTCCCAACACCGCCTTCACCACCACCGTGAGCGAGGTCCCCGGCGTCCTCGTCGTCTTCGTCGGGCAGCCGGTCACCCCGTCGTTCGAGGAGGTCCGGCCGCAGCTGGAGCAGGCCGCGCAGGCCGAGGTCGACGACGCCGCGCAGCAGCTGGTCGCCGAGGTCCGGGACGGCCTCGACATCACCGTCAACCCACGCTTCGGCGTCCTCGACGAGGGCCAGGTCGTCCCGGACGACAGCGGCGTGGTCGAGGTCCTCGGCACCGACACGGGGGCCGGGCAGGGCACCGGTCCGGCCACTGCCGGAGACTGACCGGGTGCCCGTCGCGCTCGCCGTCACCGTCCGCCCGACCCTCCCCGGCCTGCTCGGCCCCGCCGGTTGGCGGGCGGTCTCCGGCGGGCTCCCGGTCGTGGCGCTGCCCGGCGCAGCCGCCACCGCCGAGGCCCTGCGGGCCGCGGGGTGGGCGGTCGACGGCGTGCCGGACGCCGCCGCGGCGGCCGCCCGTCCCGACGAGGTCGTGGCGCTCGTGACGGGGGAGGACGTCGGTGCCGCCGAGGTCGTCGACGGCGCGCCGCTCCCACCGGGGGCCCGGCTGCTCGACGTCGTCGCGGTCATGGACCGGCTGCGCTCACCCGGCGGCTGCCCGTGGGACGCCGAGCAGACCCATGCCTCGCTGCGCGGGTACCTGCTCGAGGAGGCGCACGAGGCCTACGACGCGATCGTGGACGACGACCCGGCAGCGATGCGCGAGGAGCTCGGGGACGTGCTGCTCCAGGTGGTGTTCCACGCCCGGGTGGCCGCCGAGGCCGAGCCCGGCCGGCGGTTCACCGTCGACGACGTCGCCGGTGAGCTGGTCGACAAGCTGGTGCGGCGGCACCCGCACGTGTTCGGGGACGCCGGGCCGCGGGACGTCGCCCAGGTCGAGGCCGGGTGGGAGGAGATCAAGAAGGCCGAGAAGCAGCGCCGGTCGCCGACCGAGGGCGTCTCCCGGTCCCAGCCCGCGGCGTCCTGGGGTGCGGCCCTGGTGCGCCGGGCCGGGCGGGCCGGCCTGCCGGTGCCCGAGCCGGCGGAGCTGTCCACCCGCAGCCCCGAGGAGCTGGGGGAGCGCCTGCTGGCCGTGGTCAGCGGTGCGGCCGCCCGCGGCTGGGACGTCGAGGACGCGCTGCGGGAGGCGGTCCGCCGCTACGCCGGTGAGCTCGACGCGGCCGCGGAGGCCCGCGACGGCGCCGGGCGCTGAGCCCGGCACCGTCCTCCCGCGTCAGACCAGCGCGGGGGCCGGCTCGGCGTCGGCGGGGTCCGTCCGGCGCTCCCGGACCACCCGGCGCAGCAGTGTCGCGACGTAGGACACCGTCAGGCTGAGCACCACCAGCTCGCCGCCGTCCTCGATCGTCCCCATGCTCCCGGCGAGCGGGGTGTCGAGGAACAGGACGTGCAGCTGGTCGACCACGCCGCCGAAGAAGACGTAGCCGGCGACCAGGACGGCCAGCCCGAGGTTGGCCCGGCGGGTCCAGCGGTCGCTGCTGCGGAGGAAGAGCACCACCACCGCGAGCGGCACGACCGACAGCAGCCCCCAGACGAGGATCTCGCCGAGGTCGTTGGACCGCAGGCCCAGGAAGCCGTCGGAGGGGAACCAGAGGTGCGCGGTGAGCCGGTCGGCCAGCCAGGCGCCCTTGTTCTCGTGCAGCCGCAGCTTGTCGTCGGCCAGGGCCGCGGCGAACAGCAGCGCCCAGCCGACCCAGACCGGCCGCCGGGAGAGCACGGCCAGGGTCGCCAGCGAGACGGCGAGTGCGGCCTGCAGGGCGTAGCCCCACGTCTCGGAGTGGCCGCCGTCGGCCTCCAGCAGCCACGGGGACGGGTCGAGCAGGTCCAGGCCGAACCGCTCCTCGTGGACCACCGACACGACGACGAACGCCAGGTCGACCAGCAGCAGGCCGGCCAGGAGCGGCCAGCTGAACAGCGTCCGCACGCGCGGCCGCGCCGCCCACAGCTCCGAGAACCCCGAGGTCATCCCTGCTCCTCCGCACCGGCCCGACGAGGGCATCCGTCCAGGAGCCAGCAGACCGGCGCGGGACGGGGGCGGACAAGGGGACCGGGGGAGGACCTCCCCCGGACGAGGGGTGCCGGTCGCTGGTCCGCGTCCGGCGTCGCGGTCACGGCCCGGCGACCGGGCTGGCTAGGCTGCCCCCGTGCCCAGCATCGACGCCGTAGGCGCGCGGGAGATCCTCGACTCGCGCGGAAACCCCACCGTGGAGGTCGAGGTCGCCCTCGACGACGGGACGATCACCCGGGCCGCGGTCCCCAGTGGCGCCTCCACCGGCGCGTTCGAGGCGGTGGAGCTGCGCGACGGCGGTGAGCGCTACGGCGGCAAGGGGGTCGGCAAGGCCGTTGACAACGTGCTCGACGTCATCGGCCCCGAACTCGTCGGCTACGACGCCAGCGAGCAGCGGCTGATCGACCAGCGGCTGCTCGACCTGGACGGGACGCCGAACAAGGAGCGCCTAGGGGCCAACGCGATCCTCGGTGTGAGCCTCGCGGTGGCCAAGGCGGCCGCGGAGTCGGCCGGGCTGCCGCTGTTCCGCTACGTCGGCGGTCCCTCGGCGCACCTGCTGCCGGTGCCGATGATGAACATCCTCAACGGTGGCGCCCACGCCGACAGCAACGTCGACGTGCAGGAGTTCATGATCGCCCCCATCGGCGCGGCGACCTTCACCGAGGCCCTGGCCATGGGCACCGAGACCTACCACGCGCTCAAGGCCGTGCTGAAGGGCCGGGGGCTGTCCACCGGCCTCGGGGACGAGGGCGGTTTCGCTCCCGACCTCCCCAGCAACCGCGACGCGCTCGACCTGATCGGCGCGGCGGTGGAGAAGGCCGGCTACACCGTGGGCGAGGACATCGCCTTCGCCCTCGACGTCGCGGCGACCGAGTTCCACGGCGAGGGCGGCTACGACTTCGAGGGTTCGACCCGGTCGGCGGAGTACCTCACCGACTACTACCGCGAGCTGGTCGAGGCCTATCCGATCGTCTCCATCGAGGACCCGCTGTCCGAGGAGGACTGGGACGGCTGGATCGCGCTCACCGCGGCGCTCGGCGACCGGGTGCAGCTGGTCGGCGACGACCTGTTCGTCACCAACCCGGCCCGGCTGGCCGACGGCATCGCGCGCGGGGCGGGCAACGCGCTGCTGGTGAAGGTCAACCAGATCGGCACGCTGACCGAGACCCTCGACGCGGTCTCCCTCGCCCACCGCAGCGGCTACCGCTGCATGATGAGCCACCGCTCCGGCGAGACTGAGGACACCACCATCGCCGACCTCGCCGTCGCCACCGACTGCGGGCAGATCAAGACCGGCGCTCCGGCGCGCAGCGAGCGGGTGGCGAAGTACAACCAGCTGCTGCGCATCGAGGAGGAGCTCGACGAGGCCGCCCGCTACGCGGGCGCGGCCGCGTTCCCGCGGCTGTCCGGCCGATGAGGTCCACCCGCCGATGAGCGGTGCGCGCAGCCGCCGGGGCGGGGCGGGGCCGGTCCCGCCCGCCCGGCGCCGCTCCACCGGGCGCCCGCTGTCGACCGCGGCGTCCCGCCCGGTCCCGGCCGGCAACCGCTCCGGTGCGGGCAGCCGGCCGGAGGCCCGCCGCCCCGGACGCCGCACCCCGCGGACGGCGGCCGGTTCCGGCGCGCCCCGCCGTCCGCTGTTCACCGGCCGGGCGGTGGTGCTCGGCGGGCTGGTGCTGCTGCTCGCGCTGACCCTGGCCGGGCCGATCCGCCAGTTCCTCGCCGGCCGCGCCGAGCTCGCCCGGCTGGCGGCTGAGGGCACCGCCCTCGACCAGCGGGCGGAGGACCTGCAGGCGCAGCTGGAGCGCCAGGCCGACCCCGACTACCAGACCCGGCAGGCGCGCGAACGGCTGACCTACGTGCTGCCCGGCGACCGGCTGGTGGTGGTGGTCGACGGCGACGCCGTGGAGGGCGATGCCGGGACCGTCCCCGAGGAGTCGGACGCCGAGCTGCCCTGGTACGACGCGCTGCTGCAGTCGGTCGCCGTGGCCGACGGGGACGAGGAGCCGGGCGAGTGAACGAGTCGCGCGCTCCCGGGGACCGCGTCCGGGAGCTGGTCGGCCCGGAGGACCGCGAGATCGTCGCCCGGCAGCTCGGCCGGCCGCCCCGGGCCCTGCGGGCCGTGGCGCACCGCTGTCCCTGCGGGCAACCCGACGTCGTCCAGACCTCCCCGCGGCTGGAGGACGGCACCCCGTTCCCCACGCTCTACTACCTGACCTGCCCCCGGGCCAACGCCGCGGCCAGCCGGCTGGAGTCCACCGGCCGGATGAAGGAGTGGCAGGCCGACCTGGGCACCGACCCCGAGCTGGCCGCGGGGTACCGGGCCGCGCACGAGGCCTACCTCGCCGAGCGCGACGCCCTGGGCGTGCTGCCCACCCGGAACACCGCCGGCGGCATGCCCGACCGCGTCAAGTGCCTGCACGCCCTCGCCGGACACGCGCTCGCCGCCGGGCCCGGGGTGAACCCGATCGGTGACCGCGCGGTGGCCGAGATGGGGGAGTGGTGGGCCAACGGCCCCTGCGCGGCGGATCGCGAAGACGACGGCCGAGCGAGCATCGCAGGGAGCGCCAGCGACCGAGGAGCGGAACGAGGCCGGAGTCGAGCCGTGGACGAGGACGAGAGATGACCCGTGTGGCGGCGATCGACTGCGGCACCAACTCGATCCGCCTGCTGGTGGCCGACGTCCCGCCGGAGGGGCCGCACACCGACCTGCTGCGCCGCATGGAGGTGGTCCGGCTCGGCCAGGGCGTCGACGCCACCGGGCGGCTGGCGCCGGAGGCGATCGAGCGCACCCGCGTCGTGCTCGCCGAGTACGCCGCGCAGGCGCGCGAGCTCGGCGCGACGGCGGTCCGCATGGTGGCCACCAGCGCCAGCCGGGACGCCGCCAACCGTGCCGACTTCGAGGACATGGTGGTCGCGACGCTGGGCCGGCTGCCCGACGTCGTGGCCGGCGACGAGGAGGCGCGGCTGTCCTTCCTCGGCGCGACCGCGTCGCTGGACGCCGCGGTCGCCGCCCACGGCCAGCCCGCACCGAAGGCGCCCTACCTGGTCGTCGACATCGGCGGCGGGTCCACGGAGTTCGTCCTCGGGGACGCCGGTGGGGTCCGGGCGGCCCGCTCGGTCGACATCGGCTGCGTCCGGCTGACCGAGCGGCACCTGCACGGCGACCCGCCCACGGCCGACGAGATCCAGCGCGCCGAGGCCGACATCCGCGCGGCCCTGGCCGAGGTGGCCGCCACGGTGCCGGTCGGCGAGGCGGCGACGCTCGTGGGGCTGGCCGGCTCGGTGACGACCGTCGCGGCCCTCGCCCTCGGGCTGCCGGCCTACGACCCGGTCGCCATCCACGGCTCGCGGATCCCCGTCTCCGCCGTCCGCGCGGTGACCGCGGGGCTGCTGACGGCCACGCGGCAGCGGCGCGCGGCCGAGGCGGTCATGCACCCCGGCCGGGTCGACGTCATCGGCGCCGGCTCGCTGGTGCTGCGGGTGGTCATGGACGCCTTCGCGCTCGACGACGTCGTCGTCAGCGAGCACGACATCCTCGACGGCATCGCGCTCGGGATCGCCCGCGGCTGACCGGCGCGCGGGCGGCCGGTGCCGGTCGAGCGGGCCGGTGCTACGTCCGCGCCCGGAGCACCCGCAGGCCGTGCATGACCGCGCGGGCGAGGTCGCGTGCCCGGCCGCGCAGCGCGCGCCGGGCCAGCGTCAGGGCGCCGCCGATGACGGCGGTCGCCGTGAGGTACCCGGCCGAGCCCAGCAGCCCCGGGCGGGCGAGCAGGAGCCGCGTGCTCGTCACCTCGGTGGGGCGCCAACGGAGCTTGTAGTCCTCCTCACCACGGAGGAACGAGTACTCGGCCTTCTCCAGCCGGGTCGCGCGCTCCAGCGCGCCGCTGACCAGGAGGACGGCGGTGTCGATGTGCTGGCGCAGCTCCGGGGAGATGCCGGCCAGGTAGTAGGCCAGCTGCTCGGGGCCCACGAGGTCGACCTCGCTGGCCATCAGCTCGCCGTCCAGGCGGTACTCCACGAACACCGCCTGGCCGCGCTCGATCATCGGTGCGAGGGCGTCGACGAGGTGCTGCCGGAACCGGTCGGTGAGGTGCTCGGGGTTGCCGCGGCGGCCGGCCCACTGCGCCTCGTGGAGCCTGATCAGGTCCGGAACGGCCCGCGCGACGGACCCGGGCGCCACCTCCGTCCGCTCGATCCCCAGCCTGTCGACCCTGCGCAGCTTGCGGCGGAGGGTCCCCGCCGTCCGTGCCGGGACGCGGGCCAGGACATCGGCCACCGGCAGCGCCGGCAGGTGCAGGTGGACCGATCCGGTCCTCCGCCGGACACGGCCGGGCCAGCCCTGCGCCCAGCGCGCCGCCTCGGCGTCCGGGAGCACCTCGGGCAGGTCGACCAGGCGCCACCCGGGCACCTGCAGCAGCGCCTGGACCAGCCGGGGTCCGGCGTCGGGCACCTCGGGGTCCACCAGGACGTCGGTGTGGTCGGAGAGGTCCCCGCCCAGCGGGGCCAGCAGGTGCACCAGCCCGCGGCGGACCCGGTGCAGGGCCGCGGCCGCGACCAGGAGGTCGTCCTCCCACACGGTGACCACGACCAGCTGCCCGGCCGGGACGTAGGCGCGCGCCCAGGCGCTGGTCCACGCGTGGGTCTGGAACGGCGTGGCCGACGGGCAGCGGGCCCAGAGGTCGTCCCACGCACCCGCCAGCACGTCGAAGTCGGCGTGCGCGCGGACGACCGCGGCGCGCCGGTCCGGCGCCGGGGGCACCGGCAGCGGGATCACCCGGCCGGTGGCTCCGTCCTCCACGACCGGGACACCGGCACGGGGACCCCGCCCCGAGAGCGACACCGTCGCGTCCACCCGTCCACACTCCTCACCCGCCGGCGCCGGCACGTCGTCCGTCCTGGTCGCCGACCGCGTTCGAGGCTAGGTGGAGGGCGGGGTGCTGGCGCGCCCCGAAAGGGGGAGACCGGGCCGCTCGCCGCGGCCGGCCGGGGTCAGGTCGTGCCCTGGTTGATCCCCGGCGGCAGCTTGCCGGTGAGCTTCTCGTAGGTGGCCGCCGCCCCGCGGGCCGCCACCAGCCGCCCGGCGGCCACGGCCACACCGGAGACCGCGGCCCACGCCAGCGCCTCGCCCCAGCTGACCCCCGGGGCGGCCGGGTTCTTCGGCGGCGTGGTGCCGCGCACGCCGTACCAGGCGGCGTCGCTCACCTTCCGGACGGCGATGCCCGCGGGCACCGCGAACCCGGCCGAGAGCAGCTTCCAGCTCGCCGGTGCCTTCTCCTTCTTGCTGCGTGCCACGAGGTGATCATGCACCGGAGCCGGTCCCGGCGCGCCCGCGGCGGGGTGGTTCCCTGACGGCGTGGCAACCGACGCCTCCGGCTTCCCCGTGACCCGCAGCCCCGCCGGGGTCGTCCGGTCGGCTCGGGGCAGCCGCGACCTCGCCGTCCTCGACAGCCGCGTGTCCGGCTGCCGGGCGTGCCCGCGGCTGGTGGCCTGGCGGGAGGAGGTGGCCCGGGTCAAGCGGGCCTCCTTCCGCGACCAGGAGTACTGGGGGCGGCCGGTCCCCGGGCTCGGGCCGGCCGACGCCCGCATCGCCGTGGTCGGGCTCGCGCCGGCCGCGCACGGGGGCAACCGCACCGGGCGGGTGTTCACCGGGGACCGCAGCGGCGACTGGATCTTCGCCGCGCTCTGGCGGGCCGGGCTGGCCAACCAGCCGACGTCCACCCACGTCGGGGACGGGCTGGAGCTCACCGACGTCCGGGTGGCCGCCGCCGTGCGCTGCGCGCCGCCGGCCAACGCCCCGACGCCGGAGGAGCGGGACACCTGCTCGCCGTGGCTGGCCCGGGAACTGGCGCTGCTGCCGCGGCTGCGGGTCGTGGTCGTCCTCGGGGGCTTCGGCTGGACGGCGCTGTGGCCGGTGCTGGCCGAGGCCGGCCACCAGCTGCCCCGGCCGCGGCCGGCGTTCGGGCACGGGGCGGAGGTGACCCTGGAGGGGCCGCGGGGGCCGCTGACCCTGCTGGGCAGCTACCACGTCAGCCAGCAGAACACCTTCACCGGCAAGCTCACCGAGCCGATGCTCGACGCGGTGCTGTCGCGGGCCACCGAACTCGCCGCGACCGTGCCGAGACCGGGGGAGCGGCCCTAGGCTCCCCTCATGGCGCAGCGACCCGTGGTCCTGGTCGTGGGTGGCGGTTACGTCGGCCTCTACACCGCCCTCCGGCTGCAGAAGCGGCTGTCCCGGGGGCGGGCGGAGATCGTCGTCGTCGACCCACAGCCCCACATGACCTACCAGCCCTTCCTCCCGGAGGCGGCGGCCGGCTCGGTGGAGCCGCGGCACGTGGTGGTGCCACTGCGCCGCACCCTGCCGCGGTGCCGCGTGATCACCGGCGCGGTCACCGGCCTGAGCCACGCCGAGAAGCGTGCCCGCGTGGCGCCCATCGAGGGGGAGCCCTTCGAGCTGTCCTACGACGTCCTGGTGATGGCCGCCGGCTCGGTGGCGCGCACCCTGCCCATCCCGGGCCTGGCCGAGCACGGCATCGGGTTCAAGAACGTCGGTGAGGCCATCTACCTGCGCAACCACGTCCTCGCCCGGCTCGACGCGGCCAGCTCCACCGACGACCCGGAGGTCCGCCGCCGGGCGCTGACCTTCACGTTCGTCGGCGGTGGGTACGCCGGCGTGGAGGCCTTCGCCGAGCTCGAGGACATGGCCCGCTACGCGGTCGAGCACTACTACCCGCGGCTGTCCCCGGCCGACATGCGGTGGGTGCTGGTCGAGGCGATGGGGCGGATCCTCCCCGAGGTCGACCTCGACATGGCTGCCTGGACGGTCAAGCAGCTGACCGCCCGGGGCATGGACGTGCGGCTCAACACCCGCCTGGAGTCGATCTCCGACGGCTGCCTGGTGCGGCTCTCCGACGGCGAGGAGTTCGCCAGCGACACCCTGGTGTGGACGGCGGGCACCAAGCCCAACCCGATGCTGGCGGAGACCGACCTGCCGCTGGACCAGCGCGGCCGGGTGGTGTGCGAGCCGACCCTGCAGGTGCAGGGGGTCCCCGACGCCTGGTCGGCCGGCGACCTGGCCGCCGTCCCGGACCTCACCAAGGACGACCCCGCCGCCACCACGGCGCCCAACGCGCAGCACGCCGTCCGGCAGGCCAAGCGGCTCGCCGACAACGTGGTGCTGACCCTGCGCGGGGAGGAGCCGGTGCCCTACCGGCACGCGTACGCGGGCTCGGTGGCCAGCCTCGGCCTGCACAAGGGGGTCGCGCAGGTCTACGGCGTGAAGCTCAAGGGCTGGCCGGCGTGGTTCATGCACCGCACCTACCACGTCAGCCGGGTGCCGACGTTCAACCGCAAGGCGCGGGTGGTCGCGGACTGGACCCTCGCCGCGGTCTTCCGGCGGGAGGTCATCTCCCTGGGCCAGCTGCAGGACCCGCGGCGGGAGTTCGTCGCGGCCGCCAACACCGGCCGGACCGGTCAGCTGCCCCCGCCGTCGGCGGCCGACCGCGCCCAGTCCGGCTCCGCCCGGGCGAGCTGACGCCCCTGCCACGCTCTCCGGGGGACCGCGCACCGCCGGTCCTGCTCGCGGTGCGCGCGGCCCGGCGGGGCTAGCGTTCGACCACCGCAGGCCCCCGTAGCCCAATCGGCAGAGGCAGGCCCCTTAAAAGGGTCCGAGTGTCGGTTCGAGTCCGACCGGGGGCACGCCGACCCCCTCGTCCGGGTGTCCAGGGAACTCGCAGGAACGCACGGGCACGTTCGGGCGTTGACCTGGACGAGTGGGGTGCAGGACCGTTGACCCCACGAACCGCTCGGTCACCTCGAGGAGATGACGATGCCCAGCCACAACCCGGTCTTCGGCCGGGGCTTCGCGAACGCCGCTGCCGGCAACGGCCAGCAGTCCGGCCAGTGGGGTGCCCCGCAGTACGGCGCTCCCCAGTACGGCGCCCCGACGCAGGACCCGTACGCCGCGCCGTCGCCGTACGCCCGGTCGCCGTACGCGCCGTCGACCACCCGCTACATGACGATGGACGACGTCGTCCAGAAGACGGGCCTGTCGTTCCTCGTCACCGTCCTCTCGGCCGCCGTCACCTGGGCGCTGCTCCCGCAGGAGCTGGCCTTCGGCCTGGCGCTGCCCGCCGTCCTGGTGGCCTTCGTGCTGGGCCTGGTGATCGCGTTCAAGCAGATCGCCAACGCCGGCGCGACCCTGGCCTACGGCGCTCTCTACGGCGTCGCGCTCGGTGCCATCAGCGAGGCGTTCAACAACCTCTACCCCGGCATCGTCATGCAGGCGGTCATCGGCACCTTCGGTGTCTTCGCCGGCATGCTGGTCGTCTACAAGACCGGCGCCATCCGGGTCACCCCCAAGCTGACCCGCTGGATCGTCGGCGCCATGTTCGGCGTCCTGGCGCTGATCCTGGTCAACCTGGTCGTCAGCCTGTTCGTCGGCGGTGACGCCCTCGGCCTCCGCAGCGGTGGCCCGATCGCCATCCTGTTCAGCGTCATCGTGATCGGTGTGGCGGCCTTCTCGCTGCTGCTGGACTTCGACATGGCCGACGAGGCGATCCGCCGCGGCGCCCCCGCCAAGTTCGCCTGGTACATCGCCTTCGGCCTGCTGGTGACGGTCGTCTGGCTGTACCTGGAGATCCTGCGGCTGCTGTCCTACCTGCAGAACGACTGAGAGGACCCCGCTTCGGCGGGGCCATCACACGGCAGTGGCCCGGTCCCCGCGAGGGGGCCGGGCCACTGGCCGTTCCCGGGCCCCCGCAGGACCCGCGCCACGGCCCCGTCCCGGTCCCGCCCTGAGCGTGCGCAGGGTGGGGAGGACGGGGTCCTTCCTCAGCTCAGGCGCTCGAGGACCATCGCCATGCCCATGCCGCCACCGACGCACATCGTCTCCAGGCCGAAGGTCTTGTCCTTGGTCTGCAGGCCGTTGATCAGCGTGCCGGTGATGCGGGCGCCGGTCATGCCGAAGGGGTGGCCGACCGCGATCGCGCCGCCGTGCACGTTGAGCCGGTCGAGGTCGATGCCCAGGTCGCGGTAGCTGGGGATGACCTGCGCGGCGAACGCCTCGTTGATCTCCACGAGGTCGATGTCGCCGATGCTCATGCCCGCCCGCTGCAGGGCCAGCTTGGAGGCGTCGACCGGGCCGTAGCCCATGATCTCCGGCGACAGCCCGGTCACCGCGGTCGAGACGATCCGCGCCAGCGGGGTCAGGCCGAGGTCGCGGGCCTTGGTGTCGCTCATGACGACGACCGCGGCGGCCCCGTCGTTCAGCGGGCAGGCGTTGCCGGCGGTGACCCGCCCGTCGGGCCGGAAGACCGGCTTGAGCCCGGCGATGCCCTCGAGCGTGGTGCCCGGCCGCGGGCCGTCGTCGGTGCTGACGACGGTGCCGTCGGGGGTGGTGACCGGGGTGATCTCGCGCTCCCAGAAGCCCTCGGCGATGGCCTGCTCGGCCAGGTTCTGGCTGCGGACGGCGAACTCGTCCATCTCCTCGCGGGAGACGCGCTTGAGCAGCGCCAGGTTCTCGGCGGTCTGGCCCATGGCGATGTAGATGTCGGGCAGCTCGCCGTTGTCGCGGGGGTCGGTCCAGGAGTCGGCGCCGCTCTCGGCGGTCTTGGCCACCCGGGCCTCCGCGTCGTCGAACGCCGGGTTCTTGGTGTCCGGCAGCCCGTCACTGCTGCCCTTGGCGAAGCGGGACACCATCTCCACCCCGGCGGAGATGAACACGTCGCCCTCGCCGGCCTTGATCGCGTGCATCGCCATGCGGGTGGTCTGCAGCGAGGACGAGCAGTAGCGGGTGACGGTCGTGCCGGGCAGGTGGTCCATGCCGAGCAGGACGCTCACCACCCGGGCCATGTTGTAGCCCTGCTCGCCGCCGGGCAGGCCGCAGCCGAGGATCAGGTCGTCGATGTCGGTCGGGTCGAGCGCGGGCACCTGGTCCAGCGCCGCGCGCACGATCGTGGCGGTGAGGTCGTCGGGCCGCAGGTCCTTGAGCGAACCCTTGAACGCCCGCCCGATGGGGGAGCGGGTGGTGGCGACGATGACGGCTTCGGGCATGGGTCCTCCACGGTGAGGCGGATCCGACGGGGGACGCCGGACGTCGGGTCGGTGCCGAACCTACTCCCCGGTAACGCGGGTGCGGCGCAGTCGCGCGGTGTCTCCTGCCCGACCCCGCGCGGCGGTCCGCTCCTCGCTCGCCGTCGTCAGGAGGTGGACGACTCGGCGGCGCGTTCGGCCTGCTCGGGCGTGGGCAGGTCAGGCGGCCGGCGGCGACGCAGCCGCGCCCACGGTCCGCGGGGACCGGTCTCCGAGCCCCGGACCGCGGTCGCCTGCACCTCGGTGCCGGTCCGGCCGGCGGCGCGCGCGGCGGCACGGGCGACGGGGCGGACGGTGTCGCGGCGCAGGTTGCGCAGCCCGCGGTCGGCCGAGGCGGGCC
Source organism: Geodermatophilus sp. SYSU D00697 (assembly GCF_054050175.1). NCBI lineage: Bacteria > Bacillati > Actinomycetota > Actinomycetes > Geodermatophilales > Geodermatophilaceae > Geodermatophilus > Geodermatophilus sp. SYSU D00697. The sequence continues at coordinate 29,260 of NZ_JBJGYV010000028.1, forward strand.
AGACGCCGAGTGCGTCGGCGATCGAGGGCAGCAGCACCGCGGCCGCGGCGGCGTACCCCGCCCCGCTCGGGTGGAACTCGTCGACGCTGAACAGGCCGCGGTCCTCCGCGAACCGCGGACCCAGGACCGAGCCGAGCGACACCGTCCGCCCCCCCGCCTCGACCACGGCGATGGTCTGCGCGGCGGCCATCTGCCGGCTCCAGCGGCGGGCCAGCAGCCGCAGCGGCTGGCCGATCGGCCGGATCGTGCCCAGGTCCGGGCAGGTGCCGACCACGACCTCCGCGCCCGCCTCGACCAGCCGGCGGACGGCGTCGCGCAGGTGCCGCACCGAGATCGAGGGCCGGGTGCGGCTGGTGACGTCGTTGGCCCCGATCATGATCACCACGACGTCCGGGTGCTCGACGAGGGCCTTGTCGACCTGCTCCTCGAGCTCGTGGGACTCCGCGCCCGAGACCGCGAGCCGGACCAGCCGCACGGGGCGCTCCGCCAGCTCCGCCAGCGCGGCAGCGAGCAGCACGCCAGGGGTCTCGGCCGCCCGCTCCACGCCCAGGCCCACGGCGCTGGAGTCACCGAGGACGGCGAGGACGATCGGCTTGCCGCGGCCGCGGCCGTAGATGCCGTCGCCCGAGGGCGGGTCGGCCTTGGCCGTCCGCGCCTCGACCCGCCGTCGGGCGGCGCGCGCCTGCGCCCGCAGCAGCGTGACCAGCCCGGCCCCGACCAGGCCCACGCCACCGCCGCCGTAGGCGGCACCGGTGGCCAGTCGCCATGCCGTGCTCGCTCGAGTCACCGCCGTCCCCGTCCTCCAGTTGCGGAAAGCACCTGTCCCGCAGGCTAACCGCCCCCTACGGTCCCCCCATGGCGGATTCCCTCGCAGGGGGCAGCGGTGGCCGTCCGGACGGCGACCGGTCGCGGCAGATCGTCGACGTGCTGGTCGACGCGTTCTCCGAGCTGATGACCGCGGACGCCGACGCCTTCCGCACCAAGTTCCGCAAGATGGCGGCCGACCCGTTCGCCTTCTACCGGGGCAGCGCCTGCCTCTTCTACGCCGACATGGCCCAGCTGGAGGACCGCTGGTGCGACGAGCGCACCAGCCGGGTGTGGATCCAGGGCGACCTGCACGCCGAGAACTTCGGCACCTACATGGACGGCGGGGGGCGGATCGTCTTCGACGTCAACGACTTCGACGAGGCCTACCTGGGCCACGTCAGCTGGGACCTCCGCCGGTTCGTCGCCAGCTTCGCGCTGCTGGCCTGGCGCAAGGCCCTGGGGGACGACGTCATCGCCGACCTGCTCGGCCGGTACCTGCACGCCTACCTCGACCAGGTCGCCGCGTTCACCCGCCTCGAGGACGACCGCTCCTTCGCGCTGGTCCGGGAGAACACCGAGGGGGCGGTGTACGAGGCCATCCTCCGGACCACCGCGCGCACGCGGCAGGCACTGCTGGACCGGATGACCGTCGTCGAGAACTTCGAGCGGCGCTTCGCGGAGGGCCCGCGCAACCGCCGGCTGGGTGACGCCGAGCGCGCCCGGGTGCTGGCCGCCCTCGACCGGTGGCGGGAGACGGTGTACCCGCCGCGCCGGCGGCGCGACGTGGCCTACGACGTCAAGGACCTGATCGCGACCGGCGGCTTCGGCATCGGCAGCGCCGGCCTGCCCGCCTACAACGTGCTCATCGAGGGCTACGACCAGGCGCTGGAGAACGACGTCGTCCTCTCGCTGAAGCAGGGGAACGTGCCGGCACCCAGCCGGATCGTCCGGGACCCCGGCATCCGTGGGTACTTCGAGCACGAGGGCCACCGGACGGCGGTCAGCCAGCGGGCGCTGCAGGCCAACGCCTCGCAGTTCCTCGGGCACACCGAGATCGACGGCGTCGGGTTCGTCGTCCAGGAGCTCTCGCCCTACGAGGTCGACCTGGACTGGGAGGACCTCACCGAGCCCGAGGAGATCGCGCCGGTGATGACCCAGCTGGGCCGGGCGACGGCGAAGGTGCACTGCGTGGGCGACGTGGACAGCGACCACACGCTGGTGGCGTTCCAGACCGAGGAGGCGATCACCGCGATGGTCGGGGACCGGCGCGAGGAGTTCGTCCAGGACCTGACCGCGTTCGCCGCGGCCTACGCCCGGCGCACCCAGGAGGACCACCGGTTGTTCGTCGACGCCTTCCGCGCCGGGGACATCCCCGGCATCAGCTCGAGCGGTGCGCAGCCGGTACGTCGTTGACCCGTCCGGGCAGGTGACCGGCGATGCAGGTGGCGAGGTCGGCCGCACGCCAGCGGTGACCGCTGCCGGGGATCTCGGCGCGCTCGGCGGAGGGGAGGGCCGCGACGATCGACTCGGCGGCGGCCGCCATGAACGGGAAGGTGGACGCGCCGAGCAGCACCACCGTGGGCGCGGTGACCGGGGCCCACAGCTGCCGCCGCGGCGCGGACCGGGTCCACGCCAGCGCCTCGGCGTCGGCCTCGAGGGTGGGTGCCATCCGCTCGAACAGCGGCCACTGCGGTCCGGAGCGCATCGCCTCGAACCACTCCGGGGGCATGCCCGCGGTCCACAGCCGCCAGAGGCCCTCCCGGTCGTCGGCGGCCACCAGCGCCCGGACGGCGGCCAGGTGGTCCGCGCCGTCGGTGCCCTCCTCGTCGTCGAGGGGCACCTCCCACAGCACCAGGCGCTCCACGCCCGGCAGCTCGGCCGCCGCGGCGAGGGCGATCGCGCCGCCGGAGGAGCTGCCGTACAGCCACGCCCGCCCACCGACCACGCCGAGCAGGGCACGGATGGCCGCGACCTCCCCGGCCAGCCGGAACGGCGGCTCCCCGCCGCTGTCGCCGCGGCCGGGACGGTCGTGGTGGACGACGTCGAAGCCGCGGGCGGGCAGCTCGGTGGTCAGCGCGCGGGTGTCGGGGTCGACGGCGCGGAACTGCCCGGCACCGCCGACGAGGACCAGCGGCTGGCCGGCGCCCTCGCGGTCGTAGGCGATCCGGACGCCGTCCTCGGTCTGGACGTACTCGGTCATGCCGGTACGACCCCACGGGACGGCGGGATCCAGCGCCCGCCGTCCGGCCCCGTCGGGCACCGCCCCGAGCTCGCGAGGGGGTCCTCTCTCAGCGGGGCCGACGGCCCCTCCGGGTGCGGAGGTAGTCGGCGACCACGTACTCGCCGAGCCGCTCGCTGTCGGGCGTGAACACCCGGCCACCGGCCCGCTGGGTGATGTCGTGGACGAAGTGCACCAGCCCCGGCTCGGGATCGAGCGCGAAGACGTTCATCGTCGCCCCCGACCGGGCCACCCGCTCCACCTCGGCGACGGTGCGGGCGATCGTCTCGGGCATCGGCGGCCAGCAGAAGAACGGCGTCCCGTCGTCCTCCAGGTGCGCGGTCGGCTCCCCGTCGGTGACCACCAGGACCACCGGCTCGGCGTCCCGGTGCCGGGCGAGGAACCGGCGGGCCAGGATCAGCCCGTGCTGCAGGTTGGTGCCCTGCAGCGTGTCCACCGACAGCTCGGCGAGGGTCTCCGGCCGCAGCACCTGCGCGGTCGAGGAGAACCCTATGATCTGGATGGCGTCCTGCGGGAAGCGGGTGGTCACCAGGGAGTGCAGCGCCATCGCCGTCGACTTGGCCGCGCCCCACGTGCCGCGCAGCGCCATCGAGTAGGAGAGGTCGACCAGCAGCGCGACGGCAGCACCGGTGCGCCGCTCGGTCTCGACGACCTCGAAGTCCTCGACGGCGATCCGCACCTGCCGCTGGCCGTCCCGCCGGGGCTCGTGCGCGGTGCGCAGGACGGCGTTCTTCACCGTCCGGACGACGTCGAGCGGCTGCTCGTCGCCGAACCGCCACTCCCGGCTGCTGCCGGTCAGCTCGCCGGCGGCGCCGGCGTCGGCGACGTCGTGCTCACCGCGGCCGGTGGCGTCGAGCTTGGCGAACACCCGTCGCAGCGCGGTGGCCCCCAGCCGGCGGACCGCCTTGGGTGAGAGCTCCAGCCTGCCGTCGGAGCGGTTGAGGTAGCCCTGCCGCTCGAGCTCCCGCTCCAGCTGGCGCAGCGCGGCCAGGTCGTCGACGGCCGGCCGGCCCAGCGCCCGCTCCAGCAGCTCCTCGTCGACGTCGGCCAGCGAGGCGCCGGCGTAGCCCTGCGAGAGCTGGTTGGACAGGGCCTCGAGGTCGGCGAGCTCGGCGACCGCGCTGGTCGCGTCGCCCAGGCCCAGGCCCTGCTCGCCGTCGGGCACCTGACCGCGCTGTCCCCACGGCAGGTCGGGGCGGGCCTGGCGGAGGGCGTCCTGCAGGTGGGCCATCTCGCTGGCCAGGCCCATGTCGGCCATGGTCTGCGCCATCAGCTCGGACAGCTCGGCGCGCTGGTCGGCCGACAGGCCGGCCATCATGCGCTCCTGCGCGGCGGCCCGGCGGGCGAGGGAGTCGATGAGCTCGTCGATCGACTGCGGGTCATCCGGGAAGAACTGACCGTGCTTGTCCATGAAGTCGGCGAACTGCTCGTCGGTGTCCTCGCCGCGGTTGTGCGCGTCGATGAGCTGCGAGAGATCGGCGACCATGTCCTTGACGGCCTGCATGTCCTGCTCGGTGGCGTTCTGCAGCGCCTGCTTCATGGAGGCGAAGGAGCTGTCGAGCACCTCGCGGCGCAGCAGGTCCTGGATCTGCTCGTAGGCCTGCCGGGCCTCGTCCGACCGCCAGCCGTAGTCCTTCAGCGCCCGGACGGCGCCGGCGGTGTCCTCCGGCAGCGCGTCCAGCTCGGCCTCGGCCAGCCGCGCGCTGTCGTCCGGGTCGGGGAACAGCTCGCGCCGCTCGGCCTCCAGCGCCCGGTCCAGCAGCTCGCGGACCTCCTGCAGGGTGCCGTCCATCCGGCCGGCCTGGCGCGCCTGGCGGAGCCGGTCGCGCACCGACCGGCGCAACTCGTCCATGCCGCGGCGCCCGTCCATGCCGCGGCGCAGCAGCTCGCGAAGGGCCTCGCGGACCCCGCTGCCGCCGAGCACCGAGTCGCCGATCTCGTCGACGGCGCTGCCCAGGTCGTAGGGCGGGGCCAGCGGGTCGGGTCCGCCGTGCCAACGGGAGTAGCGGTGGCCGCGTCCGCGCCGCGAGGGCATGGTCAGGCCCCGTACACCGTGCGAGAACCGTCGGTGTCCTTGGCCAGCCGCCGGGTGAGGTAGAGCCCCTCCAGGGCGAACTCCACCGCGGCGGCGGCCTGCTCGGCCGACTGCTCGCCCTCCGGCACGCCCAGCCGGCCCAGCAGCTCGGCCAGCTTCGGGATGGTGCCGAGCTGGCCCAGCAGCGCCGCGGCGGGCACCAGCTCGCCGGACTCGACGGTCTCCCCGCCGGTGAAGTGCTCCTGCAGCCCGGTGAGGTCCAACCCGGCGCAGCGGGCACGGAAGGTCTGGGCGGTCGCCTGGCGCAGCAGGTGCTCGAGGATCTCCAGCTCCCGCTCGTCGTCCGGGTCGGTGCCGGCGTCGGCGAACTCGACCTTCCCCCGGCTGGCCGGGACGACGCTGGGCAGGTCCACCACCCGCGCCACCGGCCGGGTCTCCCCGGCGACGGCGGCCCGGCGGACGGCGGAGGCGGCGACGGTCTCCAACCCGGCGATCGCGAACCGGGCGCTGACCCCGGAGCGCTGGTCGACGTGGTTGGACTCGCGCACCAGCCGGGTGAACCGGGCGACGATCTCGGCCAGGTGCTCGGGGATGACCGGGGAGTCGAAGTGCCCGTCGCCGGCCGCGGCGCCCGACTGCCCGCCCCCCGCCACGCTGAGCCAGCTGGTGTGCGCCTCCTGGTGCAGCAGCCGGATCTCGTCGGCCAGCTCGATCGGGTAGTGGGTGCGGACCTCCGCGCCGAAGCGGTCCTTGAGCGGGGTGATGATCCGCCCGCGGTTGGTGTAGTCCTCGGGGTTGGCGCTGGCGACCAGCAGCAGGTCCAGCGGCAGGCGCACGCGGTACCCGCGGATCTGGATGTCCCGCTCCTCCAGCACGTTGAGCAGCGCCACCTGGATGCGCTCGGCGAGGTCGGGCAGCTCGTTGACGCTGAAGATGCCGCGGTTGGTGCGCGGCACCAGGCCGTAGTGGACCGTCTCGGGGTCGCCCAGGGTCCGGCCCTCGGCGACCTTGATCGGGTCGACGTCGCCGATGAGGTCGCCGACGCTCGTGTCCGGGGTGGCCAGCTTCTCGCCGAACCGCTCGCTGCGGTGCAGCCAGCCGACCGGGGTGGCGTCGCCGTGCTCGGCGATCTGCCGGTGCGCCCAGACGCTGATCGGGTGCAGCGGGTGCTCGTTGAGCTCGCTGCCGGCCAGCACCGGCGTCCACTCGTCGAGCAGGCCCACCAGGGTGCGGATCAGCCGCGTCTTGCCCTGCCCGCGCTCGCCGAGCAGGACCAGGTCGTGGCCGGCGATGAGGGCGCGCTCCACCTCGGGGACGACGGTGTCCTCGAAGCCCACCATGCCGGGCAGGCTGGGCTCGCCGGCCCCCAGGCGGGCGAGCAGGTTGGCGCGGAGTTCGGCCTTCACCGGTCGGAAGGTGGCCCCGCTGTCGCGGAGGGCGCCCAGGGTCGTGGGAGCGGGGGGAGCGGAGGCTGTGGTGCCCGGGTCCGTCACCCCAGCCACGGTACGACGCCACCGCCGGTGGGGGCACCCGTCGGCGGCTCCTGCCTGCGCGGACCGGTCCGTGGTCCCTGCCGCGGCGCTCCTCCTCCGCAGGGCGGACGGCGCTGCCGGCGCCTGCGAAGATCGGGTCATGGTCGCTGCGGAGGTGCCTCTGGTGAGCGGGGCGGACGTCGAGGCGGCGGCCGCCCTCCTCGACGGCGTCGTCCGGCGGACGCCGCTGGAGCACTCCCGCGCGCTGGCCGAGCGGGCCGGCGGGCCGGTGTGGCTCAAGTGCGAGAACCTCCAGCGCACCGGCTCGTTCAAGATCCGCGGCGCGTACGCCCGGCTGGCCCGGCTGAGCGCCGACGAACGGGCCCGCGGGGTCGTCGCCGCCAGCGCGGGCAACCACGCGCAGGGCGTCGCGCTGGCCGCGCAGCTGCTCGGCATCCGGTCCACCGTCTTCATGCCGGAGAGCGCCCCGCTGCCCAAGGTGGCCGCCACCCGGGGGTACGGCGCCGACGCCCGGCTGGGCGGGGCCACGCTGACCGACGCCCTCGCCGCGGCCGCCGAGCACGCGCAGCGCACCGGAGCGGTGTTCATCCACCCGTTCGACCACCCCGACGTGATCGCCGGCCAGGGCACCGTCGGTCTCGAGGTGCTCGACCAGTGCCCCGACGTCGCGACCGTGGTCGTCTGCACCGGTGGGGGCGGGCTGGTCTCCGGGATCGCCGCGGCGGTGAAGGCCCGCCGTCCGGACGTGCGGGTGGTCGCCGTCCAGGCGGAGGCGGCGGCCGCGTTCCCCGGGTCCCTGGCCGCCGGCCGGCCGGTGGCGCTGGGCGGGATGGCCACGATGGCCGATGGCATCGCCGTGGGAGCGCCGGGGGAGCTGACCTTCGCGCACGTCCGCGAGCTGGTCGACGAGGTGCGCACGGTCACCGAGGAGGACCTCTCCCGCGCGCTGCTGTTCTGCCTGGAGCGGGCCAAGCTGGTGGTCGAACCGGCCGGGGCCGCGGCGGTCGCGGCCGTGCTGGCCGACCCTGCGGCCTTCCGCCCGCCGGTGGTCGCCGTGGTCTCCGGCGGGAACATCGACCCCGTCCTGCTGCTCAAGGTCGTCCAGCACGGCATGGCGGCGGCCGGCCGGTACCTGCGCCTGCGGCTGCGGGTGCCCGACCGCCCGGGGTCACTGGCGGCGGTGCTCGGCGAGCTGGCCGACGCCGGCGCCAACGTGCTGGAGGTCGAGCACGAGCGCACGGCGACCCGGTTGGACCTCGGCGAGGTGGAGGTCTTCGTCGTCCTGGAGACCCGCGGACCCGAGCACGCCGAGGAGGTCCTCGGCCGGCTGGAGCGTGCCGGCTACGCGGTCACCACCGGCTGACCGACGAGTTCCGGTCGCCGCCGCCGTCCACACCCCGTGCCCCGCATCCGGTGGGGGGTGGCGGACGAAGGAGAGTCGTGGACCAGCTCGTCGCGAACGGGGCCCGGGCGGGCCGAAGAGCAGTCGGAGAGTGTCGGCACCCGGCCCTAGCGTGCCCCGCATGAGCGACGCGATAGTCGTCGAGGGGTTGGTCAAGCGCTTCGGTGCGACGACCGCGCTCGACGGGGTGGACCTCACCGTGGCCGAGGGCGCGGTGCTCGGGCTGCTCGGGCCCAACGGCGCAGGGAAGACGACCGTGGTGCGCATCCTCACCACCCTGCTGCGCGCCGATGCCGGCCGGGCGGAGGTGGGTGGCCTCGACGTCGTGCGCGATGCCGACGCGGTGCGGTCCCGCATCGGGCTGACCGGGCAGTACGCCGCGGTCGACGAGTACCTGACCGGGTTCGAGAACCTGGAGATGGTGGGCCGCCTGTACCGGCTGGGCCGCCGGGAGGCCCGCGCGCGGGCGGGCGAGCTGCTCGAGCGGTTCGACCTGACGGGGGCCGCCAACCGCCCGGCCAAGACCTACTCCGGCGGCATGCGCCGGCGGCTGGACATCGCCGCCTCCCTCATCGCGCGGCCCCGGGTGCTCTTCCTCGACGAGCCGACCACGGGGCTGGACCCGCGTAGCCGGCTGTCGATGTGGGAGTTCATCGCCGACCTGGCCGGCGGCGGGACGACGATCCTGCTGACCACCCAGTACCTGGAGGAGGCCGACCGGCTCGCCGACCGGATGGTGGTGATCGACCGGGGGCGGGTGATCGCCCGCGGCACCGCCGACGAGCTCAAGGCGCAGGTCGGGGGTCAGCGGCTGGAGCTGACCGTGCGCGACGCCGGCGACCTGAAGGAGGCCGTCGGCCGGCTGCGGGTGCTCGCGGTCGACGAGCCACGGCTGGACGAGTCGACGCGCCGGTTGTCGCTCCCGGTGAGCGGCGGCACCGACGACCTGGCCACGGCGCTGCGCCTCCTGGAGGGCAGCGGCATCGAGGTGCTCGACGTCGGCCTGCGCCGGCCCGACCTCGACGACGTCTTCCTCACCCTCACCGGCCACGCCGCCGAGGAGGGCACCGGCACCGGTGAGGCGACCGACCGGAGGCCCGCGACGACCACGGGAGGTGGCCGGTGAGCGCGCTGGCCCAGACCGTCTCCGACGGTCTCACGATCACCCGCCGCAACCTGATCAAGGTCAAGCGGGTGCCGGACCTGATCGTCTTCGCGACGCTGTCGCCGATCATGTTCGTGCTGCTGTTCCGGTACGTGTTCGGCGGCGCGATCAGCGTGCCCGGTGAGATCAGCTACGCGGAGTTCCTGCTGCCGGGGATCTTCGCCCAGACCGTCGTCTTCGGCAGCACCATCACCGGCGCCAGCCTCGCGGAGGACCTGCAGAAGGGGCTCATCGACCGGTTCCGCTCGCTGCCCATGTCCCGGTCGGCGGTGCTGATCGGGCGCACGGTCGCCGACCTCGGGCTCAACGCCATCTCCATCGTGGTCATGGCGCTGACCGGGCTGCTCGTCGGCTGGCGGATCAACTCCTCCCTGGGGGAGGCGGTCGGCGGCTTCCTGGTGCTGCTGCTGTTCGCCTACGCGATCTCGTGGCTCATGGCGGTGGTGGGCCTGCTGGTGCGCACGCCCGAGGTGGTCAACAACGCCAGCTTCATCGTGATCTTCCCGCTGACGTTCGTGGCGAACACCTTCGTGCCGCTGGAGACCTTCCCCGCGGTGCTGCGCACCTTCGCGGAGTGGAACCCGGTCTCCGCGGTCACCCAGGCCGCGCGGGAGCTGTTCGGCAACACGGTGCCCGGCACCCCGGTCCCGGAGGCCTGGTCGATGCAGAACCCGGTCCTCTACTCGGTGATCTGGACGGCGGTCATCCTGGTGGTGTTCGTGCCGCTGTCGGTGCGGCTCTACCAGCGCACGGCCAGCCGATGAGTGGACCGGTCGCGGAGGCCGCAGGGTCTCCGCGACCGCTCCACTGTCTGCGGCTCAGTGGTGGCCGGGGACGGCACCTGGCCGCGGTGCGGTCCGGTGGGACCGCGCTGGCATCGCGGTGCGGTCCGGTGCGACCGCAGTGACACAGTGGGCGGTGATGAGCGCCGTCGAGTCCGTCCCCGCCGTCCCCTCCGCCGACAACCCGCTGCTCGAGCCGTCCCCGCTGCCGCTGCAGCTGCCGCCGTTCGCGGCGACCACGCTGGAGCACTGCCGCGAGGCCGTGCTCGCCGGGATGGCCGAGCAGCGCGCGGAGGTGGCGGCCATCGTCGGTTCCCCCGAGCCGCCGACGTTCGAGAACACCGTCGTCGCCCTGGAGCGCTCCGGCCGGCTCTACCGCCGCGCCGGGGCGGTGTTCCACAACCTCGCCTCGTCGGTCTCCTCCGACCGGCTGCGCGAGATCGAGCGCGAGCTCGCGCCACTGGAGTCCGCGCATACCGACGCCTTGCGGCTGGACCCCGAGCTGTTCGCGCGGATCGACGCCGTCCACGCCGCGCGGCACGGGGCCGGGCTCGACGCCGAGGCCGTCCGGCTCGTGGAGCGCTACCACCTGGACTTCGTCCTCTCCGGAGCCCGGCTCGACGACGCCGGCCGGGCCCGGCTCTCGGAGCTCAACGGCGAGCTGTCGGCGCTGTCGACGACGTTCGGCCAGAACCTCCAGGTCGCCACCGAGGCCGCGGCGGTGGTGGTGGCCGACGCCGCGGAGCTCGACGGGCTCGGCGAGGCGGAGGTGGCCGCCGCCGCGCGGGCGGCCGCCGACCGCGGGGTCGACGGCTTCCTGCTGCCGCTGCTGCTGCCCACCGGCCAGCCGGTGCTGGCCAAGCTGCGCGACCGGGAACTGCGCCGCCGCGTCTTCGAGGCATCGGTGAGCCGCGCCTCCGACGGGGAGCACGACAACGGTCCGGTGGCGGTGCGGATCGCCCGGCTGCGGGCCGAGCGGGCCCGGCTGCTCGGCTTCGCCACCCACGCCGACCTGGTGCTGGCCGACTCGACCGCGCGGACCACCGCGGCGGTCGACGCGATGCTCGCCTCCATGGTCGGGCCGTCGCTGGCCAACGCCCGCGCCGAGGCGGCCGCCCTCGGCGAGGTCGCCGCCCGCGACGGGGTGACCGACCTCGCGCCGTGGGACTGGGCCTTCTACAGCGAGCGGGTGCGGGCCGAGCGCTACGCCGTCGACACCGCCGCCCTGCGGCCCTGGTTCGAGCTGGAGCGGGTGCTGCTCGACGGCGTCTTCCGCGCCGCCGAGCTGCTCTACGGGTACCGCTTCACCCCGCGTCCGGACCTGGCCGGCTACCACCCCGACGTCCGCGTCTGGGAGGTCACCGACGCGGCGGGGGAGACCGTCGGGCTCTACCTCGGCGACTACTTCGCGCGGGAGGGCAAGCGCGGCGGGGCGTGGATGAGCTCGTTCGTCACCCAGTCCCGGCTGCTGGACACCAAGCCCGTGGTGGTCAACAACCTCAACGTCACGCGCGGCGCCGACGGGCAGCCGACGCTGCTGACCCTCGACGAGGTCGACACGCTGTTCCACGAGTTCGGCCACGCCCTGCACGGGCTGAGCTCGGCGGTCACCTACCCGCGGTTCGCCGGCACCAGCGTGCCGCGCGACTTCGTCGAGTTCCCGAGCCAGGTCAACGAGATGTGGGCCCTCGAGCCGGAGGTCCTCGGCAGTTACGCCCGGCACGTCTTGACCGGGGAGCCGCTCCCCGCCAGCGTGGTCGAGGCGATCGAGGCGGCCCGGCTGTGGGGCGAGGGGTTCGCGACGCTGGAGTACCTCGCGGCGACCCTGCTGGACCAGGCCTGGCACCGGATCACGCCCGAGACGGAGGTCGGCGACCCCCAGGAGTTCGAGCGGGCGGCCCTGGCCGCGGCCGGCGTCGCCTACGAGCTGGTCCCGCCGCGCTACCGGACCACGTACTTCCAGCACGTCTTCGCGGGTGGGTACGCAGCCGGGTACTACTCCTACATCTGGTCGGAGGTGCTCGACGCCGACACCGTGGAGTGGTTCCGGGAGAACGGCGGCCTCCGTCGCGAGAACGGCGACGTCTTCCGGGAGCGGCTGCTGTCGGTCGGGGGGTCGGTGGACCCGCTGGAGGCCTTCCGCGCCGTCCGGGGCCGGGACGCCGACCCGACGCCGCTGCTGCGCCGCCGTGGCCTGCTCCCCGCCGTGGCCGGGGGACCGGACGCCGGGGAGGGGCAGGAGCCCGGCTGAGCGCAGCCGTCCGGCGCGCTCAGGTCGCCGGCAGGACGCCGTCCCACAGCTCGTCGAAGGCGATGCTGTCGTAGAAGGCGGTGCCGTGGACGACCCGGCCGTCGCGCAGCGTCAGGAACCAGGCGTAGGTGTTGCGGTAGGTAGTCCCCGACGTGGTGGCGCCCTCGCCGTCCCAGACGACGATGACCGTGTCGCCGTCGCAGTAGACCCCGCGGACGTCGACCGGCCGGAACGGGGCGTCCGGCCGGAACCGCGCACCGAACGGGTGCAGCACCTCGTCGCTGAACTGCTGCGCGCTGCCGTAGGTCCCGGCCGCGCGGGACCGACCGACGATCTCCCAGGTCATCTCGTCGGCGAAGATGCTCGACACGTGTCGCTCGCCGCGCGACCACGCCGTGAAGGCGTCGGTCACGACCGCCCGGTTGTCCTGCACCGCCAGCCCTCCTCGCACGGTGCGGCCGCCAGGGCGCCCCGACGGCCGGTGCCACGGATGACCGCCCATCCTGGCCCGTCCTGACCGCGGGCGGAACGGGCCGGGTCTCGGGGGTCCGCTCAGGCGTTCACAGCCAGGGCAGGCCGAGGACGACGTCCAGGTCGTCGGGGCCGTCGCCCTCGCGCACGAGCCGGTTGGGCTGGCGCTGGCCGCACGCCGTGCAGCGGTGGACCACCTGCCAGCCCTTGCCCGACTTCTCCACCAGCCCGATCGGCTCCATCGGCGCCCGGCACTCGCTGGCGCGGTCGCCGGGGAGGTCGTCGACGTGCAGCGACCACAGGCAGGTCGGGCAGTGGTTGCGGTAGTGCCCGTCGGTGTTCGCCGGCACCGCCGCGGCGCAGTGCACGCAGGTGAACCCGGTGTTCTCCGCCCGGCGGGAGCGGGTGCCGCGGTTCACGCGGACCTGGCCGCTCAGGGGACGAACGGCTCGACCGCGACCACGTCGACGGTGATGTCCCGGCCGTTCGGTGCGGTGTAGGTGACCGTGGCACCCGGCTCGGCACCCATGATCGCCGACCCGAGGGCGGACTCGGGGGAGTAGACCTGCAGCCCGGTGGTGCCGGCGATCTCCCGGGAGCCGAGGAGGAACTTCTCGGTCTCGTCGTCGCCCTGGAAGCGGATGGTGATGACGGTGCCGGTCGCCGCGTGGGTGGCCGTCGTCGGGGCGTCCCCGACGCGCGCCTTGCGCAGCAGGTCCTCCAGCTGGCGGATGCGGGCCTCCTGCTTGCCCTGCTCGTCCTTGGCGGCGTGGTAGCCGCCGTTCTCCCGGAGGTCGCCCTCCTCGCGGCGGGCGTTGATCTCGGCGGCCATGGCCGGGCGGCCCGCCACCAGCTGGTCGAGCTCGGCCTTGAGCCGGTCGTGGGCCTCCTGGGTCAGCCAGACGCCCTGGTTCTGCTCGTCAGTGGGGGTGGACACGGCATTGCTCCTGAAAAGTCGGTGGCCGCCCCCCGCCCGGGGAACGGCCGCGTTCAGAACGACCAACGTAACACCGGCGGGACGCGGTCGTGTTCCGCCGATCACGCCCGCCGGGATGCGGAACGGTAGCGGCTCGGAGGGTGACGAGCAGCACGTCCACCCGATCGGGCGCCGGTGCGGCGGCGGGCCGTCGTACTCGCGGGGGACAATGTCCCGGTGACCGAAGCAGACCCGTTGCGCCTGCTCGCCGTGCACGCCCACCCCGACGACGAGTCGAGCAAGGGCGCCGCGACGATGGCCAAGTACGTCGCGGAAGGCGTCCGCGTCCTGGTGGCGACCTGCACCGGAGGTGAGCGCGGCTCGGTGCTCAACCCGGCGCTGGACCGGCCCGAGGTCTGGGAGCGCCTGCCCGAGATCCGCAGGGAGGAGATGGCCCGGGCGCGGGAGATCCTCGGGATCGAGCAGGAGTTCCTCGGCTTCGTCGACTCCGGCCTGCCGGAGGGCGACCCGCTGCCGCCGCTGCCCGAGGGCTGCTTCGCGCTGGTGCCGACCGAGGAGGCCGCGGCCCCACTGGTGGAGCTGATCCGCCGGTTCAAGCCGCACGTCATCACGACCTACGACGAGCGCGGCGGCTACCCCCACCCCGACCACATCAAGACCCACGAGGTCTCGGTGCACGCCTTCGAGGCCGCCGGTGACCCCGACCGCTACCCGGAGCTCGGTGAGCCCTGGCAGCCGCTGAAGCTCTACTACCACATGAGCTTCACGCTGCCCCGGACGCGGGCCCTGCACGAGGCGATCCTCGCCTCCGGCCAGGAGTCCCCGTACACCGAGTGGCTGGAGAACTGGGACCCCGACCGGGACATGTCCCACCGGGTCACCACCAAGGTGCACTGCGCCGACCACTTCGCCACCCGGGACGCCGCGCTCATCGCCCACGCCACGCAGATCGACCCGAACGGCCGGTGGTTCGCCTGCCCGCTGGAGGTCCAGCAGCAGGTGTGGCCGACCGAGGACTACGAGCTGGCCCGCTCCGTCGTCGACTCCACGGTCCCCGAGGACGACCTGTTCGCCGGGGTGCGCAGCGAGGTGACCGTCCCGTGACCGCCGTGACCGCCGTGACCGTCCTGGCCGCCGCCGGGGAGCAGCTGCCCGAGGACGTCGGCAAGTCCGGCCCGCTCGGCCTGCTGCTCATCGTGCTGCTGCTCATCGCCACCGCGCTGCTGGTGAAGTCGATGAGCCGGCACCTCGAGCGGCTGCCGCGCAGCTTCGACGACCCCGCCGACGACGGACCCCGGGTCGTCGTCCCCGACACCCCGGCCGAGCTGCTCGAGGAGCGCAAGCAGCCGGGACAGGAACTCCTCGACACCCTGCGCCGGGCGCCCCTGGCCATCGAGCCGCCCCGCCGGGACGGCGACGGCCGGCCCGGAGCCCAGGGCTGACCGGACCGGCCGTCGCCGGGGGGTGACGCCGCCGTCCCCGGAGGGCCCGGGGACGGCGGGTGCGCTCACTGCTGCCAGCGGTGCGCGACGTCGATGACCAGCCGGTCGACGCCGGCCGAGGAGCCCTCGATGACGAAGGCGCGGAACGGCAGCCGGGCCCGCGTGCCGATGCCCACGTTCGTCTGGCCCTCGAAGGAGTCCAGCCACCGCACCTGACGGAGGGTCGTGTAGCCGCGGACGTCGACCACCTCGCGCGGGTTGGCCGGCGAGTAGGTCGGGTCGCCGTCCTCGTCGTAGGCGGCCGCGCCCAGCGTGACCTGCAGCGCCGCGCCGCCCCGCAGCGGGACGACCTCGCCGCTGCCGGCCTGCCGGACCGCCGGCACGTAGCGGACCGACCAGGCGTCGAAGCCCGAGACCTCGGCGACGTCGATGACGACCCGGTCGTAGCAGGCGTGCCGCCCGGCGCGGACGTCGGACACGAGGTCGTCGCCCGGCTCCGCGGCGTTCACCGACCGGGCCTTCGAGCCCCAGGTGATGTCGCAGTACGGGCCGGCGGAGGCCGTGGCCGGGGCGATCAGCCCCACGGCGGCCAGGGCCGAGACGAGGAAGACGAGGACCCGAGCACGGGACCGGTTCATGGTGAGCCTCCTGGAGATGTGTGCCGCACCACTCCGGGCGGCGTGGTCAGGATCAGCCGACTCGCCGACGGGTCGCCAGGGTCCCCGTCGTCTTCGATCGCCGAAGGTCAGCGGTCTCCACCGGCACAGTTCCACAACGCTCCGGCGCGCCTGCTCGTACCGTCGGGCAGAGTGTGCTGAGCGTGACCTGAACTGGTCGCGCCTCAGGCCGGCCGCCGCCACCGGGCCCGGCCCCAGACGGCCACGAGCCCGAGCGGGACGGCGACGAGGCCGGCCAGGAGGTAGATGGTCCGGTAACGGCCGGCGTCGGCCAGGTCCGCGACGGCGACCGCCGCCAGCGCGCTGCCGCAGAACAGGGCCCCCGCGAACAGCGACACCACGGTGGCCCGGGCCGCGGGCAGCACCTCGGTCGCCCAGGTCTGCAGCGACGAGTGCATGGCCGCCCACGTGAGGCCGAGCAGCAGCGTCACGGCGATCGCCGCGACCGCCGTCTGCGACGAGGCCAGCAGCAGGCAGGCGGCGACCGCGGAGGCGGCGCCGACGGCGATCAGCCGCGACGGGTGCACATGACGGGAGAGCCGGCCCACCACCGCCGCGAAGACGAACACCGCGACGCCGTAGACCGCGGTGACGCCGCCGGCCAGGGCCGGTGGCGCACCGGCCGCCTCGACCGCGGCCGGGAGGAGGGTGAGGGCGCCGAGCACCACGCCGCCCTCGACGAAGGCCAGGCCCAGCACGAACGTGGCCGCCGGGGACCGCGCGACCGTGAACAGCGGGGTCAGCGGACCGCGGTGGGTCCGGGTGCGCGGTGGTTCGGGCAGGCGGCGCAGCGCCACGCACAGCACCAGCGCCGCGGCTCCCGTGGTGAGGAAGACCGCGCGCCAGGAGGACAGCTGGGCGACGGCCCCGGCACCCGCTGAGGCGAGCGCGGTGCCGAACGCCACCCCGACCATGAGCCGGGTGAGCTCCCGCTGGCGCCGGTCGGCGGGCACGGTGTCGCCGACGTAGATGATCCCGGCCGGGTAGGCCGCGCCGAAGAACGCGCCGCCCACCCCGCGGGCCACACCCAGGGCCAGGGGTGTCCCCGCCCCGGCGGCGGCGAACGCGGCGAGGCCGGCGACCACCA
Source organism: Geodermatophilus sp. SYSU D00697 (assembly GCF_054050175.1). Lineage (NCBI taxonomy): Bacteria > Bacillati > Actinomycetota > Actinomycetes > Geodermatophilales > Geodermatophilaceae > Geodermatophilus > Geodermatophilus sp. SYSU D00697. The sequence continues at coordinate 46,048 of NZ_JBJGYV010000028.1, forward strand.
GCGCCAGCCGCATGGTGCGGACCAGGCCCAGGGAGTCCGACACGAGTCCCCAGACCGGCTGGCTGAGGCCGTAGGCCAGGAAGTAGGCGCCGGCCGCCTGGACCACCGCCGACAGCGGGACGTCGAGGTCGGCGGCGATCGCCAGGAGCATCGGCGGCATCGCGAAGCGGTCGAGGATGCTGACGAACGCGTTGACCTGGAGCAGCCGTACCGGCCGCGACGAGGTGCCGGCCATCAGCGGGCGGAGCGAGGGAGACCGGGGCGGCGACCTCGGGTCATCCGGCTCCTCGGGGCGTGCGACGGCATCGGGCCAGGACTGTCCAGCACCGGCCGCCCGGGAGCAAGTTCAGCCGGCCGCGGGCCGGACCGTGGCGTCCACCTCCCGCCCGGTCCCGGGCTCGCTGCCCGCGGGTGGGAGGAGGAGGGTGAACACCGGTGGGGAGGCGCGCTGCAGCTCCAGTCGCCCCTGCGCGGACTCGGCGAGCCGGCGCGCCAGCGCCAGTCCGATGCCGTGCCCGTCACGCCGGTCGGCTCGCCGGGTGAACAGCCCGGCGCCGGCCGCCGGCAGCCCGGGGCCCTCGTCGCAGACGTCGATCGCCACGGCGCCGGTGGCCTCGCGGACGGCGACGGTGACCGTTCCGCCGCCGTGCGTGGTGGCGTTGTCGACCAGGACGGCGAGCACCTGCCGCACCGCCGCGGTCGACGCCCACGCGTCCGGGGTGCCGGGTTCGACGTGCACATCGAGGTCCCGGCCGTGCAGGGCCAGCCGAGCTCCCCACTCCGGGGAGAGCTCGCCGACGAGGGCGCCGACGTCGATCGGCGCGGCCTGTCCGCCCTGACCGGCGTGGGCGAGGGCGAGCAGTTCCTCGATGGTCGCCTCGAGACGGTCGGCGTCGGCCAGGCTCGCGGCGATGGCCTGCCGCAGGTCGTCGTCGGGCTGCTCCAGCGCCGCCTCCAGGCGCAGCCGCAGGCCGGCCAGGGGGGTCCGCAGCTGGTGGGAGGCGTCGGCGGAGAACGCGCGTTCCCGGGCGAGCATGTCGTCGAGGCGGGCTGCGGTGGTGTCCAGTGCCGCTCCCACCGAGTCGATCTCCTCGATCCCGCCCCGGCGGCTGCGGACGCTGAAGTCGCCGTCCCCGAGCCGGCGGGCCCGGTCCTCGAGGTCCTCCAGGGGGCCGGCCAGCCGGCGCGCCTGGCGGCGGCCGACGAGCCAGGCGATGGACACCGCGGCGACCGCGAGCCCGGCCATCCCCGTCCACACGAGGACGACGTTGTCGAGCACGGCGCCGCGAGGTCCGGTGACGACCACGGCACCGATCACGTCGTCGGAGTGCGTCACGGGGACGGCGGCGACGAGGACCTCCCCCTCGGTCCCGGTGCTCACGTCGCCGTCGAGCGTCTCCTCCACCAGGTCGGGGTCGTCGATCGGCACGGACCCGGCCAGGAGGTCGCCGTCGTCGTCGTAGACGGCCGCGGACCGCTCGTGGCCGTCGTCGTCGAGCTCGGTGAGGTCCTCGGGGTCGACGAAGTGGTCGTCCACGTCGCCGGACACCTCGATCGCGACGTCGCTGGCCACCTGCACCAGGTGGCCGCGCTCGTGCTGGAGCGCGTACTGGAGCACGCCCACGCCCAGGGGCACACCGAACAGGCAGATGGCGAGGACGGAGGCCAGCAGGGCGACTCCGATGATGCGGGTGCGCACGAGCGTCGTCCCCTTCCGCCGTCGCCGTCGGGCACCACGGTCAGTGGGCGCCAGGATGCCGCGCCGAGGCGACGATGTCACCGCACCCGCGTGCCGCCGAGGCCATCGATCGCGCCTCCCCGCCGCGCCCCCCGGGCTGCGACCATGTCGCCATGGTCGGCCGGATCCTGCTGGTCGAGGACGACCCGACGATCGGTGAGGTGCTGGCGACCAGCATGCGCAGCCACGCCTACGACGTCGTCTGGGCGCAGTCGGGGGGCGCTGCCCTGGACCGGGCCGCGGCGGGGCCGGTCGACCTGGTGCTGCTGGACCTCGGGCTGCCCGACCTCGACGGCGTGGAGGTGTGCCGGCGGCTCCGGCGCCTGCAGCCGGGCTGCGTGCTGGTCATGCTCACCGCCCGTTCGGCGGAGATGGACGTCGTCGTGGGCCTGGAGGCGGGCGCCGACGACTACCTGGTCAAGCCGGTCCGCCTGACCGAGTTGCACGCCCGGGTGCGTGCGCACCTGCGCCGCGGCGCCGCCACCTCGGTCGAGCCGACGGTGCGCACCGTGGGTGACCTCGTCGTCGACGTGCCGCGCCACCGGGTCACGCTGGGAGGGCGAGAGCTCCGCCTGCGCCCCAAGGAGTTCGACCTGCTGGCGCGGCTGGCCGCCCAACCCGAGGTGGCGCACAGCCGGGAACAGCTCATGCGGGACGTGTGGGACGAGAACTGGTTCGGCTCCACCAAGACCCTCGACGTCCACGTCGCTGCGCTGCGCCGCAAGATCCAGGAGGGTGCCGGGTCCGGGCACCGGATCCCGGAGATCGTCACGGTGCGCGGGCACGGTTACCGGCTGGAGCTCCCGGCTCCCGAGGCCGGCGGCAGCCCCTCCGCGCCCGGACCGGTGAGGGGTTGACGCCGCCCGCTCCCCGGCAGCGGTGTGCGGCCGTGCAGGTCGGGCAGGGCGAGCAGCCGTGGCTGCGGCGCGCCCGCGTCCCGGGACGGGGTCAGGGTGATCTCCCAGGTGCCGACCTTGGAGACGGTGTCGACCCCGGTCTGCAGGTCCGCGGAGCTCCTGTGGGCGCGGGCGGTGATCGCGCCGCGGGCCTCCTCGCCGGTCAGCACCGCGTGCACGAGCTCCAGGACGGCGTCGAGGTGCTCCCCGGCACGGGGGTCCGCGCGGCAGGTGTGCGCCGCGACGGTCAGCAGCCGGGTCTCGTGCGGGGTGCCCGGCGCCTGCTCCTCCCAGCTCGGGACGACGAAGCAGTCCCCGCCGGGGCCGGGTCGCCCCCGATCGAGCCGTTCGGCGTAGTTCAGCAACAGGGTGCCCAGCACGGCGTCCCGGGTGAGCAGGCCACCGACCACGAGGCGAAGGTCCATCGTCGCCATCCCGTCGCTCGTCGCAGGACCGGCAGCGCCGGCGAGGCCACCCACGTCCCCGCCCCTCGGGGGTCGGCCGGTGCGCCGTCGACGGTATGCCCGACACGCCGAGGGCAGACCGCGGGGCGGCGAGGAATCCGCCGGCGCCGGCAGCGGGGGTCGGTCCCGTGCCCGTTCGCGGGGAGGCGGGGAGGCGGGGAGGCGGCCAGGCCAGCGTGCCGACCCGGACCTGGCCCGCTCCCACGCCGACCGCCGCGCGGTTCAGTCGCAGGCCAGCGCGGCGTCCTCGTCGATGGTGTGCTTGGCGTCGGCCACGCCGGACTCGTACTCGCCGATCGCGGCGACCTTGTCGGCGGAGGCGCTGGAGGTGTCGAACCGGTACCCCAGCCACTCGCGGGCCAGCCGACGGGCGAGCTCCAGGCCGACGACCCGCTGCCCGAAGCAGAGGACCTGGGCGTCGTTGGACAGGATCGCCCGCTCCACCGAGTAGCTGTCGTGCGCGGTCACCGCCCGGATGCCCGGGACCTTGTTGGCGCTGATCGCCACGCCCAGACCCGTACCGCACACCAGCAGGGCACGGTCCGCCCGCCCGTCGGCGATCATGCGGGCGGCGGTCACGGCAACGTGCGGGTACGCCGTCGTCTCGGCATCGCCGACACCCACGTCGGTGACCTCGGCGACCCGGTCGTCCCCCTCGAGGTCCCTCTTGAGGGCCTCCTTGTACTGGTACCCGGCGTCGTCACTGCCGACGACGACCCTGATCGGCTCCACCATCCGTCTTCCCATCTCTCGAGTTCCGTTGTCCTCCCCGGCCCGCGACCCTCGTGCGGTCCCGGGCCCTGGTGCCGGTTCAGCGCTCCGCGAGAACGCCGTGGATCGCTCGGACGATCATCGCCATGGAGGTGGCGCCCGCGTCGGGGGTGCCCTTGCTGCGCTCCGCCAGCGGGCGGGCGCGCCCGACCTTGGGCACCATGTCCGCGGTCGCCCGGGCGGCCTCCTCGGCCCGATCGGCTGCGGCGGCCCAGGCCGCCACGAGCGGCTGGCCGCCGGCGACGCCCGCCGCCAGCACCTGGCTGAAGGGCTGCAGGACGTCGAGCATCGTCTTGTCGCCGGGCTTGGCCCCGCCCAGACGCATGAGGGCCTCGAACCCCTCCTGGACGCCGTCGGCGAGCGCCTGGGCGTCGGTGGTGTCGCCCAGGCGGCGGCCCACGGAGTTGAGCAGCTCGCCCCACAGGACGCCCGAGGTGCCGCCGGCGCGGGAGGCCCAGGCGTCCCCGGCGGCGCACAGGACCCCCGTGCTGCCCGCTCCCTGGTCGAGCGCCTCCCGCCCCGCCTGCAGCGCGGCGGCGCTGCCCCGGACCATCCCCCGGCCGTGGTCGCCATCCCCGGCGACGGCGTCGATCCGGCCCAGCTCCTCCTCGGCGCCGGCGACGACGTCGGCCAGCGCCTGCAGCGCCGCCAGCACGGCCTCGCCGGCGGCCCGGGCGTCCTCCGGCGTGGTGGCGCCGCCGGACACCTGGGGTCGCGCGGCCTGCATCGTCTCCTCCGGCGACCGGACCGGACCGGCCTCACCGCCCGCGGTGGTGCCCTTGCGGTAGGCGGGGCTGTCGGCCGGCGCGGTCCAGAGCCGCTCCAGCTCCTCGTCCAGCCACATCAGGGTCAGCGAGCAGCCGGCCATGTCGAGACTGGTCACCAGCTCGCCCACCTCGGGCTCGACCACCTGCAGTCCCGCCTCGCGGAGCAGCCGGGCCACCGTCGCCCAGACGATGAAGAGCTCTTCGTACTTGGTGTTCCCCAGCCCGTTGAGGATGGCCGCGACCCGGGCGCCGGCTCCGCTGGGGGCCTCGGCCAGCAGGCCCTCCACCAGGACCCTCGCCAGTTCGGCAGCGGTGGGCATGTCCTCGTCGCGGACGCCGGGCTCGCCGTGGATGCCCAGCCCCAGGCCCATCTTGCCGGCGGGCACCGTGAACAGCGGGGAGTCCGCACCGGGCATGGTGCACCCGTCGAACGCCACACCGAGCGTGCGGGTGCGCTCGTTGGCGTGGCGCGCCACCCGCTCGACCTCGTCGAGCGTGGCCCCCTCCTCGGCCGCGGCCGAGGCGGTCTTGAAGACCGTGAAGTCGCCGGCGATCCCGCGACGCTTGGCCTGCTCGGAGGCCGGTGCGCTGGCCACGTCGTCGGTGACGGCCACGTACCGCGCCGGGATCCCCTCGGCTTCCAGGCGCTGCACGGCGAGGGTGAAGTTCATGACGTCACCGGCGTAGTTGCCGGTCGAGAACAGGACCCCGGCGCCGCCGTTGGCGGCGCGGCCCACCGAGGCCGCGTCGGCCGCCGAGGGGGAGGTGAACACGTTGCCGACCACGGCGCCGTCGGCGAAGCCCGGTCCCACCACGCCGCAGAACGCCGGGTAGTGCCCCGAGCCGCCCCCCACCACCACGGCGACCTTCCCGGGGCGGGTGGCCTGCGCTCGGACCACACCGCCGGGGACGCCGACCACACGGTCGGCGTGCACGTCGAGGAAGCCTTCCAGCGCCTCCTCGGTGAAGGTGGCCGGGTCGTTGTACAAGCGGGTCATCGGGTTCTCCCTGGTGCGGACCGGAGGTCGACGGGACGGGCCTCGGAACGGCGTGGGGCGCCGTCGAGGTCGGCGCTCGAGGCGGGGGTGGTCTGCTCAGCCGGGTCGTCGGCGACGAGGCGGCGGGCGACGTGGACGTCAGTGACCAGTGAGGAGACGAGGCCGGCGCGCAGGACCGCACGGATCGCCTCGGTCTTGTCCGCGCCGCCGGCCACGCCGATGACGTCGTCGATGCCCCGGAGCTCCGCTTCGGAGACCCCGATCCGCTGGTCGTCGAGCAAGGGCACCACGTGGCCGGACGCATCGACGGGCAGGGTGCAGACCTCGCCCACGACCCCCGCCGCCGTGAGCGCCTCGCGCTCGGGCCGGGACAGGAAGGAGTAGACCCGCGACGTCTCCGCGGTCCACCCGCCGATGGAGACGATCGCCTTGCTGACGTCGGGGTAACGGGTCACCGCCGAGCGGACCGACTCCTGCGACCTCAGCGCGGTGGCGGTGCGGGCATCGGGGGCGATGATCGGGGCGAAGATGGGGAAGACCTGGCCGCCGTTGACCTCGCCCACCGCGCGCGTGATGTCCGTGGACGTCTCGCCGACCACCCCCACCATGCCGGTGAGCTGCACGACGTCGCAGCGGGCCATGTCGTGCAGGTGGGCGGTCATCGCCCGCAGGCTCCGGCCCCCACCCACCCCCAACACGTCGTCCGCGGTGACGATCTCGCGCAGCAGCTCACCGGCGGCGCGTCCGATGGAGCCCGAGACATCCCGGTCGTCCGGGGTGACCACGACCAGCGCGCGGCGCAGCCCGTGGCGGGCGGCCAGGCGCTGGGACAGGTCCAGGTCCAGGTCGCTGGGCGAGTGGATCTCGATGCGGACGATCCCGGTGTCCAGGGCGCGTTGCAGCAGCCGACCCACCTTGAACCGTGACAGACCCCGTTCCCTGGCGATGTCGATCCTCGAGGCGCCGTCCAGGTAGTGCCGGCGCGCCACGGTGACGATCTCGGCCAGCTCGTCGGGCCCCATTGCACCTCCCCGGTCGCCGTCGTGCACATGTGAGCACAGGACTTGACCTATGAGCAAGCGGTGAGCAAACTCACCGCGTCGCAATGTCGCGAGGACAGGCAGGTCGGTTGGTGGGTGAGGTCGACGTGGAGGGGCGGGCGCGGGCCTTGCTCCTCCGTCAGGCGGATGCGCTGCGCAGCCTCGCCGACCAGCTCGGGCCCTCCTTCCACGCGGTCGTGGCTCGGGTGGCCGGCGTGCGCGGCAAGGTCGTCACCATCGGCGCGGGGACGTCGGGGAACGTCGCCGCCCGGCTGGCGCACCTGCTCTCGGTGTGCGGCACTCCGGCGTTCTCCCTCCCGGTGCTGGACGCCCTGCACGGTGGTGTCGGAGCGGTCACCGCGGAGGACGTCGTCATCGCGTTCTCCAAGGGCGGTCGCTCCGAGGACATCACCGCCCTCGTCACACTCCTGGGCGCGCGGGGGGTCCACGTCGTGGCCGTCACCGAGGCCCCGGAGTCCCCGTTCGCCCGGGCCGCCGGCACCGTGGTCGCGCTGCGCACCGAGCCTGCCGACGCCGACCTCGGGGGACTGGTCGCCACCGGCAGCACCCTGGTCGCCTCGGCCTGGGGGGACGCGCTGACCGCGGTCCTGATGGAGCTGCGGGGGCACACCCTCAGCGACGTGGTGGCCGCACACCCGGCCGGTGTCGTGGGCCTGGCTCGGGTGCACGAGGGGGCCGGCGGATGAGCCCGCGTGTGGTCGTCGGCGTCGACTCCTCGACGCAGTCCTGCAAGGCCGAGGTGCGCGACGTCGAGACCGGGGCCCTGCTCGGCACGGGCGCGGCGCCGCACCACCCCGCCTTCCCGCCGTGCAGCGAGCAGGACCCACAGGACTGGTGGACCGCCGCCTCGACGGCCATCCGCTCGGCCCTGGCGTCCGCCGGGTCGCGGGGCGGGGACGTCGCGGCCCTCTCGGTCGCCGGGCAGTGCCACGGGCTGGTCGCACTCGACGGCGCCGACCGCGTGCTGCGGCCGGCCAAGCTGTGGAACGACACGACGTCGACGCCCCACCTGCGGCGGCTGCGGTCGGTGATCGACGACGGGACCTGGGCCCGTCGCGTCGGCTCGGTGCCCACCGCGGCCTTCACCGTGGGCAAGCTGGCCTGGCTGGCCGCCGAGGAACCACACCACTTCGCGGCGCTGCGCCGGGTGCTGCTCCCGCACGACTACCTGACCCACCGGCTCACCGGGCGCTACGTCACCGACCGCTCCGAGGCGTCCGGGACGGCGTACTTCGACGCCGTCCGCGGCGAGTACGCCCTCGAGGTCCTCGCGGCGGTCGCCCCCCGGGCCGACTGGCCGGACCTGCTGCCGGAGGTCCTGGGGCCCTCGCAGCCGGCGGGGACGGTGCTGCCCGAGGTGGCCGAGCAGCTCGGCCTGGCCCCGACCACTCTCGTCGGCGCCGGTGGCGGCGACCAGCACGCGGCTGCGCTGGGGCTGGGGATGCGCAGTGGCGACGTCCTGTACGTGCTGGGGACCTCCGGCGTCGTGGCCGCCTCGTCACCGCGTCCGGTGCACGACCCCAGCGGCCTGGTCGACGGCGTCGCCGACATGACCGGCGGCTGGCTCCCGCTGGTGTCGACGCTCAACGCCGCACGGGTCACCGACGCCTTCGCGCGGCTGCTGGGCGTGGGGCACGCCGAGCTGGCCCGGCTCGCGCTGGCGGCGCCGGCCGCGACGGGGCCCGTGCTGGTCGCCTACCTCGACGGGGAGCGGAAGCCGGACCGCCCGGAGGCCCACGGTGTCCTCGCCGGCATCACCTCCGCCACCACACGCGAGGACGTCGCCCGGGCGGCGTTCGAGGGGGTCCTTCTCGGCCTCGTGGACGGGCAGGAACACCTCCGGACCTGTGGGGTCGACGTCGACGGCCGGGTGCTGGCCGCCGGGGGTGGGGCCCGGTCCCCGGCCTACACCCAACTGCTGGCCGACCTCACCGGCCGCCCGGTCGAGGTCGCCGACGAGGGCGACGCCGGCGAGGCCACCGCCCGGGGCGCGTGCGTGCAGGCCGCTGCGGTGGCCACCGGCACCGACGTCACCGAGGTCCGCGACGCCTGGCGGCCGGACGCGCAGGTGCGCGCCGTGCCGCGGGCCACGACCCGTGACCCGCGCCCGCTGTACGCGGCGGTCGCCGCCTCCTCGGCGGTCCTCCCGCCTGCCGCGCACACGCCGCTGGCGGCGCGATGACCGCCCCGATCACCGGCCGCGGCGCCGTGGTGCAAACGTGGGACACGCCGCCGGGCGTCAGCACCGCCGGCAGTCTGTACGCACTGCCGCCGGAGTCCAGGCTCGTGGCCGCCACGCTGCTGCACGCAGGGGGCCACTGGGTGCACGTCGACGTCCTCACCGCGGGTGGCCGGGCCGTCGGCGGCGTGGCGGTCGAGACCCTCGCGGCCGTGCGCGCCGCCCTGCCGGCGGCCCGGGTGGAGGTGCACGTCATCGAGCGCGCGTCCGGCCCTGCCGGGCCCGGCCCGGACGACCTGCTGGAACGGCTGCTGGCGGCGCGCCCCCAGCGGCTGGTCCTGCCGCCCGGGTGGTGTGCCGCCGGGAGCCCGGCAGTGCGCCGGGTCCGGGGCTCCGGCGGCGAGGTCTGGAGCGAGGTGGCGCCGACCGTCGCCGTCGACGTGGTCCGTGGCCTGGCCGATGCGGTGGACGGTGCGCTTGTCATGCTGATCCAGCCCGGCACCCGTGAGGCCGCCGACCTCTCCAGGCTGGACACCGTGCGGCAGCTCGCCGGTCACCTGCCCGTGGGGGTCGACGGCGGCGTGCGCCCGGAGCACACCGCGGCCTGCGTCGCCGCCGGCGCCGTGCACATGGTCTCCGGACGTGCTCTCCTGCAGCCCACGGACCCCGTCGGCATCCCTGTCCCTGTCCCTCTGGAAGGAGCCCGATGAGCGCAGTGAACGCGGTCGCAGAACAGATCCCGGAGTCCATGCGGGCGAGCGTGCTCGTCGCCGCCAACACCGTGGTCGTGGAAGAACGTCCGGTGCCCGCCGTCCCGCTCGGGGAGGTGCTCGTCGAGGTCTCCGCGGTGGGGGTCTGCGGCTCGGACGTGCACTACTACCGGCACATGCGCGCCGGGGACTTCGTCGTCGACGCCCCGCTGGTGCTCGGGCACGAGGTGGCCGGCCGCATCGTCGCCGTCGGCGAGGGGGTCGACCCCGCCCGGGTGGGGCAGCGGGTGGCGATCGAGCCACAGCGGCCGTGTCACGTCTGCCGGCAGTGCGTCGAGGGCCGCTACAACCTCTGCCCGAACATGCGCTTCTACGCCACGCCGCCGGTCGACGGCGCCTTCACCCAGTTCATCACCGCGCCGTCGATGTTCGCGCACACGCTGCCCGACACCCTCTCCGACGACGCCGGCGCGCTGCTGGAGCCGCTGTCCGTGGGCATCGCCTCCATGCGCAAGGCCGCCATCAGCCCGGGCGACACGGTGCTCATCGCCGGCGCCGGCCCCATCGGCATCATCACCGCCCAGACGGCCCGGGCCTTCGGGGCTCGGGAGGTCATCGTCTCCGACCCCGTGGGACCGCGGCGGGAGCGGGCGCTGGAGTACGGAGCCACCTCCGTCGTCGACCCGACCAGCGAGGACCTCGTCGGTCTCGACCTGGGGGTGGACGCGTTCATCGACGCCAGCGGCGCGGCGCCGGCGATCACCGCGGGCATCCGCTCGGTGCGCCCCGCCGGCACCGTCGTGCTGGTCGGCCTGGGCAACAGCGAGCTCGCCCTGCCGGTCTCGGTCATCCAGGACCGCGAGATCACCGTGACCGGCATCTTCCGCTACACCAACACCTGGCCGCTGGCGATCCACCTGGTGTCCTCCGGCCAGGTCGACGTCGACTCGCTGGTCACCGGCCGGTTCGACCTGGACCACGTCCAGCAGGCGCTGGAGTCCGACCGCGACCCCGGCAGCCTCAAGTCGATCGTGGTGCCGGCATGAGCCGCCCGGCAGCCGCGTCAGGGGCGACCGCCGCGGGCGCGACGGCCACGCTGGCGGACCCGGACGCGGTGGCGCTGGAGTGCCGCGGTCTGGTCAAGTCCTTCGGCGGTGTCCCAGTGCTCAAGGGCGTGTCCCTGTCCCTGCCGCTGGGTACCGTCACGGCCCTGGCCGGTGAGAACGGGGCCGGCAAGTCCACCCTGATGAAGATCGCCTCCGGGCAGTACCGCGCCGACGAGGGATCGGTCTTCGTCGGTGGACACGAACTCCACGCCGGTGACATCCGTGCCGCCCACCGCCTGGGCGTCGCGATCGTCCCGCAGGAGCTGGCTGCGATCGACCACATGACCGTGTACGAGAACCTGTTCGTCGGGCACGAGATCAAGACGCGGCTGGGGACCCTGGACCGCCGGGCCATGATCACGAAGGCCCGGTCCATGCTCGAGGTGTTCGGCGTGGACATCGACCCCGGCGCCAGGATGGGCACGCTCCCTGTCGGACTGCAGCAGATCGTCGAGATCGTGAAGAACTCCAGCCGCGGCGCCCGCGTCCTGCTGCTGGACGAGCCGACCTCGGCGATCGACGAGAAGGAGGTCGAAGGCCTCTACGAGGTCGTCCGCCAGCTGCGTGACCAGGGCGTGGCCATGGCCTTCACCACCCACAAGATGGGCGAGATGCGAGCGCTGGCCGACCGCGTCGTCGTCCTGCGGGACGGCGGCCTGGTCCTGGACGCCTCGATGAGCGAGGTGCACGACGACGACATCGTCACCGCGATGATCGGCCGTGACCTGGAGGACCTGTTCCCCGAGGTGCGTCCGGCCGGCACCGAGGTGGGTCTGGAGGTCCGCGACCTGCACGTCAGCGGCGCCCCGGGGCCGGTGTCACTGAGCGTCCGCCGCGGCGAGGTGCTGGGACTGGCCGGCCTCGTGGGGGCCGGCCGGACCGAACTGATCGAGGGCATCTTCGGGGTGCGCACGACCCTGTCGGGGGAGATCAGCGTCGCGGGCCGGCCGGTGAAGCGGCACAGCCCGGCGGCCTCCATCGCCGCCGGCATGGCGCTGGTCCCCGAGGACCGCAAGCGGGCCGGTGCCGTGCTGGGGATGAGCGTCCTGGACAACGGTTCGCTGCCCCGGCTGGGGTCCTTCGACGTCGCGGGGTGGCTCAAGCAACGCGCCCGCGCCGGTGCCGTCGGTGAGGCGATGAAGTCCGTCCGGCTGCGCAGCCGCGGGCTCGGCCAGGAGGTCGGCACCCTCTCCGGGGGCAACCAGCAGAAGGTCGTCCTGGCCCGCTGGCTCACCGAGCACGTCGACGTGCTCCTGCTCGACGAGCCGACCCGGGGCGTCGACATCGGCGCCCGCTCGGAGATCTACCGGATCATCACCGAGCTGGCCGAGGCCGGCATGGCCGTCGTCATGGCCTCCTCCGACATGCCCGAGGTGCTCGGGCTCGCCCACCGCGCGCTGGTCATGCGCGAGGGCGCCGTGGTGGGGGAGCTGGACCGCGAGGCCCTCTCCCGGCCCGACGTCCAGGACGTGATGTTCCGGCTGGCCTCCGGGCTGGGCGATCGCTCCACCACGCCGGAGACGGCACCGAACTCCCAGGGCACCGCGCCCACCTCCGACTCCTCCGGGAAGGACCCCCAGTCATGACCGCGAGCACGCAGACCCCTGCGAGCAGCGCCCCAGCCGCGGAGAACACACCGGCGCACGACGCCGGCCGGCGCTGGACCGCCGAGTGGTTCAAGGACCAGTTGGCACGGCGCTCGATGCTGATCGTGCTGGCCCTGGTCATCGCCTACTTCAGCTACCGCAGTGCCCGCTTCAGCACGCTGGACAACCTGCAGACGATCCTCGTCGCGGCGGCTCCCTTCGCGCTCATCGCGCTGGGGCAGACCCTGGTCATCCTGACCGGCGGGATCGACCTGTCGGTCGGCAGTGTCATCGCCGTCGCCGGCATGACGTCGGCAGCGGTGGCCGCGGCGAACCCCGGCCAGGTGTGGCTGACCGTGGTGTCGGCGATGGCGGTCGGCCTGCTGGCCGGTTCGATCAACGGCCTGCTCGTCTCCCGGGTGGACGTGCCACCGTTCATCGTCACGCTGGGGATGTTGACCGCGGGGTCGGGGGTCGCCTACGTCATCGGCGGCGGCGCCCCGATCAACGGCCTGCCCGCGGAGTTCGGCAAGATCGCGAACACCACGGTCTTCGGCCTCCAGATCCCCGTCATCGTCATGATCGTCGGGATCATCGCCGCCGGCATCATCATGCGCAGCACCTCCTACGGGATGCGCGTGTACGCCGTCGGCGGCAACCGGGTCGCGGCCGAGATCGCCGGCGTCAACGCCCGCCGCGTGCTGTTCAGCGTCTACGCCATCAGCGGGCTGCTGGCCGGCCTCTCCGGCGTCATGCTGGCCTCCCGCGTCATCTCCGGTCCCCCCACGCTGGGCGCCGGCTACGAGCTGGACGCCATCGCCGCCGTCGTGATCGGCGGGGCCAGCCTGATGGGTGGCCGCGGCACGGTCTGGGGCACCGCCCTCGGCCTGATCCTCATCCAGACCCTCAACAACGGCCTGGACATCCTCATCGTGCCTGCCTACTGGCAGAGCGTGATCTCGGGCGTCCTGATCGTCGCCGCCGTCGCGGTCGACGTGTGGACCACCCGACGCCGGGTCTAGCCACCGGTCCGTCCCACCCGCACCACCCACCCGCACATCCGAAGGAGAATCGTGTTGCGATTCCGGAAGACCCTCGTGGGCCTCGCCCTCACGGCCGTCGCCGTACCCCTCGCCGCCTGCGGCGCGGGGGACCCCAACGCCGGGGGTGGTGGCGGCGGTGACGCCGGCGGCGCCCAGCCGCTGCGGATCGGCGTCAGCGTCTACAACATGTCCTCGTTCATCACCGCGGGCAAGGAGGGCATGGAGGCCTACGCGGCGGCCAACGACATCGAGCTGCTGTGGAACTCGGCCAACCTCGACGTCAACACCCAGGCGTCCCAGCTCGACCAGTACGTCCAGGCCGGCGTCGACGCGATCGTCGTCGTCCCCGTCCAGGCGGACTCGCTCGGCCCGCAGGTGGCGGCGGCCAAGGCCGCCGGCATCCCGGTGGTCCCGGTCAACGCCGCGCTGAACAACCCCGACGTGGCCGGGAACGTGCAGCCCGACGACGTGGCCGCCGGGGAGCAGGAGATGCAGATGATGGCCGACAGGCTCGGCGGGAAGGGCAACATCGTCGTCCTGCAGGGCCCGCTGGGCCAGTCCGGTCAGCTGGACCGGCAGGAGGGCATCGAGAACATCCTGGCCAAGTACCCGGACATCAAGGTGCTCGCCCAGGACACTGCCAACTGGCAGCGTGACGAGGCCGTCAACAGGATGAAGAACTGGATCTCCGCGTTCGGCCAGGACATCAACGGCGTCGTCTCGCAGAACGACGACATGGGCCTCGGCGCCCTCCAGGCGCTCAAGGAGGCCGGCCGGACCGACGTCCCGATCGTCGGCATCGACGGCATCGAGGACGGGCTCAACGCCGTCAAGAGCGGTGAGTTCATCGGCACGATGCTGCAGAACGGCACCGTGGAGCTGTCCGCCGGCCTCGCCGTGGCGGCCAAGATCGCCAGGGGTGAGGAGGTCAACACCGAGCCGGTCTACATCATGCCGAAGATCACGCAGGACAACGTCGACGACGCGATCAAGAACGTGGTCACCGAGCGTGAGGCCTTCCTCGAGCAGCTGCCGCAGATGACCGAGGAGAACCTGCAGACCGGGAACATCGCCTACGAAGGCCTGCCCGGCCAGGAGAAGTGATCCAGGGGCCGGGCGCGCTCGCCGCACTCGGCCCCTGGGGGGGGGGCCCCCCCCCCGGGGCCCGGCGCCCCCCCCCGGGCGGGGGGGGGGCGGCGCGGGCCGCCCCCCCCCCCCCGCC
>NZ_JBJGYV010000029.1:0-58491 GCF_054050175.1 Geodermatophilus sp. SYSU D00697
TTCGAAAACCCCCCACAACGCCCGCCCCGACCCCCACCCCCACCCCCCCCCCCCCCCCCCCCCCCCCCCCCCCCCCCCCCCCCCCCCCCCCCCCCCCCCCCCCCCCCCCCCCCCCCCACCGCGTGGTCAGCGCTGTGACGGAACAGCGCCGGATGGGTCAGCGCTGCGGGCCGACGCCGTTCGCGTTGAGCCCCTCGATGATCCGCGAGGACTCGTCGAACCCGATGACCGCGATGGCGTCGGGGTTGAAGTCGACCATCTGCTGCACCTCGGAGTCGAAGTTGGCAGCCTGCGGGTCGTAGATGATCGTCTGGATGTCGCCCTCGGCGAGACCGGCAGCCACCAGGTTGTTCTTCACGTTGTCCGCGAGCCCGGTGCCGTAGGGGTCGTTGAGCGCGAGGATCCCGACGGTGTTGTTGCCGTCCTCGATGATGAGGTCGGCCAGCGCCTCGGCCTGCAGGGTGTCCGGCGGCGCGGTGCGGAAGTACAGCCCGTTGTCGTTGTACGTCGTGAACTGGTCCGACGTGTTCGCCGGCGAGAACTGCATGACACCGGCACCGGTGATGGTGTCGATGACCGTCAGGCTCACGCCGGAGGACGCCGCACCGATGATCGCGTTGGCGCCGGCCTGCAGCAGGGCGTCGACCGACTGGGTCGCGATGTCGGTCGAGGTGTCACCCGAGTCGCGCTGGATGAGCTGCACCTGCTGGCCGAGGACACCGCCGGCGGCGTTGACGTCGTTGACCGCCAGCTGCGCACCGGCGATCTCGGGCGGGCCGAGGAAGGCCAGGTTGCCGGTCTGCGGCAGCAGGGTGCCGATGACCAGCGGCTCGGGGCTGGTGGTGCCGGCCGGAGCCGGGGCCGGGCCCTCGTCGGTCGCGGCGTTGGCCTCGTCACCGGGCAGGACGTAGCGGGTCGCGCTGTCGTCGATCCGGTTGTCGTCGCCGAACTGCTGGATGCCGATGCTGGCCTGGGCCGGCTCGCCGGCGTCGGTGAAGCTCAGCGGGCCGGACTGGCCGTCGTAGTCGGGGTTCCCGCCACCGTTGACGATCTCCAGGCACGAGGCGAAGTCCTCGCACTTGTCGCCCCCGACGGTCACGCCGTTGACGTAGGCCTTGAAGACGTTGGCGTCGTTGGTGCCGGCCATCTGCGCGGCCAGCGCCGTGATGACGATCGCGTCGTAGGTCTCACCCGCGTAGTTGAAGTCGACCAGGTTGGGGTCGATCTGCATCAGCCGGTCGCGGAAGTCCCCGGAGAGCTCGGTGAGGGGCAGGGTGCCCTTCATGCCGGCGAGCGCGCCCTGCTCGGTGAAGTCCTCACCGAGGGCGTTGCCCATGTTGCCGTCGGAGCCGTAGACGTTGACCTGCTTCTCGCCGCTGTCGCCGCCGCCGCCGCTCGCGCTGCCGCCCTCGTCGTCCCCGCCGCCGCAGGCGGTCAGGACGAGCAGGGCCGCAGCCGAGACAGCGGCGCTCCGGGCGAGGATGCCTGTGCGCATCAAGCCACTCCCACTGTGCTGTCGGTGGTGCACTCGGCCAGCCCGAGCCGGGCTGACCCCATCAGTGGGGGGAAGGTAACTGCTGGTCCGAGGCCCCGACCGGGGGGCGACCGGACCGTGATGAGGTCGTGACCTCCCGGATCCGGCCCCGACACACAGCGACCCGACGCGCTCACCGGGCGGAGACGCAGCTCACTCGGCCGCCGGGGCGTCGGCCACCTCCTGGTCGAGGATCCGCTGCGCCAGCGCCTTCATCGAGGTCCGCTCGTTCATCGCCGTCCGCTGGATCCAACGGAACGCCTCGGCCTCGGTCATGCCCTGGTCGGCCATGAGTCTGCCCTTGGCCTTCTCGACGACCTTGCGTGCCTCCAGCCGCTCCTCCAAGGTCCGCACCTCGCCGTCCAGCGCCGCGAGCTCGGTGAACCGGGCCCGGGCGACCTCGATCGCCGGCACCAGGTCGTTCTTGGAGAAGGGCTTCACCAGATAGGCCATGGCCCCGGCGTCGCGCGCCCGCTCGACCAGCTCCCGCTGGCTGAAGGCCGTGAGCACGATGACCGGCGCGACCCGGGCGGAGGCGATCTGCTCGGCCGCCGACAGTCCGTCGAGGACCGGCATCTGGATGTCGAGGATCACCAGATCGGGTCGCAGCTCGGTGGCGCGGTCCACGGCCTGCTGTCCGTCGCCGACCTCGGCGACGACGGTGTACCCCTCCTCCTCCAGCATCTCCTTGAGGTCGAGGCGGATGAGCGCCTCGTCCTCGGCGATGAGGACCCGGATCGTCTCGCTGCTCACGCGCGGGAGCCTATCGATGCCGGTGGGTCGGCGACTCCCCGCTAGGCTGCTCGGGCGGCCCGGGGCATCGCCCGGCGCGCCCCCGTACCCCAATCGGCAGAGGGAGCGGATTCAAAACCCGCGCAGTGTGCGTTCGAGTCGCACCGGGGGCACTGCACCGATCGTCGACCCACCGGCCGACACGGCGACCACGTGCCGTCCCCGAGCGGCGCCGAGCCCCTCCCGCCCCTCGTCGCGGAGGCCTCCGGCCCCCACTCCCCGGGCACACACCAAGGGCACCTCACACGGGTGGACGACGACCGCCATACGGTGGGCCCGTGAGTGAGCCGACGCCGTCCGCCCCGCACATGACCCCCGAGCAGTTCCGCCGGCACGGGCACGAGGTCGTCGACTGGATCGCCGACTACTGGACCCGCATCGGCTCCTTCCCGGTCCGCTCCCCCGTCGCCCCCGGGGACGTCCGCGAGTCGCTGCCCGCCGCGCCGCCCGAGCAGGGCGAGCCGTTCTCGGCCGTCCTGGCCGACCTCGACCGCGTCGTGCTGCCTGGCGTCACCCACTGGCAGCACCCGGGCTTCTTCGGCTACTTCCCCGCCAACACCTCCGGCCCCTCGGTCCTGGGTGACCTCGTGTCGGCGGGACTCGGCGTCCAGGGCATGTCGTGGGTGACCAGCCCGGCGGCCACCGAGCTCGAGCAGCACGTCCTGGACTGGTTCGCCGAGCTGCTGGGCCTGCCCGAGGCGTTCCGCTCGACCGGCCCCGGCGGGGGCGTCGTCCAGGACTCCAGCTCCGGCGCGAACCTGGTCGCGCTGCTCGCCGCGCTGCACCGGGCCAGCGGCGGCGAGACCGTGCGCTCCGGCGTCCGCCCGGACGAGTACACGGTCTACGTCTCGGCCGAGACGCACTCCTCGATGGAGAAGGCGGTGCGGATCGCCGGCCTCGGCAGCGACGCCGTCCGCATCGTCGAGGTGGACGGCGACCTGGCCATGCGACCCGAGGCGCTGAAGGTCCGGCTCGAGCGCGACACCGCCCGCGGGTTCCGGCCGGTGCTGGTCTGCGCGACGGTCGGGACGACGTCCACGACCGCCGTCGACCCGCTCGCCACGCTCGGCCCGATCTGCCGCGACCACGGCGTCTGGCTGCACGTGGACGCCGCCTACGCCGGGGTGAGCGCCGTGGCGCCCGAGCTGCGTGAGCTGCAGGCTGGGGTGGAGTGGGCAGACAGCTACACCACCGACGCGCACAAGTGGCTGCTCACCGGCTTCGACGCGACCCTCTTCTGGGTCGCTGACCGTGCGGCCCTGACCGGCGCCCTGGCGATCCTCCCGGAGTACCTGCGCAACGCCGCCACCGACGCCGGCGCGGTCATCGACTACCGCGACTGGCAGATCGAACTCGGCCGCCGGTTCCGCGCGCTCAAGCTGTGGTTCGTGCTCCGCTGGTACGGCGCCGAGGGGCTCCGGGCCCACGTGCGCTCCGGTGTCGCGCTGGCGCAGGAGCTCGCCGCACGGGCCGACGCCGACGACCGGTTCGACGTCGTCACCAAGCACCCGCTGTCGCTGGTCTGCCTGCGTCCGCGCTGGGCGGAGGACGTCGACGCCGACGTCGCGACCATGACGCTGCTGGAGCGGCTCAACGACGGCGGTGAGGTGTTCCTGACCCACACGACCGTCCGCGGGCAGGTGGTGCTGCGGGTCGCGATCGGCGCGCCGGCGACGACCCGGGCCCACGTGGAGCGCGCCTGGGCGTTGCTCTGCGAGGGCCACGACTGGCTGGCCGCCGACTTCGCCGAGTCCGCCGCCGAGCGGGCCTGCGAGGAGGCCGAGCGCCGGGCGGCGGCGCAGGAGGTCCCGTCCGCCGAGGAGGTCCCGTCCGCCGAGGAGGTCCCGGGCGCCCAGGACGAGACCGCGGCGCAGGAGGTCCCGTCCGCCGAGGAGGTCCCGGCCGCCCAGGACGAGACCGCGGCGCAGGCGGCCGCCCAGGACGGCATGGCGGCCCCGGCCGCGGGAGGGACCCCCGCAGCCGGGAGCCCGCCGCCGGGGGCCGGCGAGCGCGCCCAGGAGCCGGCTGCCGCTGCCGGCGAACCCGAGGGGGCCGCCGAGGCCCCGCAGTCCCCCGAGGAGGCCGCTGCGGCCGTCCCCGGGGACGGCGGGGGCACCGGCTCCTGAGTCAGCGCCCCACGGGGCGCAGCAGGCCCTCCTGGGCGACCGTCGCCACGTGCGTGCCGTCGGCCGACCAGATGCGGCCGAAGCAGAGGGCACGGCCGCCGCTGGCGGCCGGGCTGTCGGTCTCGTAGAGGAACCAGTCGTCGGCCCGCACCGGCGCGTGGAACCACACGGCGTGGTCGAGGCTGGCGCCGGCGTAGCGGTCCTGCCAGCCGCCCACCCGGGCGAGCCCGGCCCCCAGCAGCGTGAGGTCACTGACGAAGGTCAGCGCCGCGGCGTGCACCGCCGGGGCGTCGGGCAGCCGGCCCGAGACCCGCATCCAGACCCGGGTCGAGGTGTCCGGCGGCTGCTTGGCCACGCCGGCGAACGGGTCCTCGAGCAGCCGCTGCTCGACCGCCCGGCCGATCTCCAGCGCGCCCGAGCCCTCCTTGCCGTGCCGGGTGGCGACGTCGGCCAGGGAGGGGAGCTCCTCGGGCGCCGGCACCTCGGGCATCGGCAGCGAGTGCTCGACCACGGCCGGCTCCCCCGCGTGGAAGTCCGCGGTCAGCGCGAAGATCGCGACGTCCTCCCCCTTGCGCCGCTGGCAGCCGATGACCCGCCGGGTGGTGAACGACCGGCCGTCGCGGATGCGGTCGACGGCGTAGCGGATCTCCTCGTGCGGGTCACCCGGCCGCAGGAAGTAGGCGTGCAGGGAGTGCACGCCGCGCTCGACCGGCACCGTCCGCCCCGCCGCCATGAGCGCCTGCCCGGCCACCTGCCCGCCGAAGATCCGCTGCAGCCGCGTGGTCGGCGTCTGGCCGACGAAGACGTCGGGCTGCCGCTCCTCGAGGTCGAGCACCTGCAGGAGCGAGGCGGCCTGGCTGTCGCCGTCCCCCGCCCCCGCGCTCACGAGTCGGTCCCGACCTCGTGCACCCGGATGAGGTTGGTCGAACCTGGGGTGTTGGGCGGGCTGCCGGCCACGACGACGACCCGGTCGCCCTCCTTGAGCCGGCCGATCGCCAGCAGTGAGAAGTCGACCTGCCGGACCATGTCGTCGGTGTGCTGCACCTCGGGCACGAGGAAGGTCTCCACGCCCCACGACAGCGCCAGCTGGCTGCGCACGCGGGGGTCGACGGTGAAGGCCAGCAGCGGCTGGCGGGGGTGCAGCGCGGCCAGCCGGCGGGCGCTGTCACCGGTCTGCGTGAAGGTGGCGAGGGCGTTGACCTGCAGGCTCTCGCCGACGTCCCGGGCCGCGCGGACGATCGCGCCCGACCGGGACCGCGAGCGGCGGACGAGCTCCGGGGCGGTGACGGTGTCGCTCTCGACCGCGTCGATGATCCGCTCCATCGTGCGGACCGCGGCGATCGGGTAGCGGCCGACCGAGGTCTCCCCCGACAGCATGACCGCGTCGGCGCCGTCCAGGACGGCGTTGGCGACGTCGGAGGCCTCGGCGCGGGTCGGCCGCGAGGAGCTGATCATCGACTCCAGCATCTGGGTGGCCACGATGACCGGCTTGTTGCGCTCGCGGGCGGCCTGCACGGCGCGCTTCTGCACGAGCGGGACCTTCTCCAGCGGCAGCTCCACGCCGAGGTCGCCGCGGGCCACCATGACCCCGTCGAAGGCCTCGACGATCGCCTCGAGGTTCTCCACCGCCTCGGGCTTCTCGAGCTTGGCGATGACCGGGACGTAGACGTCCTCCTGGCGCATGATGTCGCGCACCAGCTCGACGTCGGCCGGGGAGCGGACGAACGACAGCGCCACGAAGTCCACCGACAGGTGCAGGGCGAAGCGGAGGTCCTCCTCGTCCTTCTCGGAGAGAGCCGGCACGCTGACCGCCACACCCGGCAGCGAGAGACCCTTGTTGTTGGAGACCTCGCCGCCCTCGACCACCAGGCACCAGACGTCGGGGCCCTCCACGCCGACCACCGAGAGCGCGAGCTTGCCGTCGTCCACCAGGAGGCGGTCGCCGACCTTGACGTCGGCCGACAGGCCCTTGTACGTCGTCGACACCCTCTCGGCGGTGCCCTCGACGTCGTCGACGGTGATGCACACGCGGCTGCCGGTCTCCCAGAGCACCGGCCCGTCGGTGAAGGTGCCGAGGCGGATCTTCGGGCCCTGCAGGTCGGCGAGGACGGCGACGGCGTGACCGGTCCGGTCCGACGCCTCACGGACGAGTTTGTAGGCCCGCTCGTGGTCGGCGTGCGCACCGTGGCTGAAGTTCAGCCGGGCGACGTCCATGCCGGACTCGACGAGGGCGGTGACCTGCTCCAGGGAAGCGGTCGCCGGCCCGAGCGTGCAGACGATCTTGGCGCGACGCGACATGCCGCAAACGCTATCCGCCGCGACCCGGTCCCGTGCGCCCGACCTCTGTGAGCGCTCACATCCGCCCCAGCGGCCACTCCGGACGAGCCTCCAGCCCGCCTCCCGACGAGTCGGGGCCGGGTCCCGCACGGAGCGGGACCCGGCCCCGAGCCGGCGTCCTCCTGCTAGCGCAGGGCGACGGCGGTGGGCGTGATCGGCCGCGGCAGCATCGACGCACCGGTCAGCCAGCTGTCGACGGCGCCGGCGGCGGCCCGGCCCTCGGCGATCGCCCACACGATCAGCGACTGGCCGCGGCCCATGTCACCGGCGACGAACACGCCGGGGACGGTCGACATGAACTCGCCGTCGCGGGCGACGTTGCCGCGACCGTCGATCTCCACGCCCAGCGCGTCGAGCAGGCCCTCGCGCTGCGCACCGGTGAAGCCCATGGCGAGGAACACCAGGTCCGCGGGCAGCTCGCGCTCGGTGCCCTCGACCTTCTGGAAGCGGCCGTCGACGCGCTCCACCTCGTGGATGAGCAGCGCGCGGACGTTGCCGTGGGCGGGGCCCTCCTCATGTCCGAGGAACCGCTCGGTGTTGACGCTGTAGAGCCGCTCCCCGCCCTCCTCGTGGGCGCTGGAGACCCGCATGACCATCGGGTAGGTCGGCCACGGGTTGCTCGACTGGTCCCGCCGGTCCGGCGGCGCGGGCATGATCTCCAGCTGGGTCACCGAGAGCGCGCCCTGCCGGTGCGCGGTGCCGAGGCAGTCCGCGCCGGTGTCGCCACCGCCGATGATCACGACGTGCTTGCCGTGGGCGTCGATCGGCGGCTCGTCGAGCTCGCCGAGCGCCTGCCGGTTGCCGAAAGGCAGGTACTCCATCGCCAGGTGGATGCCGCGCAGCTCCCGGCCGGGCGCCGGCAGGTCGCGGCCGACGGTGGCGCCGCCGGAGAGCACCACGGCGTCGTACTCGGCGCGCAACTGCTCGGCGGACAGGTCGCCCTCCCCGCGGCCGCCGACCTCGACCCCCGTCACGAACCGGGTGCCCTCGGCGCGCATCTGGTCCAGCCGCCGGTCGAGGACGGCCTTCTCCATCTTGAACTCGGGGATGCCGTAGCGGAGCAGCCCGCCGACGCGGTCGGCCCGCTCGTACACGGTCACCTCGTGCCCGGCGCGGGTCAACTGCTGGGCGGCGGCCAGGCCGGCCGGCCCGGAGCCGACGACGGCGACCTTCTTGCCGGTGTGCTCCTGCGGCGGGACCGGCGTGACCAGGTCCCGCTGGAACGCCTGGTCGATGATCTCCCACTCGATCTGCTTGATCGTGACCGGCGACTCCTGCAGGTTCAGCACGCAGGAGCCCTCGCACGGCGCGGGGCACAGCTTCCCGGTGAACTCCGGGAAGTTGTTGGTCGCATGCAGCCGCTCGATGGCCTCGGTCCAGTCGTCGCGGCGGGCGAGGTCGTTCCACTCCGGGATCAGGTTGCCCAGCGGGCAGCCGTGGTGGCAGAACGGGATGCCGCAGTCCATGCAGCGGGCGGCCTGCTGCCGCACCGCGGCCACGGGGAAGACGGCGTCCTCACCGCTGTCCCGGGTGAGGTAGACGTCCTTCCAGTCCAGGATCCGGACGTCCACCGGACGGCGCGGCGGCAGCGCCCGGTCGTGCTTGAGGAAACCGGTCGAGTCAGCCACGTGCGGCCTCCATCAGTGCCTTGTCCACATCCGTGCCGGCGGCCTCCGCGGCCCGCCGGGCCTCGAGCGCGCGACGGTAGTCGCGCGGCATGATCACGCTGAACCGCTCCGACCAGCGGCCCCAGTCGGCCAGCAGCGCCGCGGCCACCGGCGACTCGGTGTCGGCGGCGTAGCGGACCAGGACGTCGCGCAGCCACTGCGCGGACCCGCCGTCCAGCGGCTCGACGTCGACCATCTCGCTGTTGACCCGGTGGCGGGGCAGGTCGAGGACGTAGCCGATGCCCCCGGACATGCCGGCCGCGATGTTGCGGCCGGTCGTGCCGAGGATCACCGCGCGCCCGCCGGTCATGTACTCCAGGGCGTGGTCGCCGACGCCCTCGACCACGGCCAGCGCGCCCGAGTTGCGCACGCAGAACCGCTCGCCGACCCGCCCGCGCAGGAAGATCTCGCCCCCGGTCGCGCCGTAGCCGATGACGTTGCCGGCGATGACGTTGTCCTCGGCGGCGAAGCCGGCCTCGCGCGCCGGCCGGACGACGATCCGCCCGCCGGAGAGGCCCTTGCCGACGTAGTCGTTGGCGTCGCCGAACAGCCGCATGGTGATGCCGCGCGGCACGAAGGCGCCGAAGGACTGGCCGGCCGACCCGGTGAAGGTCAGGTCGATCGTGCCGTCGGGCAGCCCCTCGCCACCGAAGCGGCGGGTGACCATCGAGCCGAGCATCGTGCCCACGGTGCGGTTCACGTTGCGCACCGGCAGCTCGAGGCTGACCGGGCGGGCGTCGAGCAGCGCCCCCTCGCACAGCTGGATGAGGGTCTGGTCGAGCGCGACGTCCAGGCCGTGGTCCTGCTCCCGCACCCGGTGCAGCGGCGCGCCCTCGGGCAGCTCGGGCACCGCCAGCATCGGGCTGAGGTCCAGGCCCGCGGCCTTCCAGTGGTCGACCGCCTTGCGCGTGTCGAGCAGCTCGGCGTGGCCGATGGCCTCGTCGAGGGACCGGAAGCCCAGCTCGGCCAGGTACTGGCGCACCTGCTCGGCGAGGAACTCGAAGAAGGTGACCACGAACTCCGGCCGCCCGGTGAACCGCTTGCGCAGCTCCGGGTTCTGGGTGGCCACGCCGACCGGGCAGGTGTCGAGGTGGCAGACGCGCATCATCACGCAGCCGGAGACGACCAGCGGAGCGGTGGCGAAGCCGTACTCCTCGGCACCCAGCAGCGCGGCGATGACCACGTCGCGGCCGGTCTTCATCTGCCCGTCGCACTGCACGACGATGCGGTCGCGCAGGCCGTTGGCCAGCAGCGTCTGCTGCGTCTCGGCCAGGCCCAGCTCCCACGGCGAGCCCGCGTGCTTGAGCGAGGTCAGCGGCGCCGCGCCGGTCCCGCCGTCGTGCCCGGAGATCAGGACGACGTCGGCGTGGGCCTTGCTCACGCCGGCCGCGACCGTGCCGACCCCGACCTCGCTCACCAGCTTGACGTGGACCCGCGCCTGGTTGTTGGCGTTCTTCAGGTCGTGGATCAGCTGCTTGAGGTCCTCGATCGAGTAGATGTCGTGGTGCGGCGGCGGGCTGATCAGGCCGACGCCCGGCGTCGAGTGCCGGGTGCGGGCCACCCACGGGTAGACCTTCTGGCCGGGCAGCTGGCCGCCCTCGCCGGGCTTGGCGCCCTGCGCCATCTTGATCTGGATGTCGTCGGCGTTGACCAGGTACTCGCTCGTGACGCCGAACCGGCCGCTGGCCACCTGCTTGATCGCCGAGCGGCGCAGGTCGCCGTTCGGGTCGGGCTGGAAGCGGTCGGGGTCCTCGCCGCCCTCACCGGTGTTGGACTTGCCGCCCAGCCGGTTCATGGCGATCGCGAGCGTCTCGTGCGCCTCCTGCGAGATGGAGCCGTAGCTCATCGCGCCGGTCGAGAACCGCTTGACGATCTCGCTGACCGGCTCGACCTCCTCCAGCGGGACGGGCGGGCGCACACCGGTGCGGAGGGAGAACAGCCCACGCAGGGTCGCGGCCTCCTCCGACAGCTTGTCGACGGTGTCGGTGTAGCGCTGGAACACGTCGAACTGCCGGGCCCGGGTGGCGTGCTGGAGCAGGAACACCGTCTCGGGGTTGAACAGGTGCACCTCGCCCTCGCGGCGCCACTGGTACTCGCCCCCGGTCTCGAGCCGGCGGTGCGCCCGCTCGGTCGGGTTCTCGGGGTAGGCGCGGCGGTGGCGCATGGCCACCTCCTCGGCGAGGACGTCGATGCCGACACCGCCCAGCGGGCAGGAGGTGCCGGTGAAGTACTCGTCGACGACCTCCTGGGACAGGCCGACGGCCTCGAAGATCTGCGCCATCGTGTACGAGCCGACGGTGCTGATGCCCATCTTGCTCATGACCTTCAGGACGCCCTTGCCCAGCGCCTTGACGACGTTGCGGTTGGCCTGGGCGGCCTCGATGCCGGTGAGGTCACCGGCGCGGATGAGGTCCTCGATCGACTCGAAGGCCAGGTACGGGTTGACCGCGGCCGCGCCGTAGCCGAGCAGCAGGGCGACGTGGTGCACCTCGCGGCAGTCGCCGGACTCGACGACCAGCCCGACCTCCATGCGGGTCTTCTGCCGCACGAGGTGGTGGTGGACGGCGGCGGTCATCAGCAGCGACGGGATCGGGGCGCGCTTCTCGTCGCAGTCGCGGTCGGAGAGCACGATGATCCGGGCGCCGGCGGCGATCGCCTTGCTCACCTTGGCGCGCAGCTGCTCGATCGCCTCGGCGAGGGCCGTGCCGCCGCCGGTGACGTCGAAGTGGCCGGTGATCCGGACGGCGGCGTACCCGGGCAGGTCGCCGTCGTCGTCGATGTGCAGGATCTTGGCCAGCTCGTCGTTGTCGATGACCGGGTAGGGCAGGAACACCTGCCGGCAGGACGCCGGGGTGGCGTGCAGCAGGTTCTGCTCCGGGCCGAAGGTGCGGCCCAGGCTGGTCACCAGCTCCTCGCGGATGGCGTCCAGCGGCGGGTTGGTCACCTGGGCGAACAGCTGGCCGAAGTAGTCGTAGAGCAGCCGGGAGCGGTCCGACAGGGCCGCGACCGGGGTGTCGGTGCCCATCGAGCCGATCGGCTCGGCGCCGGAGGAGGCCATCGGGGTGAGCAGGACCCGCAGGTCCTCCTCCGTGTAGCCGAACAGCTGCTGCCGGCGGACGACGGAGGCGTGGCTGGGCCGGGCGCGGCGGCGCTCGGGCAGCTGCGGCAGGTGCACCAGGCCGGCGTGCAGCCAGTCCTCGTAGGGGTGCTCGCCCGCGAGCGCGCCCTTGACCTCCTCGTCGGAGACGATCTTCCCGGCGGCGGTGTCGACCAGGAACATCCGGCCCGGCTGCAGCCGGCCCTTGGCCACCACCTCGGAGTCGGGGATCTCCAGGACGCCGACCTCGCTGGCCAGCACCACCAGGTCGTCCTTGGTGTGCCACCAGCGGCCCGGGCGCAGCCCGTTGCGGTCGAGGACGGCGCCGATGAGCGTGCCGTCGGTGAAGGCGACCGCGGCCGGCCCGTCCCAGGGCTCCATGATCGAGGAGTGGAACCGGTAGAAGGCCCGGCGGGCCGGGTCCATCTCGTCGTGGTTCTCCCACGCCTCCGGGATCATCATCAGCACCGCGTGCGGCAGTGAGCGCCCGGACAGGTGCAGCAGCTCGAGCACCTCGTCGAAGGTCGCCGAGTCGCTGAAGTCGCTCGCGGTGACCGGGAAGATCCGGTCCAGCCCCAGCTCCGACGCCGGACCGGCCGGGCCGTCGAACAGCGCCGTCTCCAGCTTGGCCTCGCGGGCCCGCATCCGGTTCCGGTTGCCCTTGATGGTGTTGATCTCGCCGTTGTGCGCGATCAGCCGGAACGGGTGGGCCAGCGGCCAGCTCGGGAACGTGTTGGTGGAGAACCGGCTGTGCACCAGCGCGATCGCCGACTCGTAGCGCTCGTCGCGCAGGTCGGGGAAGAACGCGGGCAGCTGGTCGGTGGTCAGCATGCCCTTGTAGGTGATGGTCCGGGCCGAGAGCGAGGCGATGTAGAGGGAGCTGCCCGCCTCCGACGCGGCCCGCTCCGCCCGCTTGCGCAGCACGAAGGAGCGCCGCTCCAGCCGGGTGACCCCGTTGACCGCGACGTTCCCGCCGAACGCGGCGGCGTCGGCGCGGGCGCCCATGGTCTCGGCCACGAACAGCTGGGCGAAGTGCGGCATCACGGCGCGGGCGGTCGGGCCGACGTCGGCGCCGTCCGGGTCGACCGGCAGCTCGCGCCAGCCGAGGACGGTCAGGCCCTCCTCGGCGGCGAGGCGGGCGACGTCCTCGACCCGGGCGGCGCGCTCGGCCTCGTCGACGGGGAGGAAGGCGATGCCCACGGCGTACTCGCCCCGCGGGGGCAGGTCGAAGTCGACCTCGGCGCGCAGCAGCGCGTCGGGGATCTGGGTCAGGATGCCTGCGCCGTCACCGGAGTTGGGCTCCGAGCCGGCCGCACCCCGGTGGTCGAGGTTGTGCAGCGCGGTCAGGCCGGCGGCCACGATCCTGCGGGAGCGGCGCCCCTGGACGTCAGCGACGAAGGCGACGCCGCAGGCGTCCTTGTCGTTGGCCGGGTCGTACAGGCCCGTGGCGGCGGGGACCGCCGAGAAGGGGACGGCGGTCCCGCGGGGAGCGGGGGGCACCGTGCCGGAGGCGGGAGAACCGGTGGCGGGGGCGGAGATCTCGGGCATGTCACTCCCGTCGTCGGCGCACCGTCCGGGGTCCGTCGGCGGTGACGGGCGGACGGGGGGCGGAGGGCCCGGGCCGGTGGTCAGAGGGCGGAGGGGCGGCACTGCGGGAGAGCCGGGAGCGGGGGATCCGTGGATGGACCGGTCCAGCTCAGGCTCGCGAGCCTCGGGGGTGGTGCCCTCGGGGCTGTCGTCCGCGGGGCGGCACTGGCCCGGTTCCGACGCAGGTGACCCCACCAGGATCACTGGGAGGTCTGGGAAGCAGGGTACACAGCGGAAACACGAGCATCACTCGGCCAAACCCCGCTCCGGCGCGTCGTCCTCAGCTTCCCTTCCGCCGGAGCGGACCGGCCTCACCAGCGCCTTCGTCCCCCGCGTCCGCCGCGCCGTCCGGAGCAGCCGTCGGAGCGGTGGAGCCGTGCTCGGAGGGGACGGCGGAGGTGTCGGGGATCTCACGTCCGCGGGTGATGACCTCGCGGGGGCGACCGCGCTGCCAGACCAGGTACGCCACCGCGAGCAGGCCGACGACCACGGCGGTGAAGACGTTGAGCCGGATCCCGAAGAACGTCTCCGCGGGGTCGGTGCGCAGCAGTTCGACCCACAGCCGCCCGGCGCAGTAGCTGGCCACGTAGAGGGCGAAGGCGCGGCCGTGGCCGAGCCGGAACCGCCGGTCGGCCCAGATGACCAGCGCCGCCGCGGCGAGGTTCCACAGCAGCTCGTAGAGGAACGTCGGGTGGAACGTGCCCAGGACGACCGGCTGCCCGTCGGGGCCCACGACCGCGCCCGTGCCGTTCCACTCGTAGATGGTCAGCCCCCACGGCAGGTCGGTGGGACCGCCGTAGAGCTCGTTGTTGAACCAGTTGCCGAGCCGGCCGATGGCCTGGGCGACCAGCAGCCCCGGGGCGAGGGCGTCGGCGAAGGCGGGCAACGGGATGCCGCGGCGGCGGCAGGCGATCCAGGCGCCCACCCCGCCGAGGGCGATGGCCCCCCAGATGCCCAGACCGCCCTCCCAGATGGCGAAGGCGCGCATCGGGTCCCCGCCCTCGCCGAAGTACGGCCGCGGGCTGCTCACCACGTGGTAGAGCCGGCCGCCGACGATGCCGAAGGGCACGGCCCAGACGGCGATGTCCAGGACGTCGCCCTCCGCTCCCCCGCGGGCCCGCCAGCGCCGGTCGGTCAGCCAGACGGCGGCGACGATGCCGGCGATGATGCACAGCGCGTAGGCGCGGATGGGCAGCGGGCCGAGCTCCCAGACACCCTGCGTGGGACTGGGGATGGCCGCCAGCGCGCTCATGCGGCGCTCCGGCGGCGGACGCCCTCGCCCAGCTCGGTGGCCAGCGCGCGGACGCCGTCGGGGCCGGAGCCCTCGAGCAGTGCGCGCACGAACGCCGACCCGACGATCACGCCGTCGGCGAAGGCGGCGACCTCGGCGGCCTGCCCTGCGTTCGAGACGCCCAGGCCGACGCAGACCGCCAGGTCGGGAGCGACCGCACGGGTCCGCGCGACCAGCGTCTCGGCGGCGTCGCTGACCGTGGCCCGGGTGCCGGTCACGCCCATCGTGGAGGCGGCGTAGACGAACCCCCGGCAGGTGGCGGTGGTCATGGCCAGCCGGGCGTCGGTGGACGACGGTGCCACCAGGAAGACCCGGTCGAGGTCGGCCCGCTCGGCGGCGGCCAGCCACTCCCCGGCCTCGTCGGGGATCAGGTCGGGGGTGATCGCCCCCGCTCCCCCGGCCGCGGCCAGGTCGGTGGCGAACCGCTCGACGCCGTAGCGCTCGATCGGGTTCCAGTAGCTCATGACGACCGGCACCGCGCCCGCTGCGGCGACCGCCTCGACGGCCCGCAGCACGTCCCGCATCCCGACCCCGGCCCGGACGGCGACGTCCACGGCCTGCTGGATCACCGGCCCGTCCATGCCCGGGTCGCTGTAGGGGACGCCGACCTCGACGACGTCGGCCCCGCCCTCGACGGCGGCGACCATGGCCGCGATCGAGTCGTCCACCGTGGGGTACCCGACCGGCAGGTAGGCGACCAGCGCCGACCTGCCCTCTGCCCTCGCCGTGCCGATCGCGTCCGCCAGCAGGGACACGCCCCGACTCCGGTCTCGCTCCGCTCCTCGCTCGCCGGCGCTCGCTGCGATGCTCACTCGACCGTCGTCCTCGGGCCTCACGCCGTCTCCCCCGCTTCCTGGCCGGCGACCGCGTCCCCGGACGTCACCGCACCCTCGGTGGGGTTCTGGTCGGTGTCCAGCCCCGGTCCCGGGTCGACCTCCTCGCGGTCGCCCAGGCCGAACCAGCGCGACGCGGTCTCGACGTCCTTGTCGCCCCGGCCGGAGAGGTTGACCAGGAGCAGCGCGCCCGCCCCCAGCTCCCGGCCGAGGGTGAGCGCACCGGCCAGGGCGTGCGCGGACTCGATCGCCGGGATGATCCCCTCGGTCCGGCACAGCAGCGCGAAGGCCTCCATGGCCTCGGCGTCGGTGACCGCCCGGTACTCGGCCCGGCCGATGTCGTGCAGGTAGGAGTGCTCGGGACCGACGCCCGGGTAGTCCAGGCCGGCGCTGATCGAGTGCGACTCGATGGTCTGGCCGTTGTCGTCCTGCAGCAGGTAGGAGCGGGCGCCGTGGAGCACGCCCGGCGACCCGCCGGTGATCGTGGCCGCGTGCCGGCCGGTCTCCACGCCGTCGCCACCGGCCTCCAGGCCGACCAGGCGGACGTCCGCGTCGGGCACGAACGCGGTGAAGATGCCGATCGCATTGGAGCCGCCGCCCACGCAGGCCAGGACGGCGTCGGGCAGTCGCCCCTCCC
Source organism: Geodermatophilus sp. SYSU D00697 (assembly GCF_054050175.1). Lineage (NCBI taxonomy): Bacteria > Bacillati > Actinomycetota > Actinomycetes > Geodermatophilales > Geodermatophilaceae > Geodermatophilus > Geodermatophilus sp. SYSU D00697. Next base: position 15,902 of record NZ_JBJGYV010000029.1, read on the forward strand.
GCTCGAGCACCTGGGCCCGCGCCTCGTCGCCGATGACCCGCTGGAAGTCGCGGACCATCTCCGGGAACGGGTGCGGCCCGGCCACGGTGCCGAACACGTAGTTGGTGGTCTCGACGTTGGTGACCCAGTCGCGGAACGCCTCGTTGATCGCGTCCTTGAGCGTGCGCGAGCCGGTGGTGACCGGGATGACCTCGGCGCCGAGCAGCCGCATCCGGGCGACGTTGAGCGCCTGGCGGCGGGTGTCCTCCTCGCCCATGTAGACGGTGCAGGACAGGCCCATGAGCGCCGCCGCCGTCGCGGTGGCGACCCCGTGCTGCCCCGCACCGGTCTCCGCGATCACCCGGGTCTTGCCGATCCGCTTGGTGAGCAGCGCCTGGCCCAGCACGTTGTTGATCTTGTGCGAGCCGGTGTGGTTGAGGTCCTCGCGCTTGAGCAGCACCCGGGCCCCGCCCGCGTGCGCGGCGAACTTCGGCACCTCGGTGAGAGGGCTGGGCCGGCCGGTGTAGTCGCGCTGCAGCCGCGCGAACTCCTCCTGGAAGGCCGGGTCCACCCGCATGGCGGCGTAGGCCTCGGTGAGCTCGTCGAGCGCGGCGATGAGCGCCTCGGGGACGAAGCGGCCGCCGAAGACGCCGAAGTGTCCGGTGGCGTCGGGCCAGCCCGGGCGCGCCGTAAGGAGCTGGTCCTCGGGCTGCGGTGGGCTGGTCGTCGTCATGCCCCCAGTGTCCCGCGCCGAGGGCCGGTCACGGGACAGGGGGTCGGCGTCGGGGTGGCGACGTGGGTCTCCGACAGGGCGGGGGGAGGGCGGTGCAGGACCCCCGCCTCGTGCCCGCCCTCGCGGCCGTTCCCCTCGTCCCGCGGCAGCGCAGCGCCGTGAGAGTGCACCGGGCACCGCAGGAGCCGCCCAGAGCCCGCCGCGAGGGAGGCATGCCTCAGCGAGACGTGCGGGGGGTCGCGGGGTGGGAGCCGGCCGTGACCAGGTCGGCGACCGCCTGGCGGGCGTCGCCGGCGGTGACCAGGCCCTCGCCGACGAGCACCGCGTCGGCACCGGCGGCGGCGTAGGAGATGAGGTCGTGCGGCCCGCGCACGCCGGACTCGGCGACCTTGACCACCCCCGACGGCAGGCCCGGGGCGATCCGCTCGAAGGTGGAGCGGTCCACCCGCAGCGTGGTCAGGTCACGGGCGTTGACGCCGATCACCGAGGCGCCGGCATCGAGCGCGCGGTCGGCCTCGGCCTCGGTGTGCACCTCGACCAGCGCGGTCATGCCCAGGGACTCCACCCGCTCGAGCAGGCCCACGAGGACGTTCTGCTCCAGCGCGGCCACGATCAGCAGGACGACGTCGGCACCGTGCGCCCGCGCCTCGTGCACCTGGTAGCTGGTGACCACGAAGTCCTTGCACAGGATCGGCACGTCCACCGCCGCGCGGACGGCGGTGAGGTCGGCGTGCGTGCCGCCGAACCGGCGCCGCTCGGTCAGCACGCTGATCACCCGGGCGCCGCCGTCGGCGTACTGCGCCGCCAGGACCGCCGGGTCGGGGATGTCGGCCAGCGCGCCCTTGGACGGGCTCTGCCGCTTCACCTCCGCGATCACGCCGACGCCGGGGGCGCGCAGCGCGGCGAGGGCGTCCAGCGCCGGGCGGGTGTCCCGGGCGGCGGCCTTGACCTCGGCCAGCGGCGTGACCGCCTCGCGCGCGGCGAGGTCCTCCCGGACCCCGGCGACGATCTCGTCGAGCACGGACACGCGTCCTCCCCGCTGGGAATCGTCGGCCTCGCCGTTCGCGGCCCGGTCGGGGGACCACTCTAGAGGCGGCAGGAGTCCCGGCCTCCCGCGGGGCCGTCCCGGGGCGGTTCGCCGCTCCGAGGCCGGGTACTCAGCGTGATTCGGCTCCGCCCGGCGCCGGGTCGGTGGGGTCCTCGCCCCGGTCGAGGGCCCGCCAGGCGTCCAGGGCGCGGTCCTCCTCGGACCGCGCGCGGACCGTCTCCCGGGCCGCGACGGCGCCGGCCGGGCGCTCGTAGCGGCGGCCCATGCCGGGCCAGCCCCGGCCGCGGAGGACCGTGAGCACCCCCGCGAGGACCGCGGCGACGCCGGCGAGGAGGGCGAGCACCGGCCAGGCCGGGTGCACCTCGACCGTGAGCCCACCGCCGCTGCCCGCGCCGACCGCGCCGGCCACGGCGGACCGCACGTCGCCGGCCAGCGGGCGCACCCCCGACCAACCCAGGACCCCGCCCGCGACGGACACCAGCAGGCCCACGACGACCCGGCCCGCCCCGCGGACGGCCAGCAGCGCGACCGCCGCGGCCAGCAGCAGCAGGCCGGCGGCGGGGACCAGCGGCGCGAAGGTCCCCCCGGTCAGCTCCTCGGTGACCGGCGGCAGCGGCGCGGGGCGCTGCAGTGTCGCGGTCACCCAGGTCTGCCCGCCGGTGGACAGCGCCAGCCCGCCGGCGACCGCTGCCGCGGCGACGGCGGCCCCGAGCTCCCGCCGCGCCGACCCGCTCACGGAGCCCACGGTCGGCCTCCGCGCAGCGCTCCGCTCCTCGCTCCCCGGCGCTCGCTGTCGGGCGTCCGCCGCCGTCGGCTCACGGCAGCTCCCGCATCCCCTCGGCCGTCGCGATCGCCGAGAGCACGGCGCGGGCCTTGTGCCGGGTCTCGGCCTCCTCCGTCGCCGCGTCGCTGTCGGCGACGACCCCTGCGCCGGCCTGCACGTAGGCCCGGCCCTGGTGCAGCACCGCCGTGCGGATGGCGATCGCCATGTCCAGGTCGCCGCTGGCGTCCAGGTAGCCGACCGTGCCGGCGTAGAGCGCGCGACGAGTGGGCTCCAACGACTCGATGATCTCCATCGCCCGCGGCTTGGGGGCGCCGGACACCGTGCCGGCCGGGAACGTCGCGTCGAAGACGTCCAGCGCGTCCCACTCCGGCGCGACCTCGCCCGCGACGGTGGACACCAGGTGCATGACGTGGCTGTAGTGCTCGATCCGCATGAAGTCGGGCACCTCGACGGTGCCGGGCACGCACACCCGCCCCAGGTCGTTGCGCGCCAGGTCGACCAGCATGACGTGCTCGGCGCGCTCCTTGGGGTCGGCGAGCAGGCCCTCGGCCAGCCGCACGTCCTCGTCGGGCGTGGCGCCGCGGGGCCGGGTGCCGGCCGGCGGGTGGACCACGGCCGAGCTGCCGGTCACCGTGACCAGCGCCTCGGGCGAGGAGCCCACCACGTCGAACGGGGTCTCCCGGCCCGCGAAGCGCAGCAGGTACATGTACGGCGAGGGGTTGGTCGCCCGCAGCACCCGGTAGAGGTCCAGCGCGTCGACCTCGGTCGGCGTCTCGAAGCGCTGCGAGAGCACCACCTGGAAGGCGTCCCCGGCGCGGATGTGCTCGCGCACCTGCTCGACGCCGTCCTCGAACACGCCCGGCGCCATGTTGCTGACCACCGGCGGTGGCTCGGCGGTGGCGAAGGTGGCGACCCCGGGCGGCACCGCCTTGGTGAGGTCGGCGGCCATCGCGTCGATCCGGGCGACAGCGTCGTCCCACCCGGTGCCCGGCTCCCCCTCCCCCCGCACGGCGTTGGCGATGAGCAGCACCGACCCGTCGGTGTGGTCGAGCACGGCCAGGTCGGTGACCAGCATGAGGGCGAGCTCGGGCATGCCCAGGTCGTCGACGCTGGTCATCGGCAGCCGCTCCAGCCGCCGGACCACGTCGTAGCCGAGGTAGCCCACCAGGCCACCGGTCAGCCGCGGCAGGCCCGGGGTACGCGGCGAGCGGAGCCGGCGGGCCAGGGTGCGGACGGCGTCCAGCGGGTCGGCCGGCAGGTCGTCGGTCAGCCCCGGGAGTTCCTCCCCCAGCCACTCGGTGACGCCGTCCCGCTCGGTGAGCACCCCGGCGCTGCGGACGCCGACGAAGCTGTACCGGCTCCACTGCTTGCCCTGCTCGGCGGACTCCAGCAGCACCGTTCCGGGCCGGTTGCCGGCCAGCTTGCGGTAGATGCCGACCGCGGTCTCGGCGTCGGCGAGCAGCCGCCGGGTCACCGGCACCACCGGTTGGTCGAGGGCCGCGAACTCCTCCCGGCTCGGGGACGTCTCACCGAGCCGCACGGGACACCTCCAGCTCCCGGTGGAAGCAGCTGCGCTCGCCGGTGTGGCAGGCCGGGCCCTCCTGGTCGACGAGCACCAGCAGGGCGTCGCCGTCGCAGTCGAGCCGCACGTCGCGCACCCACTGCCGGTGGCCGGAGGTCTCGCCCTTCACCCAGTACTCCTGCCGGCTGCGCGACCAGTAGGTGGCCCGGCCGGTGGTCAGCGTGCGGCGCAGCGCCTCGTCGTCCATCCAGGCGACCATGAGCACCTCGCCGGTGTCGTGCTGCTGGACGACGGCGGCGACCAGGCCCGCGGCGTCGCGACGCAACAGGTCGGCTACGGCGGGGTCCAGGGCGGACTCGGCGGCGGGGACGGCGGACATGCGTCCGATCGTCCCACCCGGCGGCGCCCGCCCCGGTCACCGGCTCGGCGCCGCCCCCTCCTCCGGGGAGCCGGCGAACCAGGCCCGGGCCGGACGGCTGCTCGCCAGGCCGAGCGCGACCGCGGGCGGGGCGGCGAAGCAGAGGATGCCGACGAGCACCACCGCTGACGGTCCCGAGCCGATCGCCGCGCCGGACAGCCCCTCCAGCCGCAGCCACCAGTACGCGGCGAGGGCGACCTGCACGGCCAGCGCGGCGACGAGCGTCCAGCGGGCGGCCGCGTTGCGCCGGTTCAGGGCCAGGACCCCGGCGACGACGAGGGCGACGACCGACGCGAGCTGCACCCCGGCCACGGTGGTGGCCTCGGTGGCCAGGGCGCCGGCGTCCGCGGGGAAGCCGACCTCGCCCTCGGCCAGCGTGAACACCGAGGCGAGCAGGAACACGTAGGCCGAGGCGAGCGCAACCACGCCCGCCTGCACGAAGGCGAGCACCGCGGCGGCCACCACCTGCCCGGGCCGCCGCGGACCGCGCGGCGGTCCCGCCCACGGCGTGCCGTACGGCGCGGGCCAGCCGTAGGCCGGCAGTGCCCCGTAGGCCGGCAATGCCCCGTAGGCCGGAGGTGGGCCGTACTGCGGCGTCCAGGGCGGGGCCGTCGGCGGCGGGCCGGCGTAGGGGGCGCCCGGCTCGGTCTCCGTCGCCGGGTCCGACCACGGGTCGCGGGGACCGCTCACAGCTGAGCCGCCAGGGCCCGCCCGGCGACCCGCCCGGAGAACAGGCAGCCGCCGAGGAAGGTGCCCTCCAGCGACCGGTAGCCGTGCATGCCGCCGCCGCCGAACCCGGCGACCTCACCGGCCGCGTAGAGGCCGGGGAAGACCTCGCCACCGGGACGCAGCACGCGGCCGGACAGGTCGGTCTCCAGCCCGCCGAGCGTCTTGCGGGTGAGCAGGTTGAGCCGCACGGCGATCAGCGGGCCGGCCTCGGGGTCGAGCAGCCGGTGCGGCGGGGCGACGCGGATCAGCTTGTCGCCGAGGTAGTGGCGGGCGCCACGGATCGCGGTGATCTGCAGGTCCTTGGTGAAGGGGTGCCCGACCTCGCGGTCACGGCAGACGATCTCCGCCTCGACGGTGGCGAGGTCCAGCTCCGGTGTCCCGCCGGTGATGCGGTTCATGCCGGCGACCAGCTCGGGCAGCGTCCGGGCGACGACGAAGTCCTCGCCCCGGTCGAGGAAGGCCTGCACCGGCCCCGCCACCCCGGCCCTGACCCGGTTGAGAAGGAGCTTGACGTCCTTGCCGGTGAGGTCGGGGTTCTGCTCGGACCCCGACAGCGCGAACTCCTTCTCGACGATCTTCTCCGTCGCGACGAACCAGGTGTGCTCGTACCCGGTCTGCCCGATGTGGGCCAGCGTGCCCAGGGTGTCGAAGCCGGGGAACAGCGGCACGGGCAGCCGCTTGCCGGTGGCGTCCAGCCACAGGGACGACGGGCCGGGGAGGATCCGGATGCCGTGCTGGGCCCACACCGGCGAGTGGTTGGCGATGCCCTCGGTGTAGTGCCACATCCGGTCGCGGTTGACCAGGTGGGCGCCCGCGGCCTCGGCGGCCAGCAGCATCCGGCCGTCGACGTGCGCCGGAACGCCGCAGAGCAGCCGCCGGGGCGCGGGGCCGAGCCGGGCCGGCCAGTTCTGGCGGACCAGGTCGGAGTTGCCGCCGATGCCGCCGGAGGTGACGACGACGGCCTGCGCGGTGAGCTCGAAGGGCGCCATCTCAGCGCGTGAGCTGGCCTCGCCGCGGGCCACGTCGCTGGGCTCGAGGACCGCGCCGCGGACCCCGGTGACCGCCCCGTCGGTGACGACCAGCTCGTCGACCCGGTGGCGGAACCGCAGCTCGACCAGCCCCCGCTGCACCGCGGCGCGCACCCGTCGGGCGAAGGGCTCCACGATGCCGGGGCCGGTGCCCCAGACGATGTGGAAGCGGGGCACCGAGTTGCCGTGACCCGTGGCCGTGTAGCCGCCCCGCTCGGCCCAGCCGACCACGGGGAAGAACCGCACGCCCTGCTCCCGCAGCCACGCCCGCTTCTCCCCCGCGGCGAACTGCAGGTAGGCCTCAGCCCACCGGCGCGGCCAATGGTCCTCCTCGCGGTCGAAGGCGGCGGTGCCGAACCAGTCCTGGCGGGCGAGCTCGAGGGAGTCGCGGACGCGCAGCCGGCGCTGCTCCGGGGAGTCGACGAGGAACAGCCCGCCGAAGGACCACCAGGCCTGGCCGCCGAAGGAGGCCTCCGGCTCCTGCTCCAGCAGCACCACCCGCGTGCCCGCGTCGGCCAGCTCCGCGGTCGCGACCAGCCCGGCCAGCCCCGCCCCCACCACCACGACGTCCGTCTGCGACACGGTCGGCACGCTAGCGGGCGGGGGCTGCCCGACGCGGCCGCTCGGGCGGTCGCGTCGCCCGGCCGGGGCGGGTCCACTCCCGGATCGGGCGGCGGAGGGTCAGCACCAGACAGCCGATCGGGCCGACCAGCAGCAGCACCGCCCACCACATCGCCGAGCCGCCGCCGAGGAGCCCGAAGAGGACGACGAGGCCGATCAGCGCCAGCAGCGGCAGCACCGCAGCGCCGGCGAGGACCAGCCAGCCGCGCCTCCACCCGAGCCAGACCGCCGCCGCGCCGACGACCGCCCAGACCGCGAGCACCAGCGGCGGCAGCACGTACCAGTGCCGGCCGCGGTCGGGGGCCCACAGCAGGTAGGACAGGTAGACGTCCTCGGCGGCCACCAGCAGCCCGAACACGGCGGCGAAGGGTGCGAGCAGCGGGCGCTCCACCGGCACCGCCGACGTCGGGACCGGCGCGGGCCGCGGGGCCGGGCGGGGCGAGCGCCGGACCGCCGCCCGGCTGCGCGAGGAGGACGACGCCATGCCCGGAGCCTAGGACGGGGAGCCGGGCGTCAGCCCGGCGCCGCAGAGGCGCGCCGGGGCCGGCCGGCGGTCCACCGGCGGACCCGCGGCGTGAGCGCCAGCGCCGCCGCCAGCACGGGCAGGGCCACCAGCAACAGCGGCCACGCCGGGCTCCCGGTGTCCTCCCGGGCCGCGGCCACGACGACCGCGCCGGTGAGCACGGCCACCGGCAGGACCGACAGCACCAGCGGCAGCCAGCCCCGGCGCAGCAGCAGCCACAGCGCGCCGGCCAGCTGGGCGACCGGGGCGAGCAGGAGCAGGTAGGTCCACGGGTCGGGACCGCTGTCGGCCGACAGCCCGCCCAGCGCGACGGCGAACACGGCGACGAAGAGCAGCGGCACCGCCCCGAGGATGCCGAGGACGCCGGCGGCGAGGGCGAGCCCGGGCGTCCGCGGGTCCGCGGGAGGGACGGCGCCCGCCCGGGCGGGATGGGAGGACACGCTGCGCAGGCTAGGACGCCGCGGCCGGTCCCGGTGACCCGGCGGCCGCGACCTCAGCCGGCCGGCTGCGGCTCCCCGGCCGACGAACGCCGCCAGGAGGCGTGCAGCCGGGCGTAGGGGCCCTCGGCGTCGACCAGCTCGGCGTGCGTACCGCGCTGGACCACCCGGCCGGCGTCGACCACCAGCACCTCGTCGGCCCGCTCGGCGGTGGACAGCCGGTGCGCGATCGTGAGCGTCGTCCGGCCCTCGGTGAGGGTGTCGAGGGCGTAGGTGAGCCGCCGCTCGGTGGCCGGGTCCACGGCACTGGTGGCCTCGTCGAGGACCAGCAGGTCGGGGTCGGCGACGTAGGCGCGGGCGACGGCGACCAGCTGCCGCTCGCCGGCCGACAGCGACTCCCCCCGCTGCCCGACCGGCGTCGCCACCCCGCCGGGCAGGCCCGAGACCCAGTCGCCCAGGCCCAGCTCGCCCAGGGCGGCCCGCACGTCGTCGTCGGACAGGCCGGGCCGGCCGTAGCGCACGTTGTCGGCGACGGTCGCGTCGAACAGGAACCCGTCCTGCGGCACCATGACCACCCGCTGCCGCAGCGAGGCGAACGAGACCTCGTCCAGGGGGACGCCGCCCAGCAGCACCCGGCCCTCGGTCGGGTCCATCAGCCGGGTGACCAGCTTGGCGAAGGTCGTCTTCCCCGAGCCGGTCTCCCCCACGATCGCCACCCGGCGACGCGGGGCGATCGCCAGGTCGACGTCGTCGAGCGCGGGGCGCGCCTCCGGCGCGTAGCGGAAGGTGACGTGCTCGAAGCGCACGCCGAGCGGCCCCGGCGGCAGCAGCCGGGCGCCCTCCGGGTCGTCCACCGCGGGGTCGCGGACGTCGGGCTCGGTCTCGAGCACGTCGAGGACGCGGCGGAACCCGGCGACCGCGTTCTGCGCCTCGTTGAGCACCTCGCTGGCCGTCTGCACCGGCGCCACGAACAAGGTCACCAGGAACAGGAAGGCCACCAGCGTGCCGGCGGTCAGGTTGCCGCCGATGCCGAGCAGGACGCCGACGACGACCACGGCGGCGTTGGCGACCGCGGCGACGAACTCGCCGGTGACGAACACCGCGGCGGTGGTCTGCTGCGCGCGGACCTGGGCGCGGTAGTGCCGGGCGATGGCGCGGTCGATGCGGGCGGCGGTGCGGTGGCGGATGCCGTAGGCCCGCACGGTCGGGGCGCCGACGACCGACTCGGAGACGGCGGCCAGCACGTCGCCGACCCGCTCGCGGACCACGCCGTAGACCACGGCCAGGCGCTTGGCGAAGAAGCGGACGGCGAAGCCCAGCGGCACGAAGCAGACCAGCACCAGCAGCGTGAGCTGCCAGGAGTAGACGGCCATGACGACGGTCGCGACCAGCAGCTGGCCCAGGCTGACCACGCCGAGCACACCGCCCCACTGCATGAACGTGGAGAGCTGGTCGACGTCGCTGGTGACCCGGGAGACCAGCGATCCGCGCCGCTGCCCCTGCTGGTGCAGGACGGAGAGGTCGTGGACGTGGCGGAAGGCCCGCGCCCGCAGCCCGGCCAGCGCGGTCTCCGTCGTCCGGAACAGCCGGACGTTCATCCGGTAGACCGCGACGGCGGTGACCAGCACGACGGCGGCGCAGACCAGCACCAGGTCGCGCACCAGGTCGAGGTCCGGGCCGCCGGGGCCGGACAGGCCGCGGTCGATCACCTGCTGGACGGCGATCGGCACGACCACCCGCCCGGCCGTGGCGACCAGCGCGAGGGCGAAGGTGGCCGGCAGCCCGCGGCGGAACTCGGGCATCATCCGCAGGCCCCGGCGCAGGGTCGCGAACGCGCCCTCCTCGCGGTGCTCGGCGACGACGGTGCTCATGCCGCCACCTCCGTCTGCGCGTAGGCGCGCACCAGCGCGGCGTAGCCCGGCACCGACGCGAGCAGCTCCTCGTGGCTGCCGCGGGCGAGCACCCGGCCGTTCTCCAGCCAGACGACCTCGTCGGCCAGCGCGATCGTGGCCTGCCGGTAGGCGACCACCACCACGGTGGAGGGCCGGTCGGCGGCGCGCAGCGCGTCGAGGATGCGGGCCTCCACGGCCGGGTCGACCGCACTGGTGGCGTCGTCGAGGACGAGCAGGCGGGGCCGGCGGACCACCGCGCGGGCCAGCGCGATCCGCTGCCGCTGCCCACCGGACAGGGTCGCGCCGCGCTCGCCGACCCGGGTGTCGAGCCCGTCGGGCAGCCGCCGCACGAAGTCCTCGGCGGCGGCCACCCGCAGCGCCGCCTCGACCTCGTCGTCGGTCAGGTCGGCGCCGAGGGTGACGTTGCCGCGGACGGTGTCGTCGAACAGGAAGGTGCCCTGCGGCACGAACGCCGCCGCGGCGCAGACCTCCCCCTCGCGCAGGGCGCGCAGGTCCACCCCGTCGAGCAGGACGGCGCCGGATCCGGGGTCGACCAGCCGCACCAGCAGGCCGGCGAGCGTCGACTTGCCCGACCCGGTCGGCCCGACGACGGCGACCGTGCTGCCGGCCGCCACGTCGAACGTGATGCCCGAGAGGGTGGGCCGCTCGGCGCCGTCGAAGCCGAACCCGACGTCCCGCAGCGCCAGGGCCGCGCCGCCCGCACCGGCCGGGGCGGGGTCGTCCCCGTGCGGGGTCTCCCCGGTGGCGTCCAGGACCGGGGTCACCCGGTCGAAGCCGGCCAGCGCGCGCGGCAGGTCCGCGAGCACCCAGCCGATCGCGCGGATCGGCAGCGCGAGCAGGGTGAACAGGTAGGCGATGGAGACCAGCTCCCCGGCGTCGGCGGCGCCGTCGGCCACCCGCCCGGCGCCGATGAGCAGCACCGCGAGGGTGCCCAGGTTGGGCAGGGCCTCCATGAGCGGGTCGAACAGCCCGCGCACCCGCCCGACGGCGACCAGCCCGTCGCGCAACTCCTCGGCGCGGGCGGTGAAGCGGGCGGTCTCGACGTCCTCCCGGCCCAGGGTCTTGACCACCAGGGCGGCGTCGAAGCTCTCGTGCGCGATCTCGCTGACCTCGGCGCGCAGCTGCTGGGCCCGGGCCATCCGCGGGCTCATCACCTGCGAGTAGACGGCGTTGGCCGCGAAGACCAGCGGGAAGACGACCAGGCCGACCAGCGCCAGCCACGGGTCGGTGGCCACGAGCGCGACGACGGTGATCCCGATCATCACGACCGCGCCGCAGGCGAAGGGCAGCGGCGCGACGAAGAACCAGGCGGCCTCGACGTCGGAGTTGGCGTTGGACAGGAGCTGGCCGGTCGGGTGGCGCTGGTGCCACGACAGCGGCAGCCGCAGGTACTGGCCGGTGACCCGGCGGCGGTAGTCGGCCTGCAGCCGGTAGCCCATGATCCCGGCGAACAGCCGCCGGCCGAGGATGCCGAGGATCTTGAGGACGGCGACGGCGAGGATGGCGACCGAGGCGAGGGTGAGCGCGGCCGCGGTGGTCGCGCCGTCGGCGAAGGCGGGGAGGACCACCCGCTCGGCGACCTCGCCGATGACGTAGGCGCTGGCGACGGTCATGCCGCCGTAGAGGCTGCTGGCCAGGAAGGCCAGCGTGAACATGCCGGGCTGCTCGGCGATCGCGCGCCCGACGTGGCGCATCCCTCGCCGGACCACGGCGTCTCGGCGGCGGGGCACAGCTCTCCTCTTCTCGGCGGCGGGGCGGTGACCTCGATGCTACTTAGAGTCGCTAACGGCCACCTCCGGTTTCCCGGACCCGCCTGACCGGTAACCCCGGACGGTGACCGCCTCTTCCCGGCCGCTGGCCGCCCGCGAGCGCGCCGCCCTCGCCGACCTCCTCGAGGAGCTCGGACCGGACGCGCCGACCTGCTGCGCGGGGTGGACCACCGGGCACCTGGCCGCGCACCTGGTGGTGCGTGACCGGCGCCCCGACGCCCTCCCCGGCTTCGGCGTGGAGCAGCTCGGGGTCGCCCGGCCCCTGACCGCCTGGTCGCACCGGCTGGAGGACCGGGTGCGGGCCTCGACCCCCTACCCCGAGCTGGTGGCGCGGGTCCGGGCCGGGGCGCCGGGGTGGTCGCCGATGGGCTGGCCGGTCGTGGGCGACGCCGTCAACACCGCCGAGTTCGCCATCCACCACGAGGACGTCCGGCGGGCGCAGCCGGGCTGGGCCCCGCGCTCCCTGCCGCGGAGCGACGCCGACCAGCTGTGGCGCGCGGCGACCTTCTTCTCGCGCCGCCGGCCCGGCGGGGTGGTGCTCCGGCGCACCGACACCGGCGCCGAGCACCGGGCCGGCGCCGGGGGGACCACGGTGGCCGGCGAACCGCTGGAGCTGTTGCTGTGGGCCGCGGGCCGGGAGGACGTCGCCCGCGTCGAGGTGACCTGAGCCCGGGGTGGACCCGTGGGGACGCGACCCGGTCAGCGCAGCGGGGTGTCGCTCTCCCGCCGGACCGGGACGCCGGCGTCGTGGAGCGCGGCCTTGACCTCGCCGATCCGCAGCTTGCCGAAGTGGAAGACGCTGGCGGCGAGGACAGCGTCGGCACCGGCCTCGACGGCGGGTGGGAAGTGCTCCGGCTCGCCCGCTCCCCCGCTGGCGATCAGCGGCACGGTGACCTCGCGGCGCACCGCCCGGATCAGCTCGAGGTCGAAGCCGGCCTGGGTGCCGTCGGCGTCCATGGAGTTGAGCAGCACCTCGCCGACGCCGAGCTCGGCGGCCTGCACGACCCACTCGACGGCGTCCCGGCCCGTGCCGCGGCGCCCGCCGTGCGTGGTGATCTCGAAGCCGGAGTCGGTCCGCGCGCCGTCGCGGCAGCGGCGGGCGTCGAGGGAGAGCACCAGCACCTGGTTGCCGAACCGGTCGGTGATCTCGCTGATCACCTCGGGGCGGGCGACGGCCGCGGTGTTGACCGCGACCTTGTCCGCACCGGCCCGCAGCAGCCGGTCGACGTCCTCCACGCTGCGCACCCCGCCGCCGACGGTCAGCGGGATGAACACGCTCTCCGCCGTCCGGCGGACGACGTCGTAGGTGGTCTCCCGGTCCCCGGAGCTGGCCGTGATGTCGAGGAAGGTCAGCTCGTCGGCGCCCTCCGCGTCGTAGACCCGCGCCATCTCGACCGGGTCGCCGGCGTCGCGCAGGTCGACGAAGTTGACACCCTTGACCACCCGGCCGGCGTCGACGTCCAGGCACGGGATGACGCGCACCGCGAGACTCACGCGCCCGCCCTCCGGACGGCGTCGGCCTCGATCTCGACCAGCATCGCGGGGTCGATCAGGGCGGCCACCTGCACCATCGAGGTCGCCGGCCGGATGTCGCCGAACACCTCACCGTGGGCGCGGCCGACCTCCTCCCAGCGGGAGATGTCGGTGACGTACATGCGGGTGCGGACGACGTCGGCGACGGTGAACCCGGCGCGCTCGAGGGCGTCGGCGAGGTTGGCCAGCGCCTGGCGGGTCTGCCCGGCGGCGTTCCCGGGGTGGACCACGGCGCCGTCGACGGTCGCGGTCGTCCCGCTCACCCAGGCCATGTCGCCGTGGACGACGACCCGGCTGTAGCCGACCACCGCCTCCCACGGGGCGTCGGAGCCGAACCGGAGGAGGCTCATGCCAGCTCCTCGGTGACCCGCAGCGCCTCGGGCAGGGTGAACGCGCCGGCGTAGAGGGCCTTGCCGACGATCGCGCCCTCGACGCCGACCGCGGTCAGGCCGGCCAGCGCGCGGACGTCGTCGAGCGAGCTGACCCCGCCGGAGGCGACCACCGGACGCGGCGTCGCGGCGCACACCTCGCGCAGCAGCTTGAGGTTGGGGCCGCGCAGCGTGCCGTCCTTGGTGATGTCGGTGACGACGTAGCGGGCGCAGCCCTCGGCGTCGAGGCGGGCGAGGGTCTCGTAGAGCTCACCGCCCTCGCGGGTCCAGCCGCGGGCGGCCAGCCGGGTGCCGCGCACGTCGAGGCCGACGGCGATCCGGTCGCCGTGCTCGGCGATGGCGCGGGCACACCACTCGGGCGACTCCAGCGCGGCGGTGCCGAGGTTGACCCGGCGGCAGCCGGTGGCCAGGGCGGCGGCGAGCGACTCGTCGTCCCGGATGCCCCCCGAGAGCTCGACGTCGACGTCGAGCTCCCCGACGACCCGGGCGAGCAGCTCGCGGTTGCTGCCGCGGCCGAAGGCGGCGTCGAGGTCGACCAGGTGCACCCACTCCGCGCCGTCCCGCTGCCACTGCAGCGCGGCCTCCAGCGGCTCCCCGTACCCGGTCTCGCTGCCGGCCTCCCCCTGCACGAGACGGACGGCCTGGCCGTCGGCGACGTCGACGGCGGGGAGCAGCTGCAGCTTGGGCACGCTCCCAGGTTAGTGAGGCGTCATCTGTAGCCCGCGTCACCGGCGGGGCGGCCGGCGTCCTGCACCTCGACGACGTAGCGCCACGCGTCGGGCCGCGTGCCGTCGACGTCGGGGAAGCCGTAGACCCGGGACAGCTCGCCGCTGGAGGTCGACCGGCCCGACCACCGGGCGCGGTCGGGGTCGGCGGCGAGCGCGGCGACCGCCCGGCCGACGAAGGCGGGGCTCTCCGAGATGCAGAAGTGCGGGTGCTCGGCGGTGGCGTCGCGCCAGGTCGCCTCGGTCACGCCGAACCCGTCGAGCATCATCTCCGAGCGCAGCCAGCCGGGGGTGAGCGCCACCGCCGTCCCGCCGTGGGGCCGCAGGTCGTGCGCCTGGGCGAACGCCAGCCGCAGCACCGACCACTTGGCCAGGTCGTAGAAGGCGTTCACCCGGAACGTGCGCGCGTTGTACTCCGCCGTCCCGTCGGTCATCTCCACGACCAGACCACCGGGCCGGCGGACGAGCAGCGGGAGCGCGAGCGCGCTGGTGACCAGGTGGGTCTCCACGCCCAGCCGGAGCAGCCGCAGGCCACGGTCGAGGTCGTGCTCCCACAGCGGCACGTCCCACTCGAACAGCGTCTCGCCGCCCCAGACGTCGTTGACCAGGACGTCGAGACGGCCGGACTCGGCGTCCATGCGCTCCACGAGTGCGGCCACCTGCGCCGGGTCGAGGTGGTCGCAGACGACCGGGATGCCGCGGCCACCGGCGGCGGTGACCAGCTCGGCGGTCTCCTCGATCGTCTCGGGCCGGTCGTACTCCGAGCGGCGTCCGGCGGTGCTGCGCCCGGTGCACCAGACCGTGGCCCCGGCCGCGCCCAGGGCGACGGCCGTCCCCCGTCCGGCACCGCGGGTGGCGCCGGCGACGAGGGCGACGGTGGCGGACAGGTCGGGAGGGGTGTGGTCCACGAGCGCACCCTGCACCCGCCCACCGACGGTTCGGCGCGGCCCGACGGGCGGCGCCGACCCTTCCGTCAGGCGGAAGGGGCGCTGCTCGGGCGGGGCACGGCTTGCTGGACTCAGCGGACCCCGTCCCCGGAGAGGACCGCCCGTGATCGACAAGTACCGCGAGGACGTCCTGTCCGTGGTGGACGCCGTGCCCTCGGGTGCCTCCATCGCGGTGGGCGGCTTCGGCAGCTCCGGCCGCCCCGACGGGCTGCTCGACGCCCTGTGCGCGCTGGACAAGCGCGACCTGCACGTCTACGTCAACAACGTCGGCCACGACTTCACCGGGGTCGGGCGGCTGCTGCACGAGGGCCGGCTGCGCCGGGTCACGGCGTCCTTCCCGATCCTGCAGGAGTTCTACGACGAGTACTTCGCCGGCAAGGTCGAGCTCGAGCTCATCCCGCAGGGCACCCTCGCCGAGCGGCTGCGCGCCGGTGGCGCCGGCATCCCCGCGTTCTTCACGCCCTCGGGCGCGGGCACGATGCTCTCCGACGGCTCCTTCACGCTGCGCTACTCCCCCGACGGCGGCGTCGCCGAGCACGTGCCGGCCAAGGAGACCCGGCTGATCAACGGTCGCGAGCACGTCCTCGAGGAGGGCATCGTCGCCGACTTCGGGTTCGTCAAGGCGCACCGGGGCGACCGCAAGGGGAACCTGCGGTTCCGCCTGTCGGCCCGCAACTTCAACCCGATGGCGGGTATGTCCGGGAGGACGACGTTCGCCGAGGTCGAGCACCTCGTCGAGGTCGACGAGCTCCACCCCGACGACGTCCACCTGCCCGGCGTGTTCGTGGACGACGTCGTGCTCTCCACGGGCAAGGCCCCGGCCGTCGACGAACCGGCCGCCGCGACGACGAGGGAGGCCTCCTGATGACCGGTACCGTCCCCGCCCCGGCCCCCGTGGCCGGGCGCACGCGCGAGGGCATCGCGCAGCGGCTGGCCGAGGACCTCCAGGACGGCTACGTCGTCAACCTCGGTGTCGGCATCCCGCTGCTGGTCCCCCGCTTCCTCCCCGAGGACAAGGAGGTCGTCCTGCACGCGGAGAACGGCGTCCTGGGCATCGGCGCCGAGGCCGCCCCCGGCGAGGAGGACCCCGACCTCACCGACGCCGGCAAGCAGCCGATCACCCTCACCAGCGGCGCGGCCATCACCGACTCGGCGCTGTCGTTCGCGATCATCCGCGGCGGCCACCTGGACTGCACCATCCTCGGCGCGCTGCAGGTGTCGGCCGCCGGCGACCTCGCCAACTGGTACGTGCCGGGCAGGAACCCCGCCGTCGGCGGCGCGATGGACCTCGTCGCGGGCACGCCGCAGGTGTGGGTCGCGATGGAGCACGTCGACCGCGCGGGCCGGCCCAAGATCGTGCCCGAGTGCACCTTCCCGCTGACCGGCAAGCGCTGCGTCACGCGGATCTACACCGACCTGGCCGTCTTCCACGTCGTCGACGGCACCCTGCGGCTGGTCGAGTGCGCCCCGGGCGTCGCCCCCGAGGTCGTCCGCGAGCGCACCGCCGCCCCCTACACCGAGGACCTCCGCAGCTGAGCGGCGCGCCGGCAGGAGATGCTCGACCCATGACCACACAGCTGCGCGCCGGCCGGACCGCGGACGGGGAGACCCCCGGGCGCGGAGCCGTACGGGGCACCGCGTCGGCGACGGCGGCCGGCCGCGTGCTGGCCGTCCTGGACGCGTTCGGCCCGGCCCACCCGACCCTGACGCTCAGCGAGATCAGCCGGCGGTCGGGGCTGGCCCTGTCGACGACGCACCGCCTGGTGGGCGAGCTCCGGGCGTGGGGAGCGCTGGAGCGGGGGCCCGACGGCCGCTACGGGATCGGGCTGCGGCTCCTGGAGCTCGGCGCCCTGGCCCCGCACGGGTTGCAGCTGCGGGAGCTGGCCGTGCCCTACGTCGACGACCTCCACCAGGCCACCCGCGCCAACGTCGTCCTCGGGGTGCGCGACGGGTCCGACGTGGTCTACGTGGAGGCGCTGCGGGCGCGGGGAGCGGTCCGGCTGATGAGCCGCATCGGCGGGCGGTGGCCGCTGCACGCCACGGGCACCGGTCAGGTGCTGCTGGCCTTCGCCGGCCCGCAGGTGCAGGAGCAGGTGCTCAGCGGTCCGCTGCGGCGCTTCACCCCGCAGACGATCGTCGACCCCGCCGCGCTGCGCCGCACGCTCGCCGAGGTCCGCCGCACCGGCGTCGCGGTCGCGGAGAACCAGCTGACCGCCGAGTCCCCGGCCCTGGCCGTCGCGGTGCCGGTGCGCGGAGCCGGGGACGAGGTGGTCGCCGCGCTGGGGGTCACCGTGGCGGCGGGGACGGCGCAGCCGCAGACGCTGGTCCCGGTGCTCAACGCCACCGCCCGCGGCATCTCCCGCGCCCTCGGCGCCCCCTCCGCGGAGCCGGCCGTCCGCCGTCGTCCCTGAGCGCCGGTCCCCGCGCGCGGGCCGGGTGGCAGGGTGGCCGCCGTGGAGTTCGCGAACGTCGTCCGCCGGCGCCGGATGGTGCGCGACTACGACCCCGACCGCCCGGTGCCCCCGGAGGTGCGCGAGCGGCTGCTCGAGCACGCGATCCGCGCGCCGTCGGCCGGGTTCAGCCAGGGCTGGGCGTTCCTGGTCCTGGAGGACGCTGCCGACCGCGAGCTGTTCTGGTCGGTGACCACGTCGCCCGGCGCCCCTGACTCCTGGCTGACCCGGATGCGGCGGGCCCCGCTGCTGATCGTGCCGCTGTCGTGCAAGACCGCCTACCTCGACCGCTACGCCGAGCCGGACAAGGGCTGGACCGACCGGGACGAGTCGCGCTGGCCGGTCCCCTACTGGGACGTCGACACCGGCATGGCCGCGCTGCTGGTGCTGCTGACCGCCGTCGACGAGGGGCTGGGCGCCTGCTTCTTCGGCGTGCCCGCCGAGCGGGTGGACGCCTTCCGCGCGACCTTCGGGGTGCCCGCGGACCACCGGCCGGTGGGCTGCGTGTCGGTCGGCTACCCGGGCGGCGAGGACCGCCGGTCGCCGTCCCTGCGCCGGGGCCGCCGCGGCGTCGAGGAGGTCGTGCACCGCGGCCGGTGGTGAGGACCCCGCCTGGTTGACTGCCCGGCGTGGCAGACGACGACGAGTCCCGGCCGGTCCTGGTCACCGGCGGTTCCCGCGGCATCGGGCGGGCCATCGCGCACGCCTTCGCCGCCCGCGGGGACCGCGTGGCCGTGCACTGGGGCAGTTCCCGCGAGCGCGCCGAGCAGGTGCTGGCCGAGCTCCCCGGGGACGGGCACGTGCTGGTGCAGGCCGACCTCGCCGACGCCGACGCGGTGGGCCGGATGGTCGACGAGGCCGCCGCGGCCCTCGGTGGGCTGCGGGTGCTGGTCAACAACGCCGGGGTGTTCACCGCGCACCCGCCGCTGTCGACGTCCTACGAGCAGTGGCAGGCGGCGTGGTCGCGGACCCTCGCGGTCAACCTCGTCGGCGCGGCCAACGCGACCTTCCGGGCGGTTCCGCACCTGCGGGCCGCCGGCGGCGGCGCGGTGGTGAACGTCTCCAGCCGCGGCGCCTTCCGCGGCGAGCCCGACACCCCCGCCTACGGCGCCGCCAAGGCCGGGCTCAACGCCTTCGGCCAGTCCATGGCCCTCGCGCTGGCGCCGCACGGCATCGCGGTGGGCACCGTCGCGCCCGGCTTCGTGCAGACCGAGATGGCCCGCGAGGTGCTCGACGGGCCCGGCGGGGACGCCGTCCGGGCGCAGTCGCCCTACGGCCGGGTGGCCCGGCCCGAGGAGGTCGCCTCGGCCGTGCTGTGGCTGGCCTCCCCCGACGCGCGGTTCTCCACCGGCACGATCATCGACGTCAACGGCGCGTCCTACCTGCGCAGCTAGGCGGGGCGGGGGGCTCCCGCGGTCCGGGAGGACCGCGGTGTCACAGCGTCTGCAGCCAGTTGGTCAGCAGCTGCGCGCCGGCGTCGCCGCTCTTCTCGGGGTGGAACTGGGTGGCCGAGAGGGCGCCGTTCTCCACGCCTGCGACGAACCGGTCGCCGTGCTCGGCCCAGGTGACCAGCGGCGGGGCCAGCGGGGACGGCGCACCGTCGGCGCCCAGCGGGAAGTCGCGCACCCCGTAGGAGTGCACGAAGTAGAAGCGCTGGTCCTCGAGCCCGGCGAACAGGACGCTGTGCTCCGGCGCCTGGACGGTGTTCCAGCCCATGTGCGGCAGCACCGGGGCTTGGAGCTGCTCGACGACGCCGGGCCACTCCCCGCACCCCTCGGCGTCCTGACCGTGCTCCACGCCGCGCTCGAAGAGGACCTGCATGCCGACGCAGACGCCGAGCACCGGGCGGCCGCCCGCGAGCCGGCGGCCGATCACCCGCGGGCCGTCGACGGCGCGCAGCCCGGCCATGCACGCGGCGAAGGCGCCCACGCCGGGGACGACGAGCCCGTCGGCCTCGAGGGCCGCCTGCGGGTCGCCGGTCACGGTGACGTCGGCGCCGACGCGGGTCAGCGCCCGCTCCGCCGAGCGCAGGTTGCCCGACCCGTGGTCGAGGACGACGACCTTCTTCACAGCGCTCACGGTAGTAGGGAGCGTCGGCCGGACCGCCCGGTGTTCCCGCTGGCCGGCACGGGCGACGGGGGTCACGCTGGGGACACCCGAGAGGCGGAGGTGGCGTGGACCGGGACGGCCTCCGTCAGGGCGCGGTGCTCGCCGCGGTGGTCGGCGGGCTGGTGGGCGGCGTGACCGAGGACCACGGCGACTCCGACGAGAGCCCGAGCCCGGTGCTGCCCGCCGACTGGGCATTCGGGATCTGGGGACCGGTCCACGCGGGGACCCTCGCCTACGCAGTGCAGACGCTGCGCCCCTCGCGCCGCAGCGATCCCCTGCTGCGGCGCGAGGGGTGGCCGGTCGCGCTGGCCAACGCCGCGGCCGGCGCGTGGGTCCGCCTGCCGGGCCGGCAGCGCCGCCGGCTGCCCGCGATCGCGGCGACCGTGGCCGGCGCGGCGACCGCCTACGGTCGCGCCCGCCCGGCCGGCACCGCCGAGGCGGTCTCGGCGGTCGACCGCTGGACCGTGCGCGCACCGCTGGTGCTGTTCACCGGCTGGGTCACGGTGGCCTCCGCCGCCGGCGCCACCGAGGTGCTCCTCGCCGAGGGGGTCGACGCCCGCCCGCGCGGCCGGGACGCCTGGGCGGTCGCCGTCCTCGCCCTGGTCGCCGGCGCCGCCGCGGCCGTGACGAGCCGCGTGCCCGTGTCGGCGGGGTACCCGGCCGCGGTCGTCTGGGGGCTGGGTGCCACGGCGGCCCGGTCCCTCCCCCGCCACCGGGTCCCCGGGATCGCGGCTGCGACCGGAGCGGCAGCGGTCGGCGCGGCCGCGGGAGCGACCGCCCGCCGCTAGACCATCCGGAGGATGCCGGACGCCGTCGCCAGCAGGGCCGCCGCCAGCAGGACCACGGCGAAGAACACCTGCGGACCGGTGCGGCCGCGGGTGTCGGAGTCGGCCTTCCAGATGCTCCAGGCCCCCCCGAGCAGGAAGCCGCCCAGGACGAGCAGCAGGACGGCGAAGGTCATGCGGGGAACCGGCCCGGGGTCACCTAGAGAGCGCCCTTGGTCGAGGGGACGTCGGTGACCCGGGGGTCGAGGGCGACGGCCGCCCGCAGCGCCCGGGCCAGCGCCTTGAACTGGCCCTCGACGATGTGGTGGGCGTCGCGGCCGGCGTAGAGCACCCGCACGTGCAGGCTGATCCGCGCGTTGAACGCGAAGGACTCCAGCACGTGCTTGGTCAGGCTGGTCGGGTAGTCCGGCCCGATCATCGGCGTCATGTCCTCGGGCTCGGCGTGCACGAAGTACGGCCGGCCGGAGAGGTCGACCGCCGCCTGGGCGAGCACCTCGTCCATGGGGATCGTGGCGTCGCCGTAGCGGGTGATGCCCTTCTTGTCACCGAGCGCCTGCGCGAAGGCCTGGCCCAGCGCGATGGCGACGTCCTCCACCGTGTGGTGGGCGTCGATGTGCAGGTCGCCGTCGGCCCGGACGGTGAGGTCGATGCCGCTGTGCTTCGACAACGCGGTCAGCATGTGGTCGTAGAACCCGACCCCGGTGCTGATCGAGCTCGTCCCGGTGCCGTCGAGGTCGAGCTCGACGACCAGCTTGGTCTCGCTGGTCTCGCGCTCGACGCGTGCGGTGCGACTCATGGCGGTCAGTCTCCCAGGCGGTGGTCGGGCGCGACCTCACCCAGCGCGGTGAGGAACGCCTCGGTCTCCTCCGGCGTACCGGCGGTCACCCGCAGCCAGCCGGGCAGCCCGACGTCGCGGACGAGGACGTCGCGGTCGAGCAGCGCCTGCCAGGCGGCGGGGGCGTCGGCGAAGCGACCGAACAGGACGAAGTTGGCGTCGCTGGGCACGCTGGTCAGGCCCATGCCGGGCAGCGCCGCGACGATCCGGTCGCGCTCGGCCTTGACCGCGTCCACGGTGGCCAGCAGGGCGTCGGTGTGCGCCAGCGCCGTCCGGGCCGCGGCCTGGGTCAGCGAGCTGAGGTGGTAGGGCAACCGGACCAGCTGCAGCGCGTCGACGACGGCGGGGTCGGCGGCCAGGTAGCCCAGCCGCAGCCCGGCCATGCCGAAGGCCTTGCTCATGGTGCGGCTGACGATCAGCCGCGGCCGGCCCGGGAGCAGGGTGAGCGCCGAGGGCGTCCCGGTGCGGGCGAACTCGGCGTAGGCCTCGTCCACGACCACCACGCCGGACGTCGCGTCGTGGAGGGCCTCGATCGTCGCGAGGTCCACCGCGGTGCCGGTGGGGTTGTTCGGGCTGGTCACGAAGACCACGTCGGGCGCGACCTCCCGCACCTGCGCGGCGGCGGCCTCCGGGTCGATGGTGAAGTCCGGCCGTCGCCGTCCGTCGACCCAGGCGGTGCCGGTGCCGGCGGAGATGATCGGGTGCATCGAGTACGACGGCGTGAAGCCCAGCGCCGTCCGGCCCGCGCCGCCGAAGGCCTGCAGCACCTGCTGGAGGATCTCGTTGCTGCCGTTGGCCGCCCACACCTGCGCGGCGTCCAGCCGTTGGCCGCCGGTGCGGGTCAGGTAGGCGGCGAGGTCGCGGCGCAGGTCCAGGGCGTCGCGGTCGGGGTAGCGGT
The DNA here is from genome assembly GCF_054050175.1 of Geodermatophilus sp. SYSU D00697. Taxonomy (NCBI): domain Bacteria; kingdom Bacillati; phylum Actinomycetota; class Actinomycetes; order Geodermatophilales; family Geodermatophilaceae; genus Geodermatophilus; species Geodermatophilus sp. SYSU D00697. The sequence goes on from NZ_JBJGYV010000029.1 coordinate 38,077, forward strand.
TGAGCTCGAGCGCCGCCTGCCCGAGGGCCGCGCCGAGGTCGGCCAGCAGCTCCTGCGGCAGCGGGTGCGGGTTCTCGTTGGTGTTGAGCCGGTACTTGGCCGGCAGCTGGGGGGCGCCGTAGGGCGTGCGACCCCGCAGCTCCGGCCGCAGCGGGAGCTCGTCGAGACGTGTCATCAGCGCTGCCGGACCCGGACGGCGGCGGCGTGCGCGGGCAGGTCCTCGGCGCCGGCGAGGGCGTCGATGTGCCCGGCCACCTCGGCGAGGGCCTGCTCGTCGTACTCCACCACGTGGATGCCCCGGAGGAACGACTGCACCGACAGTCCGCTCGAGTGCCGCGCGCAGCCGCCGGTGGGCAGCACGTGGTTGGAGCCGGCGCAGTAGTCGCCCAGCGACACCGGCGACCAGGCGCCGACGAAGACCGCGCCGGCGTTGCGCACCCGCGAGGCCACCTCGCGGGCGTCCCGCGTCTGGATCTCCAGGTGCTCGGCCGCATAGGCGTCGACCACCCGCAGGCCCGCCTCCACGTCGTCGACCAGGACGATGCCGGACTGGCTGCCCTCCAGCGCCGTGCTGATCCGGTCGGAGTGCTTGGTGGCGGCCACCTGCCCGGGGACCAGCCCGAGGACGGCGTCGGCCAGCTCCTCGCTGGTCGTCACCAGCACCGCGCCGGCCAGCGGGTCGTGCTCGGCCTGGCTGATGAGGTCGGCGGCCACGTGGGCGGGGTCGGCGGTGTCGTCGGCGAGGATCGCGACCTCGGTGGGGCCGGCCTCGGAGTCGATGCCGATCAGCCCGCGCAGCAGCCGCTTGGCCGCCGTCACGTAGACGTTGCCGGGGCCGGTGACCATGTCGACCGGCTCGCAGGAGCCCGCGCCGTAGCCGAAGACCGCGATCGCCTGGGCACCGCCGACGGCGTGGACCTCCGTGACACCCAGCAGGGCGCAGGCGGCGAGGACGCCGGGGTCGGGCAGTCCGCCGTGGTCGCGCTGCGGCGGGGAGGCGACGGCGATCGACTCGACGCCGGCGATCTGCGCCGGGACGACGTTCATGACCACGCTGGACAGCAGCGGCGCGAGGCCGCCGGGGACGTAGAGGCCCACCCGGCGCACCGGCACCCAGCGCTCGGTCACCGTGCCGCCGCGGACCACCTGGGTGGTGACGTCGGTGCGCCGCTGGTCGGCGTGCACCTTCCGGACCCGGGTGATCGCCTCCTCCAGCGCAGCCCGGACGGCGGGGTCGATCTCGGCCAGCGCCCGCTCGATGGCCTCGGCGGGGACGGTGAAGTCCTCGAGGTCGACACCGTCGAGCCGGGCGGTGATCTCACGGACCGCCTGGGCGCCGCGGATGCGGACGTCCTCGCACAGCGGCCGGACCGTCGCCAGGACCGAGTCGATGTCGGTCGCGGCGCGCGGGAGCAGGGCGGAGAGCTCACGCACCCCCGGCAACGCGGACCCACGCAGGTCGATGCGGGCGAGCACGGCGGACCTCCGGGCGGTTCCGAGGCGGGGAACGGGAACACCCCAGGGTAGACGGGGCTCCCGGGCGCACCGGCGTCGTGCCCGGTCCGGGGCCCGCCGCTCCCCCGTAGGCTCGGCGCACACGATCGAGCGGACGAGCTCGTGGCCGGGGCGCGGGGACACCGGCCGCGCGGCCGACGAGCGCCGGCGAGGAGGGTGCATGGGCGAGGTGATCCCGCTGTTCCCGCTCTCGACGCCGCTGTTCCCCGGGGTGGTCCTGCCGCTGCAGGTCTTCGAACTCCGCTACCGGCGGCTGGTGCGCGACCTGCTGGCCCGCTCCGACACCGACGGCCGGTTCTTCGGCGTGGTCGCCATCCGGCAGGGCTGGGAGGTCGAGCAGGTGGCTCCCGCGGAGGCGCTCTACGACGTCGGCTGCACCGCCCGCCTGCAGGCGGTGCGCCCGCAGCCCGACGGCGGCTTCCGCATCGTGACCGTCGGCGGCGACCGGTTCCGGCTGCTCGACGTCGTCGTCGCCGAGGACCCGCCCTACCTGCAGGCGGAGGTGGAGTGGTTGGCCGACGAGGAGGCCGCCGGTGACACGGAGGGCCTGGCGCCGACCGACGGGCCGGCGCCCGATGCGGCGCTCGACGACCTCGTGTCCGACGTCGCCCGAGGCTCGCTGGACGTGCTGGTCCGGGGGGTGGGCGAGCTCTTCGCCGAGTACGTCGGCGCGGTCGCCGGGCTCACCGGGGAGGCCGACGACGAGCCGGACCCCGAGGCGCTGCTGGACGCCGTCTCCGGGGACCCGCGGGCGCTGTCCTACCTGGTGGCGTCGGCGGCCCTGCTGACCACCGAGGACCGCCAGGCGCTGCTGGCCGAGTCTGCCACCCGGCGCCGGCTGCGGGCGGAGTCACGGCTGCTGCGCCGAGAGCTGACCCTGCTGGAGACCGTGGGCGCGGTGCCCGCGCCGCTGCAGCGGTTCGCCGGCCCGCGCAGCGTCAACTGAAGCGGACGTCCTCGCGGGGCGGCGCCGGGACCGGTGCGCCCGGCAGCGGCGGCAGGGCCACGGCGGGTGACGGGTCGGGGCGGTCGAGGTCCTCGGCGGGCGCGAACAGGGTGCCCAGCACGTAGGCCAGCACGGCGGAGAAGGGACCGACGGCCAGCGCCGCGATCGAGTTCAGCCGCAGGCCGGTGGTGACCTCGGTCCCGACGTCGGCCAGTTGCGCCCGCGTCGGCCCGGCGCCGAGCAGCTCACCGAGCTGCCAGGCCAGGACCCCGGCGAGCAGGGCGCCGACGGCGAGCGCGAGCAGCACCGCCACGCCGCGGCGGCGGCGCATCCGCCAGGCGAGGATGCCGGCCAGCAGGCCGAGGCCGGCGAGCACCAGGGTGAAGACGCCGTCGTCGGCCACCAGCAGCTCGGCCGAGGGGCGCCCGATCGGCACGGGGCCGTCCCGGGTGACCTGGAACCGGGCCCGCGGCGCCAGCGCCCACCACAGCAGGCCGGCGGGCAGGCCGCAGAGCAGCAGCAGGCCGGCCACGCCGAGCGCGCTGCGCAGGTCGGCCCGCAGCTCGGCGGCACCGGGCCAGCGCGGCCCGCCGGCCCGCAGCACCCGCCGGGGAGCGCCCAGCGGCTCGACGGGACCGGTAGCTGCGGGACCGTGCACGTCCCCAGTCAACCCCGGACGGCCGGGAAACACTTCCCGGGTCGCCGGCCGGCCGCTCCCGGCCCCGGGACGGCGGCCCTCCCGCACGGCCCCGCCGGACGCCTGCGCGTGGCGGGGGGCGGGAGGGTCCTCCTCACAGCAGCGCCACGCTGGTCGGGCCGAGCAGCGCCTTGATGTCGCCCATCAGGGCGGTGCTCGGCCGCACCCGCAGGCCCTGGTCGAGCCGGAGCACCGTCTCCCGGCTGCCGTTGACCAGCTTCAGCTGCACCTCGGTCGTGCCCGGGTGGCTGCCCAGGACCTCCCGCAGCCGCTCGACGACCGGCGGTGTGCAGCGAGCCGCGGCCATGGACACCATGACCGGTCCGCGCGGGCCCTCCGTGAGCTCGGGGATCGTCACCTCGGCGCCGAACAGCGAGGGCTGGTCGTCGCGCCGGCTGATCCGTCCCTTGACCACGACGATCTGGTCGCGGACGACCTTCTCCGAGACCTCGGCCCAGGTCTTGGGGAAGAACAGCACCTCGATGCCGGACTCGAGGTCCTCCAGCGTCGCGAGCGCCCAGGGCGCACCCTGCTTGTTGGTGCGGGGGGCGACCGACGTGAGGATGCCCGCGATCGTCACGTTCGCGCCGTCCTCCACACCGCCGGCGTTGATCTCGGCGATCGGGGTGTCGGCGTGCGCGGTGAGGACGTGCTCGACCCCGTGCAGCGGGTGGTCGGAGACGTACAGGCCGAGCATGTCGCGCTCGAACATCAGCCGCTCGCTCTTGGACCAGTCGGCGGTCGGGATGGCGATGTCCAGGGCCCCGCCGAACGGGTCGTCGTCCGCGGCACCGTCGCCGCCGAAGCTGCCGAACAGGTCGAACTGCCCTTCCGCCTCCTTGCGCTTCAGCGACATCGCCGAGTCGACGGCCTGGGCGTGGACGGCGACGATCCCCTGGCGGGAGTGGCCGAGGGAGTCGAACGCGCCGGCCTTGGCCAGGGACTCGATGACCTTCTTGTTGCAGGCCACCGTGTCGATCTTGCGCATGAAGTCCGCGAAGTCCTTGAACGCGCCCTTCTCCTCGCGGGCCCGGCGGATCGAGTCGACGACGTTGTGCCCCACGTTGCGGACCGACGCCAGACCGAAGCGGATGTCGGTGCCGACGGCGGTGAAGTCCCAGGAGGACTCGTTGACGTCGGGAGGGAGCACCTTGATGCCCATCCGCCGGCACTCGGCCAGGTAGATCGGCCGGCGGTCCTTGTCGTCGCCGACGCTGGTGAGCAGACCGGCCATGTACTCGGCCGGGTAGTTCGCCTTGAGGTAGGCGGTCCAGTACGACACCAGGCCGTAGGCCGCCGAGTGGGCCTTGTTGAAGGCGTAGTCGGCGAACGGGACGAGGATGTCCCACAGCGTCTTGATCGCCGCGTCGGAGTAGCCGCGCTCCTTCATGCCGGCCTCGAAGCCGACGAACTCCGCGTCGAGGACCGACTTCTTCTTCTTGCCCATCGCGCGGCGCAGCAGGTCGGCCTTGCCGAGGGAGTACCCGGCGACCTTCTGCGCGATCGCCATGACCTGCTCCTGGTAGACGATCAGGCCGTAGGTCGTGCCGAGGATGTCCTCCAGCGGCTCGGCCAGCTCCGGGTGGATCGGCGTGATCTCCTGCTGGCCGTTCTTGCGCAGCGCGTAGTTGGTGTGCGAGTTCGCGCCCATCGGGCCGGGCCGGTAGAGCGCGCCGACGGCGGAGATGTCCTCGAAGTTGTCCGGCCGCATGAGCCGCAGCAGCGACCGCATCGGGCCGCCGTCGAACTGGAAGACGCCCAGGGTGTCACCGCGGGCCAGCAGGTCGTAGGTGGCCTTGTCGGTGAGGTCCTTGCTGATCTCGTCGAGGTCGACGGGCTCCTTGCCGTTGGCGACGATGTTGCGCAGCGCGTCGTCGATGACCGTGAGGTTGCGCAGGCCCAGGAAGTCCATCTTCAGCAGGCCGAGCGTCTCGCAGGTCGGGTAGTCGAACTGCGTGATGATCGCGCCGTCGTTCTCCCGGCGCATGATCGGGATGCTGTCGATCAGCGGGTACCGGCCGATGATGACCCCGGCGGCGTGCACGCCCCACTGCCGCTTGAGCCCCTCGAGCTTGCGGGCCTGGTCGACCACCTCGGCCGCGCCCGGGTCGGACTCGTAGCGGGCGCGGAACTCCGAGGCCTCCTTGTAGCGGGGGTGGGCCGGGTCGAAGACCCCCGACAGCGGGATGCCCTTGCCCATCACGTCCGGGGGCATCAGCTTGGTCAGCTCGTCGCCCACCGAGTAGGGCCGGTCGAGCACGCGGGCGGCGTCCTTGATGGCGGCCTTGGCCTTGATCGTCCCGTAGGTGACGATCTGGCTGACCCGCTCCTCGCCGTACTTCTGCGAGACGTACTGGATGACCTCACCGCGGCGGCGGTCGTCGAAGTCGATGTCGACGTCGGGCATGGAGACGCGCTCGGGGTTGAGGAACCGCTCGAAGATCAGCCCGTGCGCCAGCGGGTCGAGGTCGGTGATGCCCATGGCGTAGGCGGCCAGCGACCCGGCGGCCGACCCGCGGCCCGGGCCGACGCGGATGCCGTTGTCCTTGGCCCAGTTGATGAAGTCGGCGACCACGAGGAAGTACCCCGGGAAGCCCATCTGGGTGATGATCCCGACCTCGTAGTCGGCCTGCTTGCGGACGTGGTCGGGGATGCCGTTCGGCCAGCGCTTGTGCAGGCCGCGCTCGACCTCCTTGACGAACCAGGAGGTCTCGTCCTCCCCCGGCGGGAGCGGGAAGCGCGGCATGAGGTCGGCGCCCTCGGTGAAGGACACCTCGCACTGCTCGGCGACCAGCAGCGTGTTGTCGCAGGCCGCCGCGAGCTCACCGGGGAACAGGGCCCGCATCTCCGCGGCGCTCTTCAGGTAGTAGCCGTCGCCGTTGAACTTGAAGCGGTTGGGCTCGTTGAGCCGCGACCCGGTCTGGATGCACAGGAGCGCGTCGTGGGCCTCGGCGTCCTCCTTGTGCGTGTAGTGCAGGTCGTTGGTGGCCAGCAGCGGGATCCCGAGGTCCGCCGCGATGGCCATGAGCTGCGGACGGGTCTTCTTCTCGATGGACAGCCCGTGGTCCATCAGCTCGGCGTAGAAGTTCTCCTTGCCGAAGATGTCCTGGAAGTCGGCGGCGGCCTGGCGGGCGCGGTCCTCCTTGCCCGCCCGCAGCCACATGTTGACCTCCCCCGAGGGGCAGCCGGTGGTGGCGATCAGGCCCTTGCCGTACTTCTCCAGCAGGTCCCGGTCGAAGCGCGGCTTGCGGTACTGACCCTCGAGGCTGGCCAGGGAGGAGATGCGGAAGAGGTTGTGCATCCCCTCGGTGGTGCGGGCCAGCAGCGTCATGTGGGTGTAGGCGGCCTTGCCCCGCGAGGACCCGCCCTCGCCGTCCTCGTCGATGAGGTTGTCGCCGAAGTCGAACGGCGCACGGTCGAACCGCGACCCGGGGGTGTAGTAGCCCTCCATGCCGATGATCGGCTTCACGCCGGCCGCCTTGGCCTGCTTGTAGAAGTCGTAGGCGCCGAAGACGTTGCCGTGGTCGGTCATCGCCAGCGCCGGCATGCCCTGCTCCGCCGCGGCCTTGGTGACCTCGGGCAGCTTGGCCGCGCCGTCGAGCATCGAGTACTCGGTGTGGACGTGCAGGTGCACGAACGAGTCGGTCGACGGGGTGCTGCTCACGGGGGTGCGTGCTCCTCACAGGTCGTGCGTGCCCGGCCGTCGGGGATCGGAGCGGGCGACCGGCGGGGAAGACCGGCGGTGCTGTGTCCGGGGTGCGGGCCGGGGGACGACCCGATCCTCGCACCACGGAGGTCTACTCCGGGGCACCGACAGAAGGGTGTCTCGCCACAGGCGGACCGATCCGTCACGGCCGCCCCGCGGCCGCGTCAGGGGAGGGCGCGTCGCATCGTGACGTGCACGATCCCGGCCTCCACGTACTCGTCCCCGACGGGGGTGTAGCCGGCCCGCTCGTAGAACCCGCGCGCGCTGACCTGGGCGTGCAGCTCGACCTCCGGCAGCCCGCGCAGCACCGCCTGCCGGTGCAGCTCGGCCAGGACGGCGGCGCCGTACCCGCGGCCGCGCGCCGCCGCGTCGACGGCCATCCGGCCGATCACGGCCCGGCCCCCGCGGGCCAGCAGCCGGCCGGTGGCCACCACCGACCCCGCGTCGTCCCGCACGAGCGCGTGCACGGCCGCGGCGTCGAGGGCGTCCTGCTCGATCTCGGCCGGCACCCCCTGCTCCTCGACGAACACCCGGGTGCGCAGGGCCACCACCTCGGGCCAGTCCTCGGCGGTGGCGACCCGCGCCGTCCCGCCATCCGGCCCGCTCACCGGCTGCTCTCCGGCAGCGCGCTGGCGGGGACCAGGAGGAAGCGGAGGTCGATGAGCACGTGCAGGACGACCGGCAGGAGCAGCGAGCCGGTGTCGAGGTACAGCGCGGCCAGCACGCCGCCGAGGACGCCGGTGGTGAGCACCCCGGCCACCCCCTGGTAGGCGTGCGCCAGGCCGAACGCGGCGGCGGCGACGGCGACCAGCGCGGCGGTGGACAGCCCGCCGGCGACCGCGGCGACGACGGCGAGGAAGAACCCGCGGTAGAGCCACTCCTCGCAGACGCCGGCGGTGACCCCGACGACGGTGAACAGCCGCCGCTCGGCGCGGGTCCGTGGCAGCAGCGCCAGCGTGGCGTGCGCCTGCGGCTCGGCGTGCCGCCCCTCCCCCGGCCGGCGCACCTGCGCAGCCGCGACCAGCGCGCCCGAGCGCAGTGCCCGCGTGGACAGGACGACGAAGGCCACCACCAGGACCGCGGCCGCGCCCGACAGCGGGCCCGGCAGGGACTGCGGCCACCGCAGACCCACCTCCCCCGCGGTCACACCCGGCGCGGCGAGCCACACGACGGCCGCGACGAGCGCCAGCCCCCACTCCAGGACCAGCAGTCGCCGGTAGAAGGACCGGCGGGCGCCGCCGTCGGAGCGCAACCGTCCCTCGAACCGCCGATGCAGCACGTGCCCGACCACGGGCTCGCCGGCCACCAGGTAGCCGGCGACGACGACCGCCGACAGCGCCGCCGGGCCGTACTCGGTCAGAGACCCGGGCAGGTCCATCAGGAGCCCGGGTTCACGCCTCTGCGCGCAGGACGTCCAGCGCGCCGGCGAGGTCGGGCGGGTACGGGCTGGTGAACTCCATCCACCGCCCGTCGGCCGGGTGCGGGATCCCCAGCCGGACGGCGTGCAGCCACTGCCGCGCCACCCCGAGGCGGGCGGCGAGGGTCGGGTCGGCGCCGTAGGTCGTGTCGCCCACGCACGGGTGGCGCAGGGCGGAGAAGTGCACCCGGATCTGGTGCGTGCGGCCGGTCTCCAACTCGATGTCGACCAGGCTGGCGGCCGGGAACGCCTCGATGACCTCGTAGTGGGTCACCGACGGCCGGCCGCCCTGCACGACGGCGAACCTCCAGTCGTGCCGCGGGTGCCGGTCGATGGGGGCGTCGATCGTGCCGCGCGAGGGATCGGGGTGGCCCTGGACCAGCGCGTGGTAGCCCTTCTCGACGGTGCGCTCCTTGAACGCCGCCTTGAGCAGGGTGTAGGCGCGCTCGCTCTTGGCCACCACCATGAGCCCGGTCGTGGCGGCGTCCAACCGGTGGACGACGCCCTGCCGCTCGGCGGCTCCGGAGGTGGAGATGCGGTAGCCGGCCGCGGCCAGGCCGCCGACCACGGTGGGCCCCTCCCAGCCGGGGCTCGGGTGCGCCGCGACGCCCACCGGCTTGTCGACCACCACGATGTCGTCGTCGTCGTGCACGACGGTGAGGCCGGAGACCGGTTCGGGGGCGACCGGCTCCCCGGGCGGCCCGGGCAGCTCGACCTCCAGCCAGCTCCCGCCGCTCACCCGGTCACCCTTGCCGCGGACCCGCCCGTCGATCAGCACCACGCCGGCGTCGGCGAGGTCGGCCGCGGCGCTGCGGGAGAGGCCGAAGAGCCGGGACAGCGCCTGGTCGACCCGCTGGCCCTCCAGCCCGTCCGGCACCGGGAGGGCCCGGTGCTGGCCCGCGGGACTGGTCACGGCTCCATCGTGACAGAGCAGGGCCCCCCTCCTCCCCACCCCTCGCGAACCCGGGGCGGCGCCCCGGAGGGGACCGGGTCAGTCGCCCGCAGGGCCCGCGTCGCGCGCCGCCCGCCCGGGCGCCGACCGGGAGCCGTCGAACTCGACGCCGCGCAGGGCCAGCACGGCCCCGAGGACGCCGCCGCACACGATCGCCGAGTCGGCCACGTTGAAGATCGGGTACACCCGGCCGTCGGGCGCGAAGACGGAGACGAAGTCGACGACGCCGCCGCGCAGGAAGCCCGGGGCCCGGAAGACGCGATCGACCAGGTTGCCCACCGCCCCGCCGAGGACCAGCCCCAGAGCCACCGCCCAGCCGGCCGAGGACAGCCGGCGCGCGGTGCGCACGATGACGACCGCCACGGCGACCGCGATCAGCGTGAAGACGACGGTGAAGCCCTCCGCGAAGGAGAACGCCGCACCGGTGTTGCGCGCGTGGGTCAGGTAGACGACGCCCCCCAGGACGCGGACGTCCTCCCCCGGGGCGATCGTGGCGACCACGAGCAGCTTGCTGCCGAGGTCGAGGGCCAGGACCACGACGGCCAGCAGGAGCAGCAGCCGGGTGCGCGGACGCCGCGGTGCCGGGACCGCTGGGGCGCCGTCCTGCCGGGCGTCACGGGGTTCGGACAGCAGGGCTCCTCGGTCGGTCCGGTCGCGGCCGGTCACCGCCGCCCGACCGACGATAGCCGCGGCGCCGGCCCCTCCGGCCGCCGCCGGGAGCGGGGCGCAACTCGAACGAGGTGTGATCCATCTCATGACTCCGTGCGACACAACTCACCACGGCGGGTGACATGTTCGGGCTGTCAGTGGCCGTTACCTGGTAGGTACAGCTCCTCCCCCGAGCACGGAAGGCCGTCGTGTCCACCGATCTCGCCCCCGCCACCGACCCCGACGTAGTCCTGGTCGGCGGCGGCATCATGAGCGCGACCCTGGCGTCGCTGCTCGGTGTCGTCGCTCCCGACTGGAGCGTCACCGTCTTCGAGTCCGGGCCCGGGGTCGCCGGGGAGAGCTCCGACGCCTGGAACAACGCCGGGACCGGTCACGCGGCCCTCTGCGAGCTCAACTACACGCCCGCCGGGCCGGACGGCACGGTCGACGTCACCAAGGCCCTCACCATCAACGAGCAGTTCCAGGTGTCTCGGCAGTTCTGGTCGCACCTGGTCCGCGCCGGCCTCACCGGGTCGCCCAAGGAGTTCATCACCCCGGTCCCGCACATCAGCTTCGTCACCGGCGAGGCGGGCCGCACGTACATGCGGACCCGCTACGAGGCCATGGCCGCCCAGCCGCTGTTCGCCGGCATGGAGTACACCGACGCCGCCGCCGAGCTGGCCGAGTGGGTGCCGCTGATGATGGCCGGGCGCCCGGCCGACCAGGTGGTGGCCGCGACGCGGGCCACTGCCGGCACCGACGTCGACTTCGGCTCGCTGACCCGGCTGCTGTTCGCCGCCGCCGAGGACCGTGGCGTGCACGTGCACGTCAACCAGCGGGTCACGGCCGCGGAGCGGCGCACCGACGGCCGGTGGACGGTCACCGTCCGCGACACCGTCAGCGGCGAGGAGCGCACCGTCCGCACCCGCTTCGTGTTCGTCGGTGCCGGCGGCGGCGCGCTGCCGCTGCTGCAGAAGGCCGGCATCCCGGAGATCCGCGGCTTCGGCGGCTTCCCGGTGAGCGGCATGTTCCTGCGCACCCGGTCCCTGGAGCTGGTCTCGGCGCACCAGGCGAAGGTCTACGGCCAGGCGGCCGTCGGGGCCCCGCCGATGTCGGTCCCGCACCTGGACCTCCGGCTGATCGACGGGGACCACTCGCTGCTGTTCGGTCCCTACGCGGGCTTCTCCCCGAAGTTCCTCAAGGCCGGCTCGGTGTTCGACCTGCCGCTGAGCGTCAAGCCGAACAACCTGGGGTCGATGCTGGGCGTGGCGCGCACCGAGATGGCGCTGACCCGGTACCTCGTCGGCGAGCTGCTCCAGTCGCGCAGCGCCCGGCACGAGACGCTGACCGCGTTCGTGCCGCTGGCCGAGCAGCAGGACTGGGAGATGATCACCGCCGGCCAGCGGGTCCAGGTCATCAAGCAGGACCCGAAGACCGGCCGCGGCGTCCTCCAGTTCGGCACCGAGCTGGTCGTCGGCGGCGAGGGCACCATCGCCGGCCTCCTGGGCGCCTCCCCCGGCGCCTCGACGGCGGTCTCGGCGATGCTCACCGTGCTCGAGCGCTGCTTCCCCGAGCGGGTGGACCGCTGGCGGCCGCTCCTGCAGGAGGCGATCCCGTCCTACGGCCGCCGCCTGGCCGACGACCCGGCCCTGCTCGCCGAGGTCCGCGCCGAGACGACGCAGACCCTGGAGCTCAACGGCTGAGCCCGCTCTCCTCGACCGAGGCCCCCCTCGCACACCGCGAGGGGGGCCTTCGTTCGTCCGGCCGCGTGAGCACTCGGGAACGGCACGTGGTCTCGGGGGTCCGGAGGACCTCCCGACGGGCACACGGGGTGGGCTCCGCGGCGGCCGGGAACGGCACCTGGTGGCGGTGTCGGCCGGTGGGCCGACAGGTCAATCGGCCTCGGTGGCGCGGCCGGTCTCCCCGCGCCAGGTGGCCAGCCGCCCGGCGCGGCTCACCGCGCGCAGCCGGCGTTCGGCCTCGGGGCGTGACCGGCGGGCCGACACCAGCAGCGCCTGGTCCCCGCGGATCAGCCGGGTGGTCGGGCCGGGCACGAAGGACCGGCCGTCGCGCACGATGAGCACCACGGCGGCGTCCTCGGGCAGCCGCAGCTCGGGCAGGTACACGCCGTGCAGGCGGGACCCGGCGGGCACGGTCAGCTGCAGCAGGTCGGCGTCCAGCTCGTCCAGCGGTGCGGACTCCACGTCGATGTCCCGCGGGGTCACCGGTGCTGCGATCCGCAGCCGCCGGGCCACCCAGGGCAGCGACCAGCCCTGGATCAGGGTGAAGACGACGACCAGCACGAAGACCGTGTCGAAGATGCGGGTCGCGCCGTCCACCCCCGCGGCGACCGGGAAGGTCGCCAGCACGATGGGCACCGCGCCGCGCAGCCCGGCCCAGGAGATGAACGCCTGCTGGGCCAGCGGGATCCGGAACCACACCAGGCTGGCCAGCACCGACGCGGGCCGCGCGACGAGCAGCAGCGCCCCGCCGACCAGGAGCGCCGGCAGCAGCGCCTCGTCCAGGCGGGTGGGCGACACGAGCAGCCCCAGCAGGACGAACAGGCCGATCTGCGCCAGGGAGGCCATGCCCTCCGCGAAGCCGATGCTCGCCGACCGGTGCGGCAGCGCACGGTTGCCCAGCGCCACCCCGGCCAGGTACACGGCGACGAACCCCGACGCGTGCGCCAGGTCGGCCAGGGCGAAGGCCAGCACGCACAGCGCGAGCGTGGCCAGCGGGTAGAACCCGGCCAGCGGCAGCGCGACCCGGCGCAGCAGCTCCGCGCCCCCGAGCCCGACGGCGACCCCGATCGCCGCGCCCCCGACGAGCTCGGCGACGATCTCCACCCCGACGAGCCACCACGGCTCGCTGCGCTCGCCGGTCAGGTAGGTCGCCAGCGCCGTCACCAGCAGGATGGCGGGGGCGTCGTTCAGCCCGCTCTCGGCCTCGATGGAGGCCGCCAGCCGGCGCGGGAGGGGCAGCCGGCGCAGCGCGGCGAACACCGCCGCCGCGTCGGTGGACCCGATCACCGCCCCGAGGAGCAGGGCGAAGGCCCAGGAGAAGTCCAGCAGCCAGACGGCGATCGCCGCGGTGACGCCGACGCTCACCAGGACGCCGATGGTGGCCAGCGACAGCCCGGGACCGATCGCCCGCCGGACGTCGTTCCACCGCGTGGTCAGGCCACCCTCGGCGAGGATGACCACGAGCGCGGCCACGCCGAGGGTCTGGGTGAGCTGCACGTCCTCGAACTCGACGCCCAGGCCGTTCTCGCCGAGGAGGACGCCGAGGGCCAGGTAGAGGAGCAGGCTGGGCAGGCCCAGCCGGTCGGCCAGGCGCAGCGCGACGGCGGCCACCAGGACGACGACGGCGCCGAGGGCCAGCCCGAGGGTGACCGTCGTGTTCACCGCGCGCCCCTGACCACCTCCGCAGTCTCCCGTACCCCCGTTGCGGAGCCGTTCCACGACCCGGTCGACGCCTCGGGGACAATGGGGGGCGTGAGCTCTCCCGGTCCCTTCCGCGCGCTGCCCCCGCAGGTCGACCTGCCCGCCCTCGAGCAGGACGTCCTGGGCCGCTGGGAGGCCGACAAGGTCTTCGCCCGCTCCCTGGAGGCATCCGCCGGCCGCCCGCAGTGGAACTTCTACGAGGGCCCGCCCACCGCGAACGGTCGGCCGGGCACCCACCACATCGAGGCCCGCGCGTTCAAGGACGTCTTCCCCCGCTTCAAGACCATGCAGGGCTGGCACGTGCCCCGCCGGGCCGGCTGGGACTGCCACGGCCTGCCGGTGGAGATCGCCGTCGAGCAGGAGCTGGGCTTCGCCGGCAAGCCGGACATCGAGCGGTACGGCATCGCCGAGTTCAACGCCCGCTGCCGCGAGTCGGTCGAGCGGCACGTCTCCGACTTCTCCGACCTCACCCGCCGGATGGGCTACTGGGTCGACCTGTCCACCGCCTACTGGACGATGGACCCGGCCTACATCGAGAGCGTCTGGTGGTCGCTCAAGCAGGTCTTCGACAAGGGCCTGCTGGTCGAGGACCACCGGGTCGCGCCCTACTGCCCGCGCTGCGGCACCGGCCTGTCCGACCACGAGGTCGCCCAGGGCTACGAGTCGATCACCGACCCGTCGGTCTACGTGCGGCTGCCGGTCACCAGCGGCGAGTGGGCGGGCCGGGCCGACCTGCTCGTCTGGACGACGACGCCCTGGACGCTGCCGTCGAACACCGCCGTCGCCGTCCACCCCGACGTCACCTACGTCGTCGCCCGGCGTGGCGAGGACACCCTCGTCGTCGCCGAGCCGCTGCTCGGCGCCGTCTTCGGCGACACCGACGACGTCGAGGTCCTGGCCCGCACCACGGGCCGGGAGTGGGAGCGGGTGCACTACCAGCGGCCGTTCGAGCTGGTGGACTTCCCCGAGGGCGAGGACGCGCACTTCGTCGTCCTGGCCGACTACGTCACCACCGACGACGGCACCGGCCTGGTGCACCAGTCCCCCGCGTTCGGCGCCGACGACCTCGCGGTCTGCCGCGGCTACGGGCTGCCGGTGGTCAACCCGATCGACTCCACCGGGCACTTCCTGCCCGACGTGCCGATGGTGGGCGGCCGGTTCTTCAAGGCCGCCGACGACGAGCTGGTGGCCGACCTGGCCGGGCGCGGGGTGCTGTGGCGCGAGCAGCGCTACGAGCACAGCTACCCGCACTGCTGGCGGTGCCACACGCCGCTCATGTACTACGCGCAGCCGTCCTGGTACATCCGGACCAGCGCGGTCAAGGACCAGCTGCTCGCGGAGAACCAGAAGACCTCCTGGCACCCCGAGCACATCCAGTGGGGCCGCTACGGCGACTGGCTGCGCAACAACGTCGACTGGGCGCTGTCGCGCGACCGGTACTGGGGCACGCCCCTGCCCATCTGGCGCAACGACGCCGACCCGAGCCGCATGGTCGTCGTCGGGTCCCTGGCCGAGCTCTCCGAGCTGACCGGCCGCGACCTGTCCGGCCTGGACCCGCACCGGCCGTTCATCGACGAGGTCACCTTCACCCGCCCCGGCGAGGAGGGCACCTACCGGCGGGTGCCGCAGGTGATCGACGCCTGGTACGACTCCGGCTCCATGCCCTTCGCCCAGTGGGGCGCGCCCTACCGCAACCAGGCCGAGTTCGAGGCGGCCTACCCGGCGCAGTTCATCTGCGAGGCGATCGACCAGACCCGCGGCTGGTTCTACTCGCTCATGGCCGTCGGCACGCTGGTGTTCGACCGGAGCTCGTACGAGAACGTGCTGTGCCTGGGCCACATCCTGGCCGAGGACGGCCGGAAGATGAGCAAGCACCTGGGCAACATCCTCGAGCCGATCCCGCTGATGGACCGGCACGGCGCCGACGCCGTCCGCTGGTTCATGCTCGCCGGGGGTTCGCCGTGGTCGGCACGGCGCGTGGGTCACGAGACGCTGTCCGAGGTGGTCCGCAAGGTCCTGCTGACCTACTGGAACACGGCGAGCTTCTTCACCCTCTACGCCGAGACCAACGGCTGGGACCCGGCCGGCGACCCGGCCCCGCCGCGGGCCGAGCGGCCGCTGCTGGACCGCTGGGCGCTCGCCGAGCTGGCGGCGGTCACCGACGGCGTGACCGCGGCGCTGGAGGACTTCGACACGCAGGGCGCCGGCCGGCTGCTCGCCCAGTTCGTCGACGACGTCTCCAACTGGTACGTGCGCCGTTCCCGCCGCCGGTTCTGGGACGGCGACCCGGCCGCGCTGGCCACCCTGCACGAGGTGCTCGACGTCCTCACCCGGCTCATGGCCCCCTTCACGCCGTTCGTGACCGAGGAGGTCTGGGCACGGGCGGTCGCGCCGGGCCTGGCGGACGCGGTCGACAGCGTGCACCTGGCGTCCTGGCCGCAGGTGGACGCCGCGGCCCGCGACGACCGGCTGGTCGAGCAGGTGGCGCTCGTGCGCCGGCTGGTCGAGCTGGGCCGCTCGGCGCGGACGTCGGCCAAGGTGCGCACCCGCCAGCCGCTGGCCCGCGCCGTGGTCTCCGCGCCGGGCTGGTCGGACCTCCCCCGGGACCTGGTGGCCGAGGTGGCCGACGAGCTCAACGTGGCCGCGCTGATGGACCTCTCCGCGGTCGGCGGCGACCTCGTCGACGTGAGCGTGAAGGTCGACTTCCGGGCCGTGGGCCGTCGGCTGGGCAAGCAGGTGCAGGCCGTCGCCAAGGCCGTCGCCGCGGCCGACGCGACCGCGCTGGTGGCGGCCTACCGGGCCGGGACGGCGACCGTCGACGTCGACGGGGCCCCCGTGCCGTTGGAGGAGGGCGACCTCGTCGTCACCGAGACCCCCCGGGAGGGGTGGACCGTGGCCAGCGGCGGCGGGCTCACCGTGGCGCTGGACCTGGAGCTGACCCCGGAGCTGGAGCGGGCCGGCCTGGTCCGCGAGGCGGTCCGGCTGGTCCAGGAGGCTCGCAAGAGCAGCGGCCTGGCCGTCAGCGACCGCATCGAGCTGTGGTGGACCGCCGGGGACGCCCCCGACTCCCCCATGGCCCGGGCCCTCACCGAGCACGGCGCCCAGGTGGCCGACGAGGTGCTCGCCGTCCGCGTGCACGCCGGCACCGCGGGCGACGGCGAGGGGGTCGAGGGCCCGTCCGGGTCGCGCTTCTGGATCTCCCGCGCCGCGAGCTGAGCCGGCCGCGTCCAGGGCACCGCCGCGAGCTCGCGAGCGGTTCGAAGGCCGCGTCCAGGGGACGCCGCGAGCGTGCGAGCGGTGGGTGGGACGGGGTCCTTCCGGGGGTCGGTCCTCAGTGCCCGCGGGTGGACCGGCGGGAGCGCTCGGTCTGCGCCAGGTGGTGCACCGGCCCGCAGGTGGCGCACGGGGTGAAGCCGTCGGCGCGCGCCTCGGTCATGGGCAGCGGCACCGCCGTCCGCCCGGCCAGGTGCGGGCAGCCGGGCAGGTGGTAGCGGGGGTGCTCGTCGACCACCAGCACCTCGTCGAGCAGGTCCACCACCAGGAGCAGGTCGGTCACCTCGACGTCCTCCTCGGCCGGCTCACCGTCGGCCGTCGCCTGGCGCGGGACGGCGGCGTGTGCGCCGGTGGACGGGCCGTCGTCGTCGAACTCCGCCATCGGCTGGGCGACCGGGGCCTCCTCGGAGGGCAGCCGGTCCTGGGCCCGCACCGCCGGCCGGCCGTGCGCCGGCGTCCGCGGCTCCTCCCGGACCCACCGGTCCGGCTCCGGTGAGCGGGGCGGGGCGTCGAGCTCGCGGGCGTCGGGGGCGGCCGCCTCCCGGGCCGTCCCGACCCGCAGCAGCACCAGCAGGACGGCGGCGAGGGCACAGGCCGCCACGCAGGCCCAGTACAGGGCCGTGACGCCGGTGGCGAGCCCGCCGACGAGCGCCCCGAGGCCGATGAGCACCAGCAGGCCCGCTGCCAAGATCACGCGCAGACTGTAGCCGGGCCCGCACGCGGTGCGCCCGGCCCCCACCGACACAGCGAACGACGACGGGCCCCCGGACGTCGTCCGGGGGCCCGTCGGTCACCCCTCACCGGGAGGGGCGGGTGCTCAGGCGGGGGCGTGCTGGTTCTGCCGGCTGTTGGAGGCCGGCTCGGCCGAGCCGCGGCTGTCGAGGTCGCGCAGGTGGGACTCGAGGTAGGACCGCAGCCGGGTGCGGTACTCGCGCTCGAAGGTGCGCAGCTCCTCGATCTTGCGCTCCAGGCTGCTGCGCTTCTCCTCCAGCGAGCCCATGACCTCGGTGTGCCGCCGCTCGGCGTCCTGGTCCAGGGCGGCGGCCTTGGCGCGGGCCTCACGCTCCATCGTGTCGGCGCGCGTGCGGGCGTCGCTGATCATCGAGTCGGCCCGCATCTTGGCCTCGCTGACCATCTGCTCGCTCTTGGCCCGGGCGTCGGTGACCATCCGCTCGCTGTTGGTGCGCGCGGAGACGACCATCTGGTCGGCCTGGGCCTTGGCCTCGTTGACGTACCGGTCGGCGGTCTCGGTGGCCAGGGCGAGCATGCGCGAGGCCCGGGCGCTGTCGTCCTCCCGGGGAGCGGCGGCGGGCGGGGGCGGCGGCGCGGCGGCCGGCGCGGGCGGCTCGGGGGCCTCCGCGCGCGGCGTGCGCCCGGTGGCCGAGCCCGAGCGGAGCTCGTTGTTCTCCTCGATCAGCCGCGCCAGCTCGGCCTCGACCACGTCGAGGAACGCGTCCACCTCGTCCTCGTCGTAGCCCCGCTTGCCGATCGGCGGCTTCTTGAAGACGACGTTGTGCACGTCGGCAGGCGTCAGTGGCATCGGGGTCACCTCGGGTCGGACAGCGGGAACAGGGACGTTCTCGGGCGAGCGACGGCGGACCGCACCCAGCCCCCGGCGTCGCCCTCCCCGGCAGGTTCAGGGGTCACGCGGTGGCGGCGAGTGAGGTCGTGATGCCACGCAGGATGTACACGGCAATCAGGAGCACCATAAACCCGAGGTCCAACCGGATGGTGCCCAGGTTCAGGGGCGGGATGACCTTCCGGACGGCCTTCAAGGGCGGGTCGGTGGTCGCGTACACGACCTCGAGACCGGCGGCGACGATGCCGGAGGGACGCCAGCTGCGCGCCAGCACCATCACCCAGTCGACGACGAACCGCGCGAAGAGCAGGACGAGGAAGACGAGCAGCACCGACGAGACGATCTGCCAGAAGAGAGCCACGGTCCTCGCTCGTTCAGGGCACCACGCGTGCCGGTCCAGTCCTGCCGGTGGCCTCAGGACTCGTCGAAGAACCCACCCTCGCGGATCCGCGCCTTGTCCTCGGCCGTCACGTCGACGTCCCTCGGGCTGAGGAGGAACACCTTGTTCGTGACGGGCTCGATGCTACCGCGCAACCCGAAGATCAGTCCCGCAGCGAAGTCGACGAGCCTCCGCGCGTCGGCGTGGTCGAGCTCGGTGAGGTTCATGATGACCGGGCTGCCGTCCCGGAACGCCTCCCCGATCTGGCGGGCCTCGTTGTAGGTCTTCGGGTGCAGGGTGGTGATCCGATAGGGCTGCGGCGCCGGAGCGGGTGCGGGCGCGGGCGCCGGGGCGGGCGCCGGCTCCGCAGCGGCCGCGGTGGCCAGGCCGGCCGCGGTGGACCCGCCGGGCCCGGTGCCGGAGGTGCCGCCGGCGCCCGTGCCGGACAGGCCCCCGAGACGGGAGGGGCCGGGGGTGGCCGGCGCGAGACCGAGGTTGCGCGTGGACCCGACGCGGCGCGGCAGGGCGACCGGCTCGGGGTCGGGCTCGGGCAGGTCGGCCGGGCGGTCGGCGTCGTAGTCGCCCTTGCGGAAGTCGGGGTCGCGGAAGTCGGGGTCGCGGTAGTCGGGGTCGCGGTAGTCCGAGTCCCGGAAGTCCGACTCGCGGTAGCCCTCGGACCGGTAGTCGGTGTCGGTGTAGCGGTCGCCGACCTCCGCGTAGCGGTCGTCGTAGCGGTCCTCCGAGGCGTACCGGTCGTAGCGGCGGCCGTCCATGCGGTCGTACCGGTCGGCGTGGTCCGACTGCCGGGCGTCGTACCGGCCGTAGGCGCGGGCGTCGTCGTCCTCGACGAGCCCGAGGTAGATGCCCATCTTCCGCATGGCTCCGGCCATCGGCCCTCCCCCTCCGGTTCCACGAGCGGTGCTCGCGTCGATCACGCGGGCTGGTGAGGCCCGTGTGACTGGTGTGACTCGTCCTCCGGGGAGGGTAGGGGTCGCTCCCCGAAGAGCGCGGTTCCGACACGCACGAGGGTGCTGCCGGCCGCGATGGCCGCCTCGAGGTCGGCGGTCATCCCGGCCGAGATCTCCCCCGCGCCGGGGTGGTCGGCCCGCACCCGCTCGGCCAGCTCTGCCAACCGGGCGAAGGCCGGGCCGGGGTCGGCGTCGCGGGGCGCCACCGCCATGAGTCCGCGCAACCGCAGGCCCTCCTCGGCGGCGACGGCGTCGGCGAGCCGGGGGACCTCGGCGGGGTCGGCGCCGCCGCGCGCCGCGAGCTCTCCCTCGGGGCCGCCGAGGTCCACCTGCACGAAGACCTCGACCGGGCGGCCGAGTTCCACGCCGGCCCGCGCCAGCGCCCCGGCGAGGGAGAGCCGGTCCACCGAGTGGACGACGGCGCCCAGACGGGCCACCGCGGCGGCCTTGTTGCGCTGCAACTGGCCGACGAAGTGCCAGCGCACCGGCAGGCCGGCCAGCTCGGCGGCCTTGGCGGTCAGCTCCTGGGCGCGGTTCTCGCCGAAGTCCTCCTGCCCGAAGGCGGCCAGCTCCCGGACGGCGGACGCGGGCCAGGTCTTGCTCACCGCGAGCAGGGACACCGCGGCCGGGTCGCGCCCAGCGGCCCGGGCGGCGGCGGCGATGCGGGCACGCACGGCGTCGAGCCGCTCCGCGGGGGTCGTCACGGGAACGATCATGCCGCTGACCGTCACCCCCGGGGTCGCGGGGCTCCGGCCTGCAGCGGCCCCTAGACGAGTAAGTCCGAAGTCCGGTCAGTGGTCATAGGCGATCAGGGAGCGGGTGACTGGCTGGCCGGTGGCCCGGTTGTGCCAGATGGCGGCGGTGAGCGCGAGTAGCCGCTGAGCGACTCGGG
>NZ_JBJGYV010000030.1:0-56781 GCF_054050175.1 Geodermatophilus sp. SYSU D00697
CCTCGCTCGTACCTCGCTGCGATGCTCCCGCGGCTGTCAGCCGGCGGTCACCCTGGCCGGCTTGCGCGCCGCGGTCCGCTCCTCGCTCGTACCTCGCTGCGATGCTCCCGCGGCTGTCAGCCGGCGGTCACCCTGGCCGGCTTGCGCGCCGCGGTCCGCTCCTCGCTCGTACCTCGCTGCGATGCTCCCGCGGCTGTCAGCCGGCGGCGGCCCGCTGGGGCGCGTGCTCGGCGACGAAGTCGCGCAGCACCGGGTACACCTCGGCCTCCCAGCGCGAACCGCTGAACACGCCGTAGTGCCCGACGCCCGGCTGCAGGTGGTGCCGCTTGTGCTCCTCGGGGATCCCGGTGCACAGGGCGTGGGCCGCCTCGGTCTGGCCGGGGGAGCAGATGTCGTCGCGGGCGCCCTCGACGGTCAGCAGCGCGGTCCGCCGGATGGCGCCGGGGTCGACCGGCTGCCCGCGCCAGGTGAACCTGCCGTTGGCGAAGTCGTGCTGCTGGAAGATGCGGCCGACCGTCTCCAGGTAGAACTCGGCGGGCACGTCCATCACGGCCCCGTACTCGTCGTAGAAGGCCCGGGTGGTGGCCGCCCGCTCGGCGTTGCCCGTCACCAGGTCGCGGTACATCTGCAGGTGCGCGCTCCAGTGCCGGCGCGGGTTCATCGACATGAAGGCGGTCAGCTGCACCACGCCCGGGTAGACCCGCCGCCCGGCGCCGGGATAGCGCGCGGGCACCGTGTCGATGAGCCGGCGCTCGTAGGCCGACAGTGGCCGCTTCTCGGCCGCCTGGTTGACCCGGTTGGGGTTGACCCGGGTGTCGACCGGTCCGGCCATGAGGGTGAGGCTCGCCGGCTGGGCGTCGTCGTCCGCGGCGGCCAGCAGCGACACCGCCGCGAGCACCGGGACGGCGGGCTGGCAGACGGCCACGACGTGCGTGTCCGGTCCCAGGTGTCGGAGGGCCGCCATGACGTGCTCGATGTACTCGTCGAGCCCGAAGGGGCCGTGCTGGACCGGGATGTCGCGGGCGTTGTGCCAGTCGAGGACGTGCACGTCGTGGTCGGACAGCAGGGTGCGGATCGTCGGCCGGATCAGCGTGGTGAAGTGACCGGACATCGGCCCGACGACGAGCACCCGCGGCTGGTCGGTCACCGAGGGCTTGCGGAAGTGCAGCAGGGTGGCGAACGCGGTGGCCGTCAGGTGCTCCTCGCGCACGTCGGCCAGCCGGCCGCCCACCGGCACGGCGTCGATGCCGTACTCCGGCCGGTCGTGCGTGGGCCGGGACCGCGCCACGATGTCGCAGGCCGCACGCAGGTGGCGCACCGGACCCCGGCCGGCCAGCGGCGACGGCAGCGTGGACAACACCCGGGCGGTGAGCCCGGAGGCGGCCACGACGGGCGCTCCCGCCCGGCGGTTCCACTCGTACGCGGTGTAGAGCATCGGGGCCTGCCTGTTCCTCGGGTGCGGCGACGACGGTGACGCGCGTCACTGTGGCAGGACGTTAACGGCGGTTCGCGTGCGGCGCGCGGTGAGGGCCGCTCCGTCGTCCCACGGGTACCGGCCGTCCCACGTGTCCTGGCAGGGTGGGCGGACGCCGACAGGAGGAGGCCCGAGTGGTCGAGCGCCGAGTGCCCCGCTGGTCCGAGCTGCGCGAGCTCATCCGTCCCCGGCGGGTCCCCGGGGACGCGACCGACCGGCGGCTGGCGGCGGCGGCCTCCGTCGGCGACCTGCGGGAGATCGCCCGGCGCCGGGTGCCCCGGGCCGTGTTCGACTACACCGACGGCGCGGCCGGTGCGGAGGAGAGCCTGCGCCGCTCCCGCGCGGCGTTCGCGAGCCTGGAGTTCCGGCCCAGCGTGCTGCGCGACGTCTCCGTCGTCGATCCGTCGACGACCGTCCTCGGCCGCCGGTCGGCCCTGCCGCTGGTCTTCGCCCCGACCGGCTTCACCCGGCTCATGCACACCGAGGGGGAGGTCGCCGTCGGCCGGGTGGCCGAGCGGGTCGGCATCCCGCACGCCCTGTCGACCATGGGGACGACGACGATCGAGGCCCTCGCCGCGGCCGCCCCGGGCGGGCGCCGGTGGTTCCAGCTGTACCTGTGGCGGGACCGCGAGGCCAGCGCGGCGCTGGTCGCCCGGGCGGCCGCGGCCGGCTACGAGGCGCTGGTGCTCACCGTCGACACCCCGGTGGCCGGCCCGCGGCTGCGCGACGTCCGCAACGGGTTCACCATCCCGCCGGCGCTCACCCTGCGGACGATGGCCAACGCCGCCGTCCACCCGCACTGGTGGGTCGACCTGCTGACCACCGAACCGCTGGAGTTCGCCTCCCTGCGCTCGTGGGGCGGCACGGTCGCCGAGCTCGCCGACCGGGTGTTCGAGCCGGCCGCGACCCTCGCCGACGTCCGGGACCTGCGCGAGCGGTGGTCCGGCGCGCTGGTCGTCAAGGGCGTGCAGACGGCGGAGGACGCCCGCGCGGTGGTCGACGCGGGAGCCGACGCCGTCGTCGTCTCCAACCACGGCGGCCGCCAGCTGGACCGGGCACCCACCCCGCTGCTGGAGCTCCCCGCGGTCGTCGCGGCGGTGGGGGACCGGGCGGAGGTCTACCTCGACGGCGGCATCCTCGACGGCGCGGACGTCGTCGCCGCCGTGGCCCTCGGTGCGCGCGCCTGCCTGGTCGGCCGGGCCTACCTGTACGGGCTGATGGCCGGAGGCGAGCGCGGGGTGCAGCGGGTGGCCGACATCCTGTCCCGCGAGGTGGCGCGCACGCTGCAGCTGCTGGGCGTCCCGTCGGTCGCCGAGCTGACCCCGGACCGCGTCCGGCTGCCCGCCGCGGCCGAGCCGTTGCCGACCCCATCGGCGGCTCCCTAGGGTGCGGCATGGACGTCGTCGAGGTCGTGCCCACGTTCGAGCAGTACGCGTTCACCTTCGGCGGCGTGGCCCCGCTGCGGCGCATCCGCCCGGGGACGGCGCTACGGGTGTGGTCCGACGACGCGTTCTGCGGCGCGCTGCAGAAGACGACCGACCTGTGCTCCGAGAAGGTGGACCTGCGGTTCGTCAACCCGCAGACCGGACCCTTCTTCGTCGAGGGCGCCGAGCCCGGGGACACCCTCGCGCTGCACTTCGTCGCGATGGAGCCGGCCCGCGACTGGGGCGCCTCGGCGGCGATCCCCTTCTTCGGCGGGCTGACCAGCACCGACCGGACGGCGACGCTGCAGGACCCCCTGCCGGACACCACGTGGATCTACGAGCTGGACCGGGCCGCCAACACGGTCACCTTCGCCGCCCAGCACACCGACCTGCAGGTCGCGCTGCCGGTGGCGCCGATGCTCGGCACGGTCGGGGTCGCCCCGCCCGGCGGTGAGGTGCGCAGCTCCCTGGTGCCCGAGCGCTTCGGCGGCAACATGGACACCCCGCAGATGCGTCCCGGCACCACCTGCTTCCTCGGCGTCAACGTCGAGGGCGCGCTGTTCTCGATCGGTGACGGGCACTACCGCCAGGGCGAGGGTGAGGCGTGCGGCACGGCCGTCGAGGGCGCGATGACCACCACGCTCGTCGTCGAGCTCATCAAGGGCGGGGCGCCGCTGTGGCCGCGGCTCGAGGACGACACGCACTGGATGACCGTCGGTTCCAGCCGGCCCCTGGAGGACGCCTGGCGCATCGGCCAGGTCGAGCTGGTGCGCTGGTTCGAGGAGCTGTACGGGCTGCACCCGATGGACGGCTACCAGCTGCTCTCGCAGATCACCGAGGTGCCGATCGCCAACGTGGTCGACGCCAACTACAGCACCGTGGTGAAGGCCCGCAAGTCCCTCCTGCCGCGGGCCACGGCCTACGGCGGGCTGCACGACGACCTGCGCCGCCGCGCGGCCGCCCTGCTCTGAGATCCCGCCACCCCGAGAGGACCCCGCCATGGACCTGCAGCTCACCGGCTCCCGCGTGCTCGTCACCGGCGGCACCCGAGGCATCGGCCGGGCGATCGTCGAGTCGTTCGTCGACGAGGGGGCCGTCGTCGAGTTCTGCGCCCGCGACGCGGGGGAGATCGAGGTGGTGGAGAAGGCGGTCGCCGAGCGCGGGGGGCGGGCGACCGGCGTCCGGCTCGACGTGCGGGACGGCGCGGCGCTCAGCGGGTGGGTGGAGGCCGCGGCCGGCCGGCTCGGCGGCCTCGACGCCGTGGTCGCCAACGTGAGCGCGCTGGCGGCCGGCCCGGGGGAGGAGAACTGGTACGCCTCCTTCGAGGTCGACCTGATGCACACGGTGCGGCTGGTCACCGCCGCGCTGCCGCACCTGGAGGCCAGCGGGAACGGCTCGATCGTCGCCATCTCCAGCGTCTCCGGGCGCGAGGCCGACTTCGCCTCCGGCCCGTACGGGACGATGAAGACCGCCCTGGTCGGCTACGTCTCCGGCCTGGCGTTCCAGCTCGCCGGTCGCGGGGTGCGGGCCAACGTCGTCTCCCCGGGGAACACCTACTTCGAGGGCGGCTTCTGGCAGGCGGTGGAGAAGGGCCAGCCGGAGCTGTTCGCGGACTCCCTGGCCCTCAACCCGACCGGCCGGATGGGGACGCCGGAGGAGATGGCCAGGGCCGTCGTCTTCCTCTCCAGCCCGGTGTCCAGCTTCACGTCGGGGGCCAACCTCGTCGTCGACGGCGCCCTGACCCGCGGCATCCAGCTGTAGGGGCCGGACATGGCGATCGTGTACCCGGTCCAGGCCGACGCCCCCGAGCCCGAGGACGGCACCGAGCCCGACTTCGGCGAGCTCGCCGCCGACCTCTCCGACACCTGGCTGGTCGAGGTCGCCCTCAGCGACGACGGCGACGACGCCTGCTTCGGCCCGCTCAGCGCCCGCGCGGCCTGGGACCTCGCACTCGGCATCGACGAGCGCCGTCCGGCCTGGACGGTCTCGATCGTCCCGCTGCACGTGGCCTGCACCGCCGACGAGCTCGTCGCCCTCTTCGAGGAGTAGCCACTCCGCCGCGGACGGCGAGCGGACCGCCGGGGCGCGCACCGGTCCCTGGTCGTCCGGTCGCGGCGCGAGTAGGCAGGCCCTCCGGCGTGCGGTGAGCCGGCCCGTGCGGAGGAGAGATGAGCAGCAGCCCGGAGGAGGTCCGGACCCTGGTGCGTCGGCTGGAGGACGCCATGAACGCCCGCCAGCTGGACCTCCTCGACGACCTGCTCGCGCCCGACTTCGTCCGCCACTGCCAGGCGACGCCACAGCTGTGCGTCACCAGCCGGGAGCAGTTCAAGGACTTCCTCGAGGCGGACGTCGCGGCGTTCCCGGACAACACCCAGACCTTCACCCAGGTCGTCGTGGAGGGTGACCGGGCCGCCGTCTGGGCCGTCTACGAGGGCACGCAGACCGGGCCGCTCGGCCCCTTCCCGCCCCTCGGCAAGCGGGCGCGGTTCGACTACGCCGGCGTCTTCCGGGTCGCCGAGGGCAGGCTCGCCGAGCTGTGGGTGACCTGGGACAACGTCACCGTCCTCACCCAGCTGGGCCACCTGCCGTCGGCGTGAGCGGTCACGGGGTGGCCGGTCCCGTCGGGATCCCCGGCTCCTCCTCCGTCCCGGCCTGCTCGGTGGCGGCCGCGGGCCGCCACCGGCCGGCGGCCAGGACCCGCTCCCACAGCACGCCGGCCACGGGATAGCAGACCACCGCCTGCCAGGTGTCGTCGGACTGCCGCACCCAGCCCGCGAGCTGTCCCCGGTGCCAGCGCCCGTCGGTGTGCCGGGCCTCCACCTCGGTCCGGCCCGCCGGGAGGTACAGGTCCTCGGGGCCCGCGGTCAGGACGCCGACCGCGCTCTCCGGCAGGTCCCGGCCGGTGCGCAGCCGGACCAGCCGCACGGCCAGCCGGACCGCCTCGGCCGGTCGCCACAGCGGTGCGCCCAGGCCGACCGCGGGGACCGAGAGGTACCAGTCCACCGCGCGGCGCCGGACGATCGCGACGTACTCCGCCATGCCGGACTCCTCCGGCGTCCTCGTCTCCCGCGAGCGCCGGGCGGGCTGCGTCGTCCAGCGCGACCGGGGTCGCGGGCGCACGGCGCGGCGGGCCCTCCGGCCGGCGGGGAGAACGTGCCGGAGGTCGGCGTCCTCGGTCGGCTGCTCGGCCGGGCCGCCTCCCGGCGCGGGCGACCGCGACCGGGTGGCCCGAGTCTCCGCCCCCTCGGGGGCCGGGCGGAAGACGCAACTCCCGATTTCTGCTGTGCAGTCGGGTCCGGCGACCGCCTCCAGGACGACGGTGAGGTCGAGGCGTTCGAGCCGGGCGACCAGCCGGCGGGCATGGGCTTCGTCGTTGCGGCGGGCAAGTCAGTCCGCGCCGAGCTCGGCGTAGGGCCGTCGTTGCCGAGCGTGGCGCAGGGCGAGACCAGGATCGAGTGCCCCACCGCGACCTGGCCACAGCCCGTGCCGCGGTCGTCCACCTGCGGATCCACCCAGCGCGGGAAGGACCGGAGTCGGTCCGGCTCGGGGGCGTCGATCCCGGCGCCGATGCGGCGGACCATCTGCATGACCTCGTCCGCCGCGAAGATGCCCAGCCCCTGGGCCCGGGCGTCGGCGGACCAAGCCCGCGTGACCGTCCGGGTCGCCTGTGCCAGGGGCACGCCCCGCTCGTCGCGGACGGTCATGATCTCCGCGACCACGATGGGGACCAGCTCGCGTCCCAGTTCGGCCAGGCGCTGCGCGGAGGTCATTCCTCAGCACGGACCCCGGCCGGGCGCCGGGAGGACGGCCCGATGACGCCGAGCCCTGACCGGAGGCGGCGGCGATCCCGGTGGGGCGGTACCGACGACCATCCCGGCCCCGTTCTCCTCGACGCGCGCCGTGTGGTCCTCGACCAGCAGCGGGGAGAGGGCCGCCGGACGAGCGGTCTACCAGCCGCGCTCCCGCCACTCGCCGAGGTGCGGGCGCTCGGCGCCGATCGTGGTGTCCTTGCCGTGGCCGGGGTAGACCCACGTGTCATCCGGGAGGACGCCGAACAGCCGCTGCTCGACGTCGTCGATCAGGCTGGCGAAGCGCTGCGGGTCCTGCTGCGTGTTGCCCACCCCGCCGGGGAAGAGGCTGTCCCCGGTGAAGACGTGCGTGCCGGCGTCCCCGGGGCCGCGCCAGACCAGCGCGATGCTGCCCGGCGTGTGCCCGCGCAGGTGGACGACCTCCAGCGTCTGGTTGCCGACCGTGACCGTGTCGCCGTGCTCCACCGGGCGGTCGACGGGCACCGGCAGGTCGTCGGCGTCCGCGGGGTGGGCCACGGTCGTCGCGCCGGTGGCCTCGACGACCTGCGGCAGGGCGCGGTGGTGGTCCCAGTGCCCGTGGGTCGTGACGACGGTGCGGACGTCGGCGTCGCCGATGAAGGCGCGCAGCGTCTCGGGCTCGGCGGCGGCGTCGACGAGCAGGGCCTCGCCGGTCTCCGGGTCGCGCAGCAGGTAGGCGTTGTTCGCCATCTCGCTCACGGCGATCTTGCTGATGGTCAGCCCCGGCAGCTCCCGGACGTCGGCGGGCCCGCCCACCTCGACGTCCCCGGTGTAGGTCCCCGAGCTCATCCCAGACTCCGTTCGAGAAGTGTCGGCGGCCGCGGATACGGTCCTGGCATGGACGCTAGCGGAGGTCTGCCGGTCGGTGCTCCGGGCGGAACGGTGGTGGGCCTCCCCGCCACCGAGCTGGCCGCCCGGGTGCGCTCCGGGGAGCTCTCCGCCGTCGACGTCGTCCGGGCCCACCTGGCCCACCTCGACGACGTCGAGCCCCGGCTGGGTGCCTTCCGGGTGGTGCGCCGCGAGGCGGCGCTGGCCGAGGCCGCCGTCGTCGACGCCGCGCCCGGCCGGGCGTCCCTGCCTCTGGCGGGGGTCCCGATCGCGGTCAAGGACAACGTGGCCGTGGCGGGGGAGGCCTGCACCGACGGCTCCCCGGCCTGCCCGGAGCGCCGAGCGGCGGAGGACCACCCGGTGGTCGCCCGGCTGCGGGCTGCCGGTGCGGTCGTCGCCGGCCTCACCCGCGCCCCGGAGCTGTGCCTCTACGCCTCGACCGACGGCCCCGGCGCGGTGAGCCGCAACCCGTGGGACACCTCCCGCTCGCCCGCCGGCAGCTCCGGCGGCAGCGCGGCGGCGGTGGCCGCGGGCGCCGTGCCGCTCGCCCACGGCAACGACGGGATGGGCTCGCTGCGGCTGCCCGCCGCCGCGTGCGGGCTGGTGACCCTCAAGCCCGGCCGCGGCACCGTGCCGGCCGGCATCGGCGCGGACGACTGGTCGGGCATGGCCGAGAACGGCGCGCTGGCCACCACGGTGGCCGACCTGGCGCTCGCGCACGCGGTGCTGGCGGGGGAGGTGCCGGTGCCCCTGGAGGCGCCCGGCCGCCCGCTGCGGATCGCCGTCTCCACCCGGTCGCCGGTGCCCGCGGTGCGGGCCGATGCCCCGGCCCGTGCCGCGGTGGAGCGCGTGGCCGCCGCGCTCACCGCGGCGGGCCACACCGTCGTGCGCCGCGACCCCCCGGTCCCTCCCGCGGCCGCCGCGGGCGCCGTCGCCCGGTGGCTGGCCGGCGCCGCGGACGACGCCGCCCACCTCGGCATCCCCCTGGCCGACCTGCAGCGGCGCAGCCGGACCCATGCCCGCCTCGGGCGGTGGGTACGCGCCGCCGGGCTGGTGCGGCCGCGCACCGCTGAGCGCTTCCGGGAGCGGGTGACCGGGTTCCTCTCCGACGTCGATGCGCTGCTCACGCCGGTCACGACCGGTCCGCCGCTGCCGGCCCGGCCCTGGCACGAGCGCTCGTTCCTCGCCAACGTCACGGCCAACGCGCGCTGGGCCCCGTGGACGGCGGCCTGGAACCTGGCCGGCCTGCCCGCACTGGTGCTGCCCGCCGGGACCAGGCCGGACGGGCTGCCGCTGGCGGTCCAGTTCGTCGGCCCCCCGGGTGCGGAGAGGCGACTACTCTGGCTGGCCGGAGAGCTGGAGCGTCGGCAGCCCTGGCGTCGTCATGCGCCGGTCTTCGACCCAGCGGGCGCCCCGTCCCCGGCTCCCGTCTGAGCACCTCCCGCCGCCGGCAACGTCGCCGTCGTCACGGATTGCGCCCGGACGGTGACGGCGTTGTCCGTACCGACATCTCGACACCTCCACCGCGGGCCCGGACCGACCGGCCGGCCCGGCTGACCGACAGGGATCACATTGGACCGTCTCGTCGTCCGCGGCGCCCGCGAGCACAACCTCAAGGACGTCCACCTCGACCTGCCCCGTGACGCGCTGATCGTCTTCACGGGGCTGTCCGGCTCGGGGAAGTCCAGCCTGGCCTTCGACACCATCTTCGCCGAGGGCCAGCGGCGGTACGTCGAGTCGCTGTCGGCCTACGCCCGGCAGTTCCTCGGCCAGATGGACAAGCCGGACGTCGACTTCATCGAGGGTCTCTCGCCCGCCGTCTCGATCGACCAGAAGTCGACCAACCGCAACCCGCGGTCGACGGTCGGCACGATCACCGAGGTCTACGACTACCTGCGGCTGCTCTATGCCCGCGCCGGGCAGCCGCACTGCCCGAACTGTGGCAAGCCCATCTCCCGGCAGACGCCGCAGCAGATCGTCGACCAGGTGCTGGGGATGGCCGAGGGCACCCGGTTCCAGGTGCTGGCCCCCGTCGTCCGCGCCCGCAAGGGCGAGTACGTCGACCTGTTCAGCTCGCTGCAGACCCAGGGCTTCTCCCGCGTGCGCGTCGACGGCGTCGTCCACCAGCTCACCGACCCGCCGAAGCTCAAGAAGCAGGAGAAGCACACGATCGAGGTGATCGTCGACCGCCTCACCGTCAAGGAGAGCGCGAAGCGGCGGCTCACCGACTCGGTCGAGACCGCGCTCGGCCTGGCCGGCGGCCTGGTCGTCCTCGACTTCGTCGACCTGCCGGAGGACGACCCGTACCGCGAGCGCACCTTCTCCGAGCACCTCGCCTGCGTCGACGACGGGCTCTCCTTCGAGGCGCTCGAGCCGCGGTCGTTCTCCTTCAACTCGCCCTTCGGCGCGTGCCCCGAGTGCACCGGCATCGGCACCCGCAAGGAGGTCGATCCGGAGCTGGTCGTCCCCGACCCGGAGAAGAGCCTGGCGCAGGGCGCCATCGCCCCGTGGTCGACGTCGATGAGCAACGAGTACTTCACCCGGCTGCTCACCGGCCTGTCCCAGCAGCTGGGCTTCTCCATGGACGACCCGTGGGAGCGGCTGCCGGCCAAGGTGCAGAAGGCCGTCCTGCACGGCTCGCCCGACCAGGTGCACGTCCGCTACAAGAACCGCTATGGCCGCGAGCGCAGCTACTACGCCGCGTTCGAGGGCGTGCTGCCCTTCCTCGAGCGCCGGCACGAGGACACCGACAGCGACTACATGCGGGACAAGTACGAGGGCTACATGCGCGACGTGCCCTGTCCGGTCTGCCACGGCACCCGGCTCAAGCCGGAGATCCTCGCGGTCAAGCTCAACAGCCGCTCGATCGCCGAGGTCACCAACCTCTCCATCGGCGAGGCGGCGCAGTGGCTGGGCGCCCTGGAGCTCGGCGAGCGCGAGAAGGCGATCGCCGACCGCGTGCTGCGCGAGATCCAGGCGCGGCTGTCCTTCCTCGTCGACGTCGGGCTGGACTACCTCTCCCTCGACCGGCCGGCGGCCACCCTCGCCGGCGGTGAGGCGCAGCGCATCCGGCTGGCCACCCAGATCGGCTCCGGCCTGGTCGGCGTGCTCTACGTCCTCGACGAGCCCTCGATCGGGCTGCACCAGCGCGACAACACCCGGCTGATCGAGACCCTCGTGCGGCTGCGCGACATGGGCAACACGCTCATCGTCGTCGAGCACGACGAGGACACGATCAAGACCGCCGACTGGGTGGTCGACATCGGGCCCGGCGCCGGCGAGCACGGTGGCGAGGTCGTCGTCAGCGGCACGGTCGCCGAGCTGCTGGCCAGCGAGAGATCCCTCACCGGTCAGTACCTGTCGGGCCGCCGGGAGATCGCCATCCCGCAGCAGCGCCGGGAGCCGACGCCGGGCCGCGAGCTGGTGGTGAAGGGCGCCCGCGAGAACAACCTGCGCGGGCTGGACGTCGCCTTCCCGTTGGGCTGCCTGGTCGCGGTCACCGGTGTGTCGGGCTCGGGCAAGTCCACGCTGGTCAACGACATCCTCTACACGACGCTGGCCAACCAGCTGAACCGGGCGCGGCTGGTGGCCGGCCGGCACCGCACCATCACCGGGCTCGACCAGCTGGACAAGGTCGTGCACGTCGACCAGTCGCCGATCGGGCGGACCCCGCGGTCCAACCCGGCCACCTACACCGGGGTCTGGGACCACGTCCGCAAGCTGTTCGCTCAGACCTCCGAGGCGAAGATCCGCGGGTACCAGCCCGGCCGGTTCTCGTTCAACGTCAAGGGTGGCCGCTGCGAGGCCTGCTCCGGTGACGGCACGCTCAAGATCGAGATGAACTTCCTGCCGGACGTCTACGTCCCCTGCGAGGTGTGCAAGGGCGCCCGGTTCAACCGGGAGACCCTCGAGGTCCACTACAAGGGCAAGACGGTCGCCGAGGTCCTCGACATGCCCATCGAGGAGGCCGCGGACTTCTTCGCCGCGATCCCGGCCATCGCCCGGTACCTGCGCACGCTCACCGACGTCGGCCTGGGCTACGTGCGGCTCGGCCAGCCGGCGACCACCCTCTCCGGCGGTGAGGCGCAGCGGGTGAAGCTGGCCAGCGAGCTGCAGAAGCGCAGCAACGGCCGCAGCATCTACGTCCTCGACGAGCCCACCACGGGCCTGCACTTCGAGGACATCCGCAAGCTGCTGCTGGTGCTCCAGGGCCTGGTCGACAAGGGCAACTCGGTCATCGTCATCGAGCACAACCTCGACGTCATCAAGAGCGCCGACTGGCTCATCGACATGGGCCCGGAGGGCGGGTTCCGCGGCGGCACGGTCGTCGCCGAGGGGCCGCCGGAGTTCGTCGCCTCGGTGCCGGAGAGCCACACCGGCCGGTACCTGGCCAAGCTGCTCGACCCCGAGGCCGTGGCGGCCGCGGCGGCGCCGAAGAAGCGGGTCCGCAAGAAGGCCAGCTGACACGAGCCGGCAGACGGCGGCGGTTCCTCCCCTTGAACGCGGAGTGGCCGCCGCCGTACTGTCGGCTGTGACGGACATCACGTCGGCGTGTCGGCGTGGTGGGGCCCTCGAGGAGGAGACGCGCATGGGCGTTGTCCCGGACCAGACCGGCACCCCGCGATGAGCGCGCTGACGCCCGACTGCGACCCCGACCTGTCCAACTGCGGCTCGCCGGTGGACGGCGCCTCGGGCGCCCGGGGCGGGCCCTCGCTGCGGTCGACCCTCGTCCTGCTCGCCGTCCTGGCCGGGTCGGTGCTGCTCGCCACCGGCGAGGCGGTGCCCGGCGCCGTGGCCTTCCTCGGCGGCGGGGTCGCGCTGGTCTCGGGCCTGGTGCTCGTCCGGCGGGGCGTCCGCCTCGCCCGCAGCGTCGGCGCGGCCGCGCCCGGGGTCGTCGCGGTGCGGCGGTCCCGTCCCGTGGGGTGACCGCGCCGCGGACCTACCCGCACGGCGTTCCCTGCTGGATCGACACCGAGCAGCCCGACCCCGACGCGGCCGCCCGCTTCTACGCCGGCCTGTTCGGCTGGACGCTGACCGACGCCGTGCCGCCGGGCATGCCGGGGTCCTACCTCATCGCCACACTGCACGGCGGGGACGTCGCGGCGGTCGCCCCCGCGCCGCCGGGCGCCGGTGCGGCGACGTGGAACACCTACGTCGCCGTCGACGATGCCGACACCACGGCGGCGGCCGTGACGCGGCTCGGTGGGACGGTGACCGCTGCCCCGGAGGACGCGGGGCCGGGCGGGCGGGCGGCGACGTGCACCGACCCCGCCGGGGCGGAGTTCCGGCTGTGGCAGGCGCGCCGGAGGCCCGGGGCGCAGGTGGTGAACACCCCCGGCGCCTGGAACTTCAGCGACCTCCACACGCCCGACCGGGACGCAGCCATGGCGTTCTACGCCCCGCTCTTCGGCTGGGTCGCCGCCGACCTCGGGCAGGGCGCCGGCACGCTGCTCCAGGTGCCCGGGTACGGCGACCACCTCGCCGCGACCGTCGACCCCGGCATCCGTGAGCGGCAGGCGTCGGCCCCGCCCGGCTTCGCCGACGTGATCGGCGGGCTGGTCGTGGTGCCGCGGGGGGCTCCGGCCTCCTGGCGCGTCGCGTTCACCGTGGCCGACCGGGACGAGACCGTCGCCTCCGCCGAGCGGCTCGGTGCGACGACGGTGACCTCGGCCGACGACGTGTGGACGAGGAACGCGCTCCTGCGCGACCCCCAGGGCGCCGAGTTCACCGTCAGCCAGTTCACCCCGCCTGACGGCGCCTGGTAGCCCGCACGGGAGCCGCTGACCAGCACGGGGGCTACTGTGACCCGTGTCACTCCGCGCACCGGAGGGGGTCCGGCCGTGCCCGTGAGCCGCAGGTCCTTCCTCGCCGGCGTGGTGGTCGTGCCGGCCCTGGGCGCGCTGGCGGGTTGCGCGGGCACCGTCGTGCAGCCCGGTGACCTCTCCCGGCTGCGGATCATGGCGCCGGCCAGCCCCGGGGGCGGGTGGGACACCACCGCCCGCGTCATGCAGCGGACCATCCAGAGCAGCGGCCTGGCCCGCAACGTGCAGGTCTTCAACGTCGAGGGGGCCGGCGGCGTCATCGGGCTCGGGCAACTGGCCCGCGAGGACGACGACGCGCTGCTGATGATGATGGGGCTGGTCATGGTCGGCGCCGTCGACACCAACGACTCCTCCACCCGGCTCACCGACGTCACGCCGATCGCCCGGCTCATCGGCGAGACCGAGCTCATCGTCGCCCCGCCCGACGCCCCCTTCGACGACATCGCCGGCTTCGTCGAGGTGTGGAAGGCCGACCCCGCGAACACACCGATCGCCGGCGGGTCGGCCGGTGGCACCGACCAGATCCTCGCCGGGCTGCTCGCCCAGGCCGCGGGGATCGACCCCGGGCAGATCAACTACATCCCCTACTCGGGGGGCGGCGAGTCCCTGTCGGCGCTGCTCGGTGGCCAGGTCACCGCAGGGATCTCGGGCACCGCCGACTACGGCCCGCAGGTCGCCTCCGGGGACCTCAAGGGCCTGGCCGTCTCCACCACCGAGCGCAGCGACCAGGTGCCCGACGTCCCGACGCTGGTCGAGTCCGGGTTCGGCGTCGAGCTGTCCAACTGGCGGGGGGTCATGGCCCGCCCCGGCATGACCGACGGCGCCCGCGACGACCTGACCGCCCTGGTCGTCGACATGCACGACAGCGACGAGTGGGCCGAGGCCCTGGCGAACAACGGCTGGGACGACCTGCTGCTGACCGGCGACGACTACGGCGAGTTCCTCGCCCAGGAGGAGACCCGGGTGCGCGAGATCCTGGTGCAGATCGGCCTGGTCCAGTGAGCACGGCGGCCGACCGCGAGCCGGCTCCGGCCCCTGCGGAGGAGCCCCGGGGGCGGAGCACCGGCGAGCTGCTCATGACCGTCCTGCTCGGCGCGCTGGGGGTGTACCTGGTCGTCGACGCCGGGACGATCGCCGTCCCCGGCTCGGCGAACACCGTCGGGCCGCGGTTCTTCCCCTACCTGGTCGGCGGCCTGGTCATCGCCACCGCGCTGGCGCTGGGCTACCGCGTGTTCCGCGGCGACCGCGGCCCCGCCGACGCGAGCGAGGACGTCGACCCCACCGCCGGCACCTCGTGGCGGGCGGTCGGCATCATCGCGGTCGCCTTCCTCGCCCACGCCCTGCTCATCAACGTGATCGGCTGGCCGCTGGCGGTGACCCTGATGTTCGGCACGGTCGCCTGGGCGCTGGGTGCGCGAGGCATCGTCCGGCCGCTGATCGCCGGCGGGGTCACCTCGGTGGTGGTCTGGATCGTCTTCGTCAAGGCGCTCAACGTGGCGCTGCCCGGCGGGACGCTGCTCGAGCTGGCGACGAGCTGGTTCTGATGGACGCCCTCAGCGACCTCGCCGCCGGTTTCGGCGACGCCCTCACGCCGGTCAACCTGCTGTTCGCGTTCATCGGCGTCCTCCTGGGGACGGCGGTCGGCGTCCTCCCCGGCATCGGGCCCGCGATGACCGTCGCCCTGCTGCTGCCGATCACCTACGTGCTGGAGCCGGTCGGCGCGTTCATCATGTTCGCCGGCATCTACTACGGCGGCATGTACGGCGGGTCGACGACGTCGATCCTGCTCAACACCCCGGGCGAGGCCAGCTCGATCATGACCGCGCTCGAGGGCAACCGGATGGCCAAGGCCGGCCGCGGCGCGGCGGCGCTGGCCACGGCGGCGATCGGCTCCTTCGTCGCCGGCACGATCGCGACCCTGCTGCTCGCGCTGCTCGCGCCCACGATCGTCGACCTGGCCATCGGGATCACCGCGGCCGACTACTTCGCCCTCGCCGTCCTGGCCTTCGTCGCGGTGTCCACCGTCCTGGGGGCCTCGCCGCTGCGCGGGCTGGCGTCCCTCGGCATCGGCCTCTACCTGGGGCTGGTGGGCACCGACGTCCTCACCGGCCAGGAGCGGTTCACCCTCGGCATCCCGCAGCTGTCCGACGGGATCGACGTCGTCGTGGTCGCGGTGGCGCTGTTCGCCGTCGGTGAGGCGCTGTACGTCGCCTCCCGGCTGCGCCGCGGGCCGGTGGAGGTCATGCCCGCGTCCGGCCGGTACATGACCGGTGAGGACCTGCGGCGGTCCTGGAAGCCGTGGCTGCGGGGGACGGCGCTGGGCTTCCCCCTCGGCGCGATGCCGGCCGGCGGGGCGGAGATCCCGACGTTCCTGTCCTACGCCGCCGAGCGGAAGCTCACCCGGCACCCCGAGCAGTTCGGGCGCGGCGCGATCGAGGGGGTGGCCGGTCCGGAGGCGGCCAACAACGCGGCGGCCGCCGGCGTCCTCGTCCCGCTGCTGACCCTCGGGCTGCCCACCTCGGCGACCGCCGCGATCCTGCTGGCCGCCTTCCAGGGCTACGGCATCCAGCCCGGCCCGACGTTGCTGACCACGGAGTCCACCCTGGTGTGGACGCTCATCGCGGCGCTGTTCATCGGCAACACGATGCTGCTGGTGCTCAACCTGCCGCTGGCCGGGCTGTGGGTGAAGCTGCTGCGCATCCCGCGCCCGTACCTGTACGCGGGCATCCTGCTGTTCGCCTCGCTCGGCTCGTACGCGGTCAACGCCGACCCGCTCGACCTCGTGCTGCTCCTGGTGCTCGGCTTCCTCGGCTTCGCCATGCGGCGCTACGGCTGGCCGGTGGCGCCGGCGGTCATCGGGCTGATCCTCGGCCCGGTCGCGGAGACCAACCTGCGCCGCGCGCTGGCCATCAGCGGTGGCGACCTCGGCGTCCTGGTCGACACGTGGTTCAGCCGGATCGTGCTGTTCCTCGCGCTGCTGGCGCTGGTGGTGCCGATCGTGCTGCGCGTCGTCCGCGGACGGCGGTCCACGCCCGAGGAGCTGCAGCACGGCGAGGGGCTCCGCCACCACGAGACCGCGGCCGCCGGCCGCGAGGGACGGGAGGACTAGGTGGGCGGGGTCGTGGTCGTGGGGGTGGTCCCGAACCCGCGGGGGCGGGCCGCGCTGGAGCACGCGGTGCTGGAGGCCGAGCGACGGGCGGCCCGGCTGGTCGTCGTCAACAGCTCGCGCGGGGACGCGCTGGTGGACATGGAGTACCTGCAGGGCGAGCCCCTGCGGCAGCTGCTCGCGGACCTGACGGTGTCCGGGGTGCCCTTCGAGGTGCGCCAGCCGATCGGCCGCGACGTCGCCGAGGAGCTGTCCGCCGCCGTGCGGGACACCGGCGCCGAGCTGGTGGTCATCGGGCTGCGCCGGCGGTCCGCGGTGGGCAAGCTGCTCATGGGCAGCGCCGCCCAGCGGATCCTGCTGGACGTCGAGTGCCCGATCCTGGCGGTGAAGGACCCACCCGGGGAGGCGACGTGACGGCGGCGAGGCGATGACGGCGACGGGCGAGGACCTGCGGGAGCTGGAGGCCGCCGACGGCGTCCGGCTGCGATACCGGCGGTGGCTGCCGGAGGGCGCCGTCCGCGGCACGGTCCAGGTGGTGCACGGCGCCTCGGAGCACTCCGGGCGGTACGGCCGCCTGGCCGGGGCGCTGACGGCCCGTGGCCTGGCGGTGTACGCCCTGGACCTGCGCGGCCACGGACGGACGGCGGAGTCCACCGGGCCGGGCCGGTTCGGTGCGAGCGGCGCCCCGGGTCTGCTGACCGACGTGCGGTCGCTGTCCGCGGTCGCCGCCGACGAGCACCCCGGCGTCCCGCGGGTGCTGCTCGGCCACTCGATGGGCTCGATCGTCGCGCTGGCCGCCGCCGAGGACGACGGCCGGGACCTCGCCGGCCTGGTCCTCTCGGGTCCGGTCGGCGTCGCGCCGCACCTCGCCGAGTCGGTCACCGCGCTGGAGGCCTCGACGGCAGCCGGCGCCGGCGACCAGCCGCTGGACGCGCTGGGCGCGTTCAACCAGCCGTTCGAGCCGGCGCGCACCCCGTTCGACTGGCTCTCCCGCGACCCGGCCGAGGTCGATGCCTATCTCGCCGACCCGCTGTGCGGGGACCGCATGCCGCTGACCACCGGCTACGCGGCCGGCGTCTTCGGCCTCGCCGTCCGCTCGGCCACCGCGGACGCGGTCGCCCGGCTGCCCGAGGGCCTGCCCGTGCTGCTGCTGGCCGGGCAGCGCGACCCGGTCGGCGGGGTCGAGGCCGCCCAGGTGACCGCTCTGGCCGACCTGCTGCGGGCCCGCGGCCTGCCCGTCGAGCTGCACGTCTACCCCGACGCGCGGCACGAGGTGTTCAACGAGACCAACCGGGACGAGGTGACCGGCGACCTGCTCACCTGGCTGGGCGTCCGGATCGGCGGCTGACCGTCACCCGGCCGGGCGCACGGGCACCGGCGGACGGTCCGGGGAGGGGGCGGCGTCGTCCGGGGCCGGACGCGGCGGCGGCGTCGCGGCGGCCGCCACCTCCTGCCAGAAGGCGTCGACGCGGGCGTTCCAGCGCTCGGGCACCTCCTGGAACGGCTGGTGCGACTCGGTCGCCCAGACCTCGAACTGGGCACCGGGGACCAGGTCGGCGACCAGTCGGCCGAGCTCCGGCCGTGCGGTCGGGTCGATCCCGCCGGCGAGCACGAGGGTCGGGGCGTTGACCTGCGGCAGCCGGTCGGTGGTGTCGTGGGCCGCGAAGGCATCGAGGTGCCGCTGGATGACCTCGGGGGACTGCTTGTAGGGGAAGGCGAGGGCCTCGTCGATGAACGCGTCGACGGTGCCGTCGTCGTGCGCGCGGGGCGTGTAGACCACCAGGAAGAAGGCCTCCAGGAAGGCCCGCTCGTCGGGGACCGCCTCGACCAGCCAGCGGATGAGCCGCACCCACCGGCGCATGTAGGCGTCCATGGCCGCCCAGGTGCTCTGCAGCACCAGGCTGCGGACGAGGTCGGGACGGCGCAGCGCCAGCTCCTGCGCGATCTTCGCCCCGCCGGAGAAACCGGCCACGTGCGCGGACGGGATGTCCAGGGCGTCCAGGACGGCGGCGGCGTCGTCGGCCATCTCGCCGACGCTGGTCGGGCCGTCGGGCAGCGCCGTCCGCCCCGCGCCCCGGTTGTCGAACGCCGTCAGCCGGTAGCGGTCGGCCAGCCCGTCGAGCTGGAACTGCCAGGACTCGACGGTGTCCCCGAGCCCGCCGATGAGCAGCACGTCGGGGCCCGACCCGACCTGCTCGGTCCAGATCTCGACGCCGCCGGCCGAGCGGATGCGCTGTCCCATGAGGGGCTCCTTCCCTGCGGACGTCGTCACCCGCGGCCGGCGGCCTCGGGCGGGCGGTCGGGCGACGGGCGGTCGAGGGCCGGGGCCTCCCGGGGGCGTGGGGTGGCGCCCGCCTCGACCTGCTGCCAGAAGGCGTCGACGCGGGCGTTCCAGCGCTCGGGCACCTCCTGGAACGGCTGGTGCGACTCCTCCGCCATGACCTCGAAGACGGCGCCGGGGATCGCCTCGGCGACCGCCCGGCCGAGGTGCGGTCGGGCGGTGGGGTCGATGCCTCCCGCCAACACCAGCGTCGGCGCGGTGACGCGGGGCAGCCGTTCGGTGCTGTCGTGGTGCCAGATGTCGGCGAGGAAGCGGTGCACGTCCTCCGCCGACTGCTTGTGCGGGAAGGCGACCACCTCGTCGATGAACGCGGCGACGGTGCCGTCGTTGTGTGCCCGCGGTGTGTAGATCCACAGGAAGAACGACTGCAGGAACGTCCGCTCGTCCGGGGCGTTGTCGACCAGCCACTCGACGAAGCGCAGCCACGCGCGGAAGAACGGGTCCATTCGCGCCCAGGTGCTCTGCAGCACCAGGCTGCGGACCACCTCGGGATGCCGCAGCGCCAGTTCCTGGCCGATGAGACTGCCGCCCGAGAAGCCTGCGACGTGCGCCGACCGGATGCCCAGCGCGCTCAGGACACCGGCCGCGTCGTCGGCCATCGCCGCCACGGTGGCTCCCTCCGGCGGCATCGCCGTCCGGCCGGCGCCGCGGTTGTCGAAGGCGGTCAGCCGGTAGCGGTCGGCCAGCCCGTCGAGCTGGAACTGCCAGGACTCGACGGTGTCGCCCAGGCCACCGATCAGCAGCACGTCGGGCCCCTGCCCGGCCTGTTCGACCCAGACGTCGACGCTGCCCACGTGGACGTGCCTGCCCATCGCCGTGCTCCTCTCAGGGGTGCCACCGCTGCAGGTGCTCGGCGTGCGTCCGCAGGTAGGCGCCGGGCCGGAAGAACCGGTCGTAGAACTCCAGGTCCAGGTGGTGGGCCTGGACGTAGTTGAGGATGAACAGCGTCGGCACGGTGCCCGGGAACTTGCCGAAGGTGTCCAGCACGTACTGCGCCTGCAGGGTGACGCACGCCTTGAACTCCTCGTCGTGCACCTGGGCGCTGCCGCGGAAGCCCGGGCTGTCGGTCCACGGGCCCGGGGTGGCGGGGTGGAACGGGCCGCCCTCACCGAACTTGCGCTCGGTGAAGGCCTCCACCGCCGCGGCCATGTCCGCGTGGTGCGGCGGGCAGAACGCCTCGAAGACGCCGGGGAGGCCGGTGGGGTTGGGGACGGCCCACCGCTCGTCGGTGTCGTAGCGGAACCCGAGGCCAGGCACGTCGGGGTTGCCGGAGGCGCCCAGCACGGAGAAGCGGTCGATCCCGTCGAACATCCAGCCGCCCAGGCCCATCGCCTGCAGCAGGAGCACCCCGCCGTAGCAGCTGGTAGCCAGCTCGGCGGTGGCCTCGGTGAGCGCGTACTGCTCGGCGAAGGTCAGCGGGAACGGGGCGTCGACGTCCACCAGGTCGCCGAACCGCTCCAGCCCCGGGATCTCCCGCCCGTTGACGTCGTCGAAGACCGCGTACCCGTTCTGGGTGAAGAAGCAGAGGATCGCCAGCATGTGCTGGGCGATGTCGGCGACCGGGATGACCAGCAGCGAGCCCGGCACGTTCACGCACCAGGTGTTGTGCCCCTCCAGGTAGGGCTCCTCCGCGGGCAGGTGCAGCCGACGGTCGGACAGCTGCCGCACCCGGCCGCGGTGGCGCTCGACCATCAACTCGGCCGTGACCTCCTCGGTGGCCGGGTCGACGAGGGCCCCGGCGTCCCGGGTGGGGAAGAAGTACACGCCGGTGTCGTCGGTGAAGAACAGCTCGGCGGTGTGGAAGCCGGCCGCGGACGGGAAGGTGCGCCCGGCCGCCCCGCCCGCGTAGTTGGCCGCGTGGGGCGCGTAGCGGGCGTTCCGGGTGATCGAGTAGTGCCAGCCGGTGGTCCCGCCCATGGCGCTCAGCACGAGCATCCGCTCGAGCTCGGTCAGCGGCAGCGGCTCGTGCCGCGACCGGTAGGCCAGGGGGCCGTCCGGGATCTCGTCGCCCAGGGCGAACCGCCGGGAGCGCCGTCCGAACAGCGCCTCCACCAGGGGGAAGGCCGCCAGGTCGGCCAGCGGGTCGGTCAGCGGAGGCGGGGCGGTGCGGGCCTGGGGGATGCCCACCGTGCGGGCCGGAGTCGTCGGGTGCTGCGTCGAGCTCATGGGTCCACCCCCGTCGGGACGACCTGACCGACCCGAGGTTCCGGCTCGGCCGGGCCGCCGGGCAAGGGGCGGAGGTCCCGGAGGGAATGCCACCGATGTCGTTCCCGTGGTCACATCCGCCCCCGGGGACGGCGGACCGTCGTCCACCCCACCTAATCTGGGGCCATGCCCGACCCGTCCACCTACCGACCGGCGGTCGGCAGCATCCCGGAGGACCCGGGGGTCTACAAATTCCGCGATCCCAACGGGCGGGTCGTCTACGTCGGCAAGGCCAAGAACCTCCGGCAGCGGCTGAACAGCTACTTCGCCGACGTCGCGGGCCTGCACCCGCGCACCCGTCAGATGGTGACGACGGCGGCGAGCGTCGAGTGGACCGTGGTCGGCACCGAGGTCGAGGCCCTCCAGCTCGAGTACAACTGGATCAAGGAGTTCGACCCGCGGTTCAACGTCCGCTACCGCGACGACAAGAGCTACCCGTCGCTGGCGGTCACCCTCAACGAGGAGTACCCGCGGCTGCAGGTCATGCGCGGGCCCAAGCGCAAGGGTGTGCGCTACTTCGGCCCCTACGCGCACGCCTGGGCCATCCGCGAGACCCTCGACACCCTGACCCGGGTCTTCCCGGCCCGGACCTGCTCCAACGGCGTCTTCAAGCGCGCCGGGCAGATCGGGCGCCCGTGCCTGCTCGGCTACATCGGCAAGTGCGCGGCGCCGTGCGTCGGCCGGGTGTCGGCCGAGGAGCACCGCGCCATCGTCGACGACTTCTGCGACTTCATGGCCGGCCGCACCGACTCGATGGTCAAGCGCCTCGAGCGGGAGATGGGCGAGGCCGCCGAGGCGATGGAGTACGAGAAGGCCGCCCGGCTGCGCGACGACCTCGGCGCCCTCAAGCGGGCGATGGAGAAGCAGGCGGTCGTCCTCGGGGACGGCACCGACGCCGACGTCGTCGCCTTCGCGCAGGACGAACTGGAGGCCTCGGTGCAGGTCTTCCACGTCCGCGGCGGGCGGGTGCGCGGTCAGCGCGGCTGGATCGTCGACAAGGTCGAGGAGGTCACCACCGGGGAGCTGGTCGAGCAGTTCCTGCTCCAGGTCTACGGCGGTGTCGACGACCAGACCGGCGTCGTCGAGGCGGGGGAGACCGTGCCCAAGGAGGTGCTCGTCCCCGAGCTGCCGCAGGACGCCGACGTGTACGAGGAGCTGCTCAGCGAGCTGCGCGGCTCGCGGGTCTCCCTGCGGGTGCCGCAGCGCGGGGACAAGCGCGCGCTGCTGGAGACCGTCGAGCGCAACGCGAAGGAGGCGTTCGCCCGGCACCGCGTCAAGCGGTCCAGCGACCTCACTGCCCGCTCCCTCGCGCTCGCCGAGCTGCAGGAGGCCCTCGAGCTGCCCGACGCGCCGCTGCGGATCGAGTGCATGGACGTCTCGCACGTCCAGGGGACGAACGTCGTGGCGAGCATGGTGGTCTTCGAGGACGGCCTGGCGAAGAAGTCCGACTACCGCCGGTTCAGCGTCACCAACGGAACCGACGACACCGCGGCGATGGCCGAGGTGGTGCGGCGGCGGTTCGCCCGGCACCTCAAGGAGGAACAGGACCGCAGGGACGAGCAGGGGGTCGCCGCGGAGGAGGGCCGGCCGCGCCGGTTCGCCTACCCGCCGAACCTCCTCGTCGTCGACGGCGGCGCGCCGCAGGTGGCCGCGGCCGCACGGTCCCTCGACGAGCTGGGCATCGTCGACGTCGCCGTCTGCGGGCTGGCCAAGCGGATGGAGGAGGTGTGGCTGCCCGGCGAGAGCGACCCGGTGATCCTGCCGCGCACCTCCGAGGCGCTGTACCTGCTGCAGCGCGTGCGTGACGAGGCACACCGGTTCGCGATCACCTACCACCGGCAGAAGCGGTCCACCAGCATGCTGGTCTCCCTGTTGGACGACGTCCCCGGTCTCGGGGAGACGCGGCGGAAGGCGCTGATGAAGCAGTTCGGGTCCCTCAAGCGGCTGCGGGCCGCGACCGTCGAG
Organism: Geodermatophilus sp. SYSU D00697; assembly: GCF_054050175.1. NCBI lineage: Bacteria > Bacillati > Actinomycetota > Actinomycetes > Geodermatophilales > Geodermatophilaceae > Geodermatophilus > Geodermatophilus sp. SYSU D00697. The sequence goes on from NZ_JBJGYV010000030.1 coordinate 22,993, forward strand.
GAGCTGATGGCCGTGCCGGGCATCGGCCGGAGGACGGCGGAGGCGGTGCAGGCCGCGGTGGCACAGCCGGAGGCGGAGCAGTCGTCGGGAGGACAGCCGGAGGCGGGAGGACTGACGGCGGACGCCGCAGCGGTGGAGGAGGCGGTCGAGTCGACGACCGCGCCGGCCGGACCGGCGCAGCGGGGCACCCCGCAGCCGGGAGCCGGGGCCACCGCCGAGGTCGGGCTGGTGGCCTCGTGAGCGAGCTGGCGAGCTCACGCGGGGAGCAGGGCAGCGAGCTGGCGAGCTCACGCGGGGAGCAGGGCAGCGAGCTGGCGAGCTCACGCGGGGAGCAGGGCAGCGAGCTCGCGAGCTCACCCGGAGAGCCGGGCGGCGGGGACGCGCGGGACGGGCACGGCGGTGAGCTGACCGGTGCGCACGGCGCGGGGCCGTTCGGCACGTCCCCGGGCACGCCGGGGCACCCGCACACCGAGGTCCCGCCGCCGGTCGACCCGTCGTCCACCGAGACGCAGCCGCTGGACGTCGTCGTGGTCACCGGCCTGTCCGGCGCGGGCAAGAACAGCGCGGGGCGGGTGCTGGAGGACCTCGGCTTCTTCGTGGTCGACAACCTGCCGCCGGCGCTGCTGCAGCCGATGGTCGAGCTCGGTGCGCGGGGCGACCTGCGCCGCTTCGGCGCCGTCGTCGACGTCCGCAGCCGGGCCTTCTCCAGCGACCTGCAGGAGGCCATCCGGGTGCTCGCCGAGGCCGGCCACCGGCCGCGGGTCGTCTACGTGCACGCCCGCGACGAGGTGCTCGTGCGCCGGTATGAGTCGGTGCGGCGGGAGCACCCGCTGCAGGGCGACGGCACGCTGATCGACGGGATCTCCGCCGAGCGCGCGCTGCTCACCGGGATCGCCGGCGAGGCCGACCTGTGGGTCGACACCAGCGACCTCAACGTCCACCAGCTGCGCGCCACCCTGGAGAACGCGTTCGCGCGGGAGGGGCAGGCCCCGCCGCTGACCGCGACCGTGCTCAGCTTCGGGTTCAAGTACGGCCTGCCGCTGGACGCCGACCTCGTCGTCGACGCGCGGTTCCTGCCCAACCCGCACTGGCTGCCCGAGCTGCGGCCGCACACCGGGCGGGACCCCGACGTCCGCGACTACGTCCTCGGCCAGGAGGACGCCGGCCCGTTCCTCGACCGCTACACCGACGTGCTGCGGCTGCTCGTGCCGGGCTACCGCCGCGAGGGCAAGCGCTACCTGACCCTGGCCGTGGGCTGCACCGGCGGCAAGCACCGCAGCGTGGCGATCGCCGAGGAGTTCGCCCGCCGGCTCGCCGCCGAGGGCATCGCCACCACCGTCCAGCACCGCGACCTGGGCCGCGAGTAGTGGGGGCCGTGGGAACCGGGTCCCAGCGCCCGCTGCGCGTGGTCGCCTTCGGCGGCGGGCACGGCCTGGCCGCCGCCCTGGGTGCGTGGAAGCAGCTGACGCCGGACCTGACCGCCGTGGTCACGGTCGCCGACGACGGCGGCTCCTCGGGCCGCATCCGCCGGGAGATGCCGGTGCTGCCGCCGGGTGACCTCCGCATGGCCCTCGCCACCCTCGCCGACGACGCCGCGGACACCCGCCGCATGGCGGCGCTGCTGCAGCACCGGTTCGGCGGCACCGGCGTGCTGGCCGGGCACCCGGTCGGCAACCTGGTCCTCACCGGGCTCACCGAGCTGCACAGCGGGGACGCGGTGGCGGCGCTCGACGACCTCTGCCGCCTGCTGGGCGCCCGCGGGCGGGTGCTGCCGATGGCCGACGTCCCGCTCGACCTGGTCGCGCGGGTGGAGAGCACCGACCCCGACGACCCGTCCCGCACCCGGACCATCCGCGGCCAGGTGGCCATCGCGTCGACTCCCGGCAGGGTCCGCGAGATCCTCGTCTCGCCTCCGGACCCGCCGGTGAACCCCGCGGTCCTCGACGCGATCGCGGCGGCCGACGTGGTCTCGCTGGGGCCGGGCTCCTGGTACACCTCGGTCCTGCCGCACCTGCTGGTGCCGCGGCTGCGCGCCGCGTTGGCCGCGAGCAGCGCCCGCGTGGTCGTCGTGCTGAACCTGGAGCCGCAGCCGGGGGAGACCGACGGCTTCTCGCCGGAGGAGCACCTCACGGTGCTGCGTGCCCATCTGAGCGGGGTGGCGCTGCACTCGGTGATCGCGGATGTCGACTCGGTGGTTGACCGCTGTGGTCTCCTGTCTGCGGTGCGCGAGTGCGGCGCGGAGCTGGTCCTGGCTCCCGTCGCCGAGCCCGACGGGTCACCACGGCACGACCCGGTCCGCCTCGCGGCGGCGCTGGCGTCGGCCGTCGGAGTCCGCTAGGGCACAACGGGCATTGGAATTCGGGGCCGGGTACCGCAACCTTCGGTACCGGCACCGGTACGAGGGGGAGAAGAGGGGACGCCGCACATGGGGCCTGGTTACCCCGGGGGAACGTGGGGGTGGACGGCATGGCGATGACGGCCATGGTCAAGGACGAGCTGTCTCGGGTGGAGTGCACGAAGACCTCCGAGCGCAAGGCGGAGGTCACCGCCCTGCTGCGCTTCAGTGGAGGTCTGCACATCGTCGGTGGCCGCGTGGTCATCGAGGCCGAGCTCGACACCGGGTCCGTCGCCCGCCGCCTCCGTCGCGACATCAGCGAGGTGTACGGCTACACCAGCGGTGTGAGCGTGCTGGCCGGCGGCAACATCCGCCGCGGGGTGCGCTACCTGGTGCGCATCGCCAAGCACGGCGAGGGGCTGGCCCGCCAGACCGGGCTGGTCGACCAGCGCGGCCGCCCGGTGCGGGGCCTGCCGCCGGCCGTGGTGTCGGGCAGCATCAACGACGCAGAGGCCGCCTGGCGCGGGGCCTTCCTCGCCCACGGGTCGCTGACCGAGCCCGGCCGGTCGTCCTCGCTCGAGGTCACCTGCCCCGGCCCCGAGGCCGCGATGGCGCTGGTCGGCGCGGCACGGCGACTGGGCATCGCCGCCAAGGCCCGGGAGGTACGCGGCGCGGACCGGGTCGTCGTCCGGGACGGCGACGCCATCAGCGCCCTGCTGACCCGCATGGGCGCGCACGACGCCGTCCTGGCCTGGGAGGAGCGGCGGATGCGCCGCGAGGTCCGGGCGACGGCCAACCGGCTGGCCAACTTCGACGACGCGAACCTGCGCCGCTCCGCGCGGGCCGCCGTCGCCGCCAGCGCCCGGGTGGAGCGGGCGCTGGAGATCCTCAACGGCGACGCCCCCGAGCACCTGCTCGTCGCCGGCCGGCTGCGGCTGGAGTTCGGGCAGGCGTCGCTGGAGGAACTGGGTCAGCGCGCCGACCCGCCGATGACCAAGGACGCCGTCGCCGGCCGCATCCGCCGCCTGCTGGCGATGGCCGACAAGCGGGCCAAGGACCTGGGCATCCCCGACACGGAGTCCGTCGTCACCGAGGACATGCTGACCCAGTAGGAGGACCACCCTTCCCCCCACGCCTCGCAGGGTCGGCGCGGGACCGTGGAGGGTGGCCGCTCCGGGACGTCACGTGGCCCGGGCCGCCTCCGGGCGGCTCGGGTCACGGCGTACCCGGCCCGATAGGGTCTGGTCGGAGCGAGGCCGCCGGTGCGCGGCCCCCGAGGAACAGCGTCGACCGACATCGGAGGTCTGCAGTGACCGTACGGGTGGGCATCAACGGATTCGGCCGGATCGGCCGCAACTTCTGGCGGGCCGTCGCGGCCAGCGGCCAGGACATCGAGATCGTGGCGGTGAACGACCTCACCAGCCCCGAGGTCCTGGCGCACCTGCTCAAGTACGACAGCGTGCTCGGCAAGCTCTCCGAGGACGTCGCCGCCGACGGCGAGGCCATCAAGGTCGGTGGCAACACCATGAAGGTGCTCTCCGAGCGCGACCCGGCCAACCTGCCGTGGGGCGACCTCGGCGTCGACGTGGTCGTCGAGTCCACCGGCTTCTTCACCAAGGCCGCCGACGCCCGCAAGCACGTCGACAAGGGCGGCGCGAAGAAGGTCATCATCTCCGCGCCGGCGACCGACGACGACATCACGATCGTCATGGGCGTCAACGACGGCCTCTACGACGGCTCGCAGACGATCATCAGCAACGCCTCCTGCACCACGAACTGCCTGGCGCCGCTGGCGAAGGTCATCAACGACGCGTTCGGCATCGAGCGCGGCCTGATGACGACGATCCACGCCTACACCGCCGACCAGAACCTGCAGGACGGTCCGCACAAGGACCTCCGCCGTGCCCGCGCCGCCGCGCTGAACATGGTGCCCACCTCCACCGGTGCGGCGAAGGCGATCGGCCTGGTCCTGCCGGAGCTGAAGGGCAAGCTCGACGGGTACGCCATCCGCGTCCCGGTGCCGACCGGCTCGGCCACCGACCTCACCGTGCAGGTCACCCGCGAGGCCTCGGCCGAGGAGATCGACGCCGCCTACCGGGAGGCCGCCGCCGGCCCGCTGGGCAAGTACCTGAGCTACACCGACGCGCCGATCGTCTCCTCCGACATCGTCACCGACCCGTCGTCGTGCATCTACGACGCCAAGCTCACCAAGGTCTTCGGCCCGATGGTGAAGGTCCTCGGCTGGTACGACAACGAGTGGGGCTACTCGAACCGGCTGGTCGACCTCACCACGCTGGTGGGCACGTCCCTCTGACGATGCGCTCCCTCGACGACCTCCTCGCCGAGGGCGTCTCGGGTCGGCGCGTGCTGGTGCGCGCCGACCTGAACGTCCCCCTCGACAAGAACACCCGCGCGATCACCGACGACGGCCGCATCCGCGCCAGCCTGCCCACCCTGCAGGCGCTGCGCGACGCCGGCGCCCGGGTGGTCGTCGCCGCGCACCTCGGCCGGCCCAAGGGCGCCCCGGACCCGCAGTACTCCCTCGCCCCGGTCGCCGAGCGGCTGGGGGAGGTGCTGGGCGCCGACGTGCCGTTGGCCGCCGACGTGGCCGGCGAGGACGCGCGGGCCCGGGCCGAGGCGCTCGGCGACGGCGACGTGCTGCTGCTGGAGAACGTCCGGTTCGAGGCGGCCGAGACGTCGAAGGACGACGCCGAGCGCGGGGCGCTGGCCGACCGGCTGGCCGCTCTCGCCGACGTGTACGTCGACGACGCCTTCGGCGCGGTGCACCGCAAGCACGCCTCGGTCTACGACGTCGCCCTCCGCCTGCCGCACGTGGCCGGGCGCCTGGTCGCCCAGGAGCTCGATGTCCTGACCCGGCTGACGCAGGACCCGGAGCGGCCCTACGTCGTCGTGCTGGGCGGCTCCAAGGTCAGCGACAAGCTCGCCGTCATCGAAGCGCTGCTGCCCAAGGTCGACCGGCTGCTGGTCGGCGGCGGGATGTGCTTCACCTTCCTCGCCGCCCAGGGCCACGGCGTGGGCCGGTCGCTGCTCGAGCAGGACCAGGTCGAGACCTGCCGGCGGCTGCTCGCGGAGGCCGGCGACCGGATCGTGCTGCCGATCGACGTGGTGTGCGCGCCGGAGTTCAGCGCGGACGCCCCGACCACCACGGTGACCGTGGACGCCATCCCCGGCGACCAGATGGGCTTGGACGTCGGCCCGCGGACGGTCGAGGCCTTCGGGCGTGAGCTCGGCGGGGCGCGCACGGTCTTCTGGAACGGTCCGATGGGGGTCTTCGAGCTCGCGCCGTTCCAGGCCGGCACCCGCGGCGTGGCCGAGTCGGTCTCCACCGTCGACGGCCTGTCGGTGGTCGGTGGCGGGGACTCCGCGGCCGCCGTCCGCCAACTGGGCCTGGACGAGTCCGCCTACGGGCACATCAGCACCGGCGGCGGTGCGTCGCTGGAGTACCTCGAGGGCCGGGAGCTGCCGGGTCTCGCGGTGCTGGCCGACCGAGGGGGCGAGTGATGGCACGCAGGAGCGCACCGGTGCGCCGGGAGGGGCGCCGCCCACTGATCGCCGGCAACTGGAAGATGCACCTCACCCACCTCGAGGCCATCGGCCTGGTGCAGAAGCTCGCCTTCTCGCTCAAGGAGCCCGAGCTCGAGGCGGCCGAGGTCGTCGTCCTGCCCCCGTTCACGGCGCTGCGCAGCGTCCAGACGCTGGTCTCCGGCGACAAGCTGGAGATCGGCTACGGCGCGCAGGACCTCTCGGTGCACGACTCCGGCGCCTACACCGGCGAGGTCAGCGGGGCCATGCTCGCATCCCTGGCCTGCACCTACGTCGTCGTCGGTCACTCCGAGCGGCGCGCGCTGCACGGCGAGGACGACGCGGTGGTGGCCGCCAAGGTCCAGGCAGCCCTGCGGCACGGCCTGGTGCCGATCCTGTGCGTGGGGGAGGGGCTCGACGTCCGCAAGGCCGGTGCGCACGTCGCGCACTGCACCACCCAGCTGGACGCCGCGCTCGAGGGGCTCACCGACGACCAGGTGCGCTCGATGGTGATCGCCTACGAGCCGGTGTGGGCGATCGGGACCGGCGAGGTGGCCACCCCTGACGACGCCCAGGAGGTGTGTGGCGCCCTTCGGTCACGGCTCGCCGAGCGTTTCGGCCCCGAGACGGCCGCGGTGGTCCGTATCCTCTACGGCGGGTCGGTGAAGGCCGCGAACACGGCCGGGATCCTGGCCGGGCCGGAAGTCGACGGCGCGCTCGTCGGTGGTGCCAGCCTGGACGCCGACGAGTTCGCGCAGATCTGTCGGACAGCCGCCGGCGGCAGGTGACCGCCGCCGCCGGCGAGGCGGGGAGCGGGTGGGTGGACGACACGCAGCAGGGACCGGCGGGGCGGGGCCCGGCCTGGGCCCGCGGCACCCGTGCCCGGGTCGCGGCCATCGCCGCCACCGTCGTCCTCGTCGTCGTCGCGGCGGTGAGCTGCAGCACCGGCGGGGGCGGCGCCACGGGCGTGCCCGTGCACGGCGATGGCCCGGATGCCGGTCTCACCGGCGTCCGGGCGCCCTCCGAGGCCACCGGCGGGACGCTCCGGGTGGTCGCCGGGGAGGTCGACAACCTCGACCCGCAGCGCTCCTACCTCCCGGGCGTGTGGAACCTGATGCGGCTCTACACCCGCACGCTGGTCACCTACTCGACCGAGCCCGGGCGCACCGACGAGCTCGTGCCGGACCTGGCCACCGACCTCGGTACCACCCCGGACGGCGGCACCACCTGGACCTTCACCCTGCGCGAGGGGGCTCGGTTCGAGAGCGGGCGGGCGATCACCTCCCGCGACGTGAAGTACGGCATCGAGCGGTCCTTCGCCTCCGACGTGGTGGTGGGCGGGCCGACCCACGTCGTCGAGCTGCTGGACGACCCGGCCAACCCCTATGCCGGCCCGTTCCAGGACGAGTCGCCAGACAAGCTGGGCCTGGGCGCGATCGAGACGCCGGACGACCGGACGATCACCTTCCGCCTGCGCGCCCAGCAGCCCGACTTCCCGTACGTCATGGCGCTGCCGTCGAGCAGCCCGGTGCCGATCGAGGACGACCGGGGTGCCGACTACGGCAGGGACCCGGTCTCCTCGGGCCCCTACGCGATCACCAGCGTCGACCCGGTCACCGGCATCGTGCTCGACCGGAACCCCGAGTGGGACGCGGCGACCGACGACGTCCGGACCGCGCTTCCCGACCGGGTCGTCGTCCGCACCGGGCTCTCGGGGGTCGAGCGCGACCAGGCCCTGCTGGCCGGGTCGGCGGACGTCGACGTCTCCGGCACCGGCGTGCAGGCGGCGACGCAGGCGCGGCTGGCCGAGGGCACCGGCGGCGAGGTCCCGGTGACCGACCGGGTCGACGAGGTGACCAGTGGCGTGGTGCGGCTGCTCGCCCTGCCGACGAACGTGGCCCCGTTGGACGACGCCGACTGCCGAGCCGCGGTGGCCGCCGCGGTGGACCGGCGCGCGGTGCAGGAGGTCCTCGGCGGGCCGGTGAACGCGGTGCGGACCTCGCAGCTGTGGCCCCGCGGCCTGGCCGGCGGCCCCGAGGACCCCGACCCGGGGCCGGACCCGGACGCCGCCCGCGAGCACCTGGCCGCGTGCGGGCAGCCCGACGGGTTCAGCACCGTGCTGGCCGTCCCGGACGCAGCCAGCAGCGTGGCCGTGGCCGAGGAGGTCGCCGGCCAGCTGGCCGCAGTGGGCATCCAGGCCGAGATCCGGCCGCTGGCCGCGCCGAGCTTCTACGCGACCGACGTGGGCAACCCCGACAACGTCGCGGCGCAGGGCTTCGGCGTCGTGCTGGCCACCTGGACGGCGGACTTCCCGACCCCCGGCTCGTTCCTCGTCCCCCTGGTCGACGGACGGTCGGTCAGCCCCGTCGGCAACACCAACTTCGCCCGGCTCGCCGACCCGGCGCTCAACGGGCTGATCGACAGCGCCCGCACGGCCGGGGACCCGCAGGAGGCCCGCGCCGCGTGGCGGGAGGTCGCGGCCGCGGCCGCGGCGACGAGCGCGTACGTGCCCCTGGCCGAGGCCCGGGTGCAGCTGCTCGCGGGGCAGCGGCTGCGCAACGGCGTGGTGATGACGGCCTACAGCGGCTACGACGTCGCCACCGCCGGCGTCCGCTGACAGCCGCGGGAGCAGCGCAGCGAGCGCCGGCGAGCGAGGAGCGGACCGCGGCGCGGAGGCGGACCGGTGTGATCGTCCGCTGACAGCCGCGGGAGCAGCGCAGCGCACCGGGAGCGGACCGGCGCGGGAGCGACCGGAGCGACCGTCCGCCGGCCCGTCCGGGTCGTGTCGGCCGGGGGCCGGTGCGGAGTCGGTTACCCTCGAAGCATGATCGAGCTGGTCCTCAACGTGCTGCTGGTGCTCACCAGCGTGCTCCTCGTGGTGCTGATCCTGCTGCACCGCGGCAAGGGCGGGGGCCTGTCCTCGATGTTCGGCGGCGCGGTGTCCTCGCAGCTGTCGGGTTCCTCGGTGGTGGAGAAGAACCTCAACCGCCTGACGGTGTTCACCGGGCTCATCTGGGCCGTCTGCATCGTCGGTCTCGGGATCCTGCTCAAGGTCTGACCCCGCCCGCCTGCGCGATCCGCGAGAAAGGTGGGCGGAATCGCCCGGTCGAGGCCCTAGACTGCGCGGGCGGCCGGTCGACGCCGCAGTCCTCTCGAAGACACAGGGAGCGCTCGTGGCTGGTGGGAATGCGATCCGGGGCACGCGGGTCGGCGCCGGGCCGATGGGGGAGGCCGAGCGCGGCGAGTCCGCGCCTCGCCGGCGCATCGCCTTCTGGTGCACACAGGGGCACGAGACGCGGGTCGCCTTCGCCAGCGACGCCGAGGTCCCCGAGATGTGGGACTGCCCGCGCTGCGGGTTGCCGGCCGGTCAGGACCAGGCGGCCCCGCCGCCCGCGCCGCGCACGGAGCCGTACAAGACGCACCTGGCCTACGTCCGCGAGCGGCGCAGCGACGCCGACGGCGACGCCCTCCTCGAGGAGGCCCTCGCCAAGCTCCGGGCCCGCCGCGGCGCCTGAGCCGGGGCCCCTCTGGGGGCCCGCGGCGCCTGAGCCGAGGCTCCTCCGGGGGCCCGCGGCGCCTGAGCCGAGGCTCCTCCGAGGGTCCTCGGTCAGTCCAGCGGCGGGCGGGGGAGGGGCACCCGGCGGTAGGGCACCCACGTCGCCTGGTCGACGTCCCAGTAGCAGCCCCGGTGGTGCCGGTCTCGTCCCGTGCCCTCCTCGGCGGCGACGCGTGCGACGGCGTCCTCGGCGCGGGCGGGGTGCGGAGCAGGCGTGGTGGGGAGCGTCATGGGTCTCTCCGTGGAGTGTCCGACGGAGTGACCTGAGGCTGCCGTCGGCGTCTGGGGGCCGCGTGCGATCTGCTTGCAGCGGCCGCGTCCCGGAGTGTGCTCCGCCGGGGCTCGGCGAACCAGGGCCCTCGGGTACCGACCGCAGCGCGTCGCTCCACCGACCCCCTGCGGTCGGTACCCGGTACCCGGTGCCGGGGGCCCCGGCCGCCTCGCCGGCGGCGGCCGGGGTCCCGGCTACTCCGTGGGCAGTTCGCCGGCGGCCGCGGCGTCCAGCAGCCAGCGGGTGGCCCGCCGGCCGTGCACGCCGGCGGCGGGGAGCTGCTGCGGCCCGGTGTCGCCACGCAGGGCGGCCGCGACGGCGGGGGCCTTCCCCTCGCCGGACACGAGCAGCCAGATCTCCTCAGCGGAGTTGATCGCGGAGAAGCCGAGGCTGGTGCGCGTCGGCGGCGGCTTGGGGCAGTCGCGGACCGCGACCACCAGCCGCTCGTCGGAGGCGGCCGGCGACTCGGGGAAGATCGAGGCCACGTGCCCCTCGGGGCCCATGCCGAGCAGCAGCACGTCGAAGCGCGGCAGCTGGGCACCCTCCGGCGCCGCGGCCGCCAGCTGCTCGGCGTACCAGGCGGCGGCGTCCTCGGGTTCGGCGAAGCCGGCGTCCGACGCGGGCATGGCGTGCACCCGCTCGGCCGGCACACCGACGGGGTCCAGCAGCGCCCGGCGCGCGCCGGTCTCGTTGCGCTCCTCGTCGCCCGCGGGGACGAACCGCTCGTCGCCCCACCAGACGTCCACCGCCGTCCAGTCCACCCGCTCCCGTTCGGGCTCGGCGGCCAGGCCGGCGACCCGCTCCAGGACGGCGGTGCCGATGCCCCCGCCGGTGAGCACGACGGTCGCGGTGCCGTGGACGGCCTGGGCGGCGGCCAGCCGGGCGACCAGCGCGGAGGCGACCGCCCGGGCCAGCCGGTCGGCGTCGGGCTCGACGACGACGTCCGGCACCGGCCGACCCTCCTCCGCCAGCTCGGCGGCGATCCGGTCGCCCGGCGGCAGGCTCACGGCACGACCTCCTCGGCGTTGCGCTCGCCGTGCTCGGCGACCTCGTCGGTCCCCTGGGAGTCCAGCGGCACGGTCGGCAGCGGCTCGCCGTCGCCGCCGTGCGTCTCGGCCGGGTCGAACCACACGTGCTCGCGCACGGCCGAGCGCTCGGCGAGCCCCCGGACGCCGGTGGTGGCCTCCAGGGCCTCCGCGAACGGCTCGTCGGGGTCCAGGCGGCGCAGCTCCTCGCCGACGAGGTCCCCCAGCTGGCGGTCGGGCAGGGCCACCATCGCCTCGGGCCGGTACGGCTGGGAGATGACCGCGCCACCGCGGCGGTCGGCGGTCACCCGGACCTCCTCGTCCTGGTCGAGCTGGAGGAGCACCGAGGAGACCCCGCTGGGTCCGGGCCGCCGCTCGCCCTCGACGACGTCGATGGGGCAGCCGCACCGGGCGCTCAGCCAGCCGGCCAGCAGCCGGGCGGTCGCGGAGCCGGGGTCGCCCTCGACCCGGCCGCCGTGCACCCGGACGGCGTCGCCGCGGCGGCCGGACACCGAGTCGACGGTCGAGGTGAGCGTGGCCCGCCACGGCGTGCTGCGGGTCCAGGCCAGGTCGGTGTCGCCGGGGGCGTAGTCCTCGGCGCGGGTGCGCAGGGCGGCGAGTTGGTCGCCGGCCAGCGAGCTGTCGGTGATCCGTCGGTCGGCGATGACCGCCAGCGCGTCGGTGCACAGCCGTTCGGGCGGCGTGCCGTGCCACCAGGTGACCACGGGGGCGTCGGCGGCCAGCAGCGGCAGCACCACCGACTCGGCGTGCAGCGCGAGCCGACCGTACATGCGCATGACGACCGCCTCCCCGGGCCCCAGGCGGCCGCCGATGAGCACCTCGGCGTCCAGGCGGGGGGTGGGGGCCTCGATCTGGCGGCGCACCACGATGAGCAGTCGGCAGGGGTGCTGCTCGGCGGCGGCGGTCGCCGCCTCCTCGGCCTCGGCCACGCGCCCCTCGTCGGCGACGACGACCAGGGTCAGCGCCACGCCCGAGAGCACGGCGCCGCCGGTGCGCCGCTGGGCGGCCAGTTCCTTGACCACGGCGGAGCCGGTGGTGTCCCAGAGGGTGGTCATCGGGTCTCCTCGGATCGCGTGGGCCGGCCGCTCACGGACGCCGCCACCGGCGTCCCTCGGCGGCGAGCATCTCGTCGGCGGCTCGTGGACCCCACTCGCCGGCCCGGTAGGGCTGCGGCGTGGTCCCGGCCCAGAACTCCTCCAGCGGGTCGATGACCGACCACGACGCCTCCACCTCCGCGTTGCGGGGGAACAGCGTGGCGTCGCCGAGCAGCACGTCGAGCAGCAGCCGCTCGTAGGCCTCGGGGCTGGCCTCGGTGAACTGCTCGCCGTAGAGGAAGTCCATCGACACGTCGCGGACCTCCATGACGCTGCCGGGCACCTTCGACCCGAACTTGAGGGTGACCCCCTCGTCGGGCTGGACCCGCACGACGAGCTGGTTGTTGCCCAGCTCCTCGGTGTCGGTGTCGGCGAAGGGCAGGTGCGGAGCCCGCTTGAACACCAGCGCGATCTCGGTGACCCGCCGCGGCAGCCGCTTGCCGGTGCGCAGGTAGAACGGCACGCCGGCCCACCGGCGGGTCTCCACGCCCAGCCGGACGGCGGCGTAGGTCTCGGTCGTCGAGTCCGGGTCGACGCCCTCCTCCTGCCGGTAGCCGTTCGCCCGCTGACCGGCCAGCCAACCCTGCTCGTACTGGCCGCGGACGGCGGAGGTGCGCAGGTCCTCGGGCAGCGAGACGGCGCGCAGCACCTTGAGCTTCTCGGTGCGGATCTCCTCGGCGGAGAACTCGACCGGCTCCTCCATCGCCGTGAGCGCCAGCAGCTGGAGCAGGTGGTTCTGCAGCACGTCCCGGGCGGCGCCGGTCTGCTCGTAGAACTGCGCCCGCCCGCCGATGCCGACGTCCTCGGCCATCGTGATCTGCACCGAGTCGACGTGGTGGCCGTTCCAGACCGGTTCGAACAGGGTGTTGGCGAACCGCAGGGCCATCAGGTTCTGGACGGTCTCCTTGCCCAGGTAGTGGTCGATGCGGAAGACGTCCTCGGCGGTGAACACGGAGTCGACCAGCGCGTTGAGCTCCCGGCTGGAGGCCAGGTCGGTCCCGAACGGCTTCTCCACGACCACCCGCCGCCAGCGCTCGGGCGTGCTGTCGGCCATGCCGGTGCGCTGCATCTGCTTGAGCACCACCGGGAACATCGCCGGGGGGATCGAGAGGTAGAAGGCCGCGTTGCCGCCGATGCCGTGGGTGCCCTCGAGCTCCCCGAGGGTGGCGGCGAGCTCGTCGAAGGCGTTGTCGTCGTCGAACGACCCCTGGACGAACCGGACGCTGCCGGCCAGCCGCTCCCAGACCTCCTCCCGCCACGGGGTGCGGGCGGCCTTGCGGGCCGCGTCGCGGGCCAGCTCGGCGAAGTCGGTGTCGCCCCAGTCGCGGCGGGCGAAGCCCAGCAGGGCGAAGTTGGTCGGCAGCAACCCGCGGTTGGCCAGGTCGTACACCGCCGGCAGCAGCTTCTTGCGCGCCAGGTCGCCGGTGATGCCGAACACCACCAGTGCGCACGGCTCGGGCACGCGGGGCAGCCGCCGATCCCGCGGATCACGCAGCGGGTTGGGGATCATCGTCCGTCCTCAGGGTCGGAGGGAGCCGTCGTCCGGCGCGGCGGTGGACCGGACGGCGCGGCGGTACGGGTCTACTGCAGCGGACGCTCGGCGACCGGGACCGTCCGGGGCAGCGCGCCGGGTACCCGGACCGGCCGGCCGGGGACGACGTCCCCGGCCGGCCGGGACCGGATCGCGTGGGGGTCGTCCCCGGCGGGGGAGGACCCCGAGGTCACGCCTTGTCCTCCAGCTGGGTGCGCACCGACTCGGTGAGCTCGTCCCAGGAGTCGACGAACTTCTGCACGCCCTCGTCCTCGAGGACCCGGAAGACGTCGTCGAGGTCGACCCCGGCGTCGGCGATCGCCGCCATGGTCGCGGCGGCGTCGTCGTAGGTCTTCTGCACGGGAGTGCCCGCGCTGCCGTGGTCGGCGTAGGCCTCGAGGGTCTTCTCCGGCATCGTGTTCACGGTCCCGGGGGCGATCAGCTCGCTGACGTAGAGCGTGTCCGGGTACTCGGGGTTCTTCACGCCGGTCGAGGCCCACAGCGGCCGCTGCGGGCGGGCGCCCTTGGCCTCCAGCGCCTTCCAGCGGTCCGAGGAGAACACCTCCTCGTAGGCCTGGTAGGCCAGCTGGGCGTTGGCCAGGGCCGCCTTGCCCTTGAGCGAGGCGTCGGCCCCGGCCTTGTCCAGCCGCTTGTCGATCTCGCTGTCGACGCGAGACACGAAGAACGACGCCACGGATGCGATGCCGTCGAGGGATCCGCCGTCGGCCGCTCGCTGCTCCAGCCCGGACAGGTAGGCGTCCATCACCGCCCGGTAGCGCTCGAGGCTGAAGATCAGCGTGACGTTGACGCTGATGCCGCGGGCGATGGACGTCGTGATCGCCGGCAGGCCGGCCTCGGTCGCCGGGATCTTGATGTACAGGTTGGGCCGGTCGACCAGCCACCACAGGTGCGCCGCCTCGACCGCGGTGGCGTCGGTGTCGTGGGCCAGGCCGGGCGCCACCTCGAGGGAGACCCGGCCGTCACCGGGCCGGCGCGCGGCCACCGGGGCGAGGAGGTCGCAGGCGTCCCGGACGTCGGCGGCGGTGATGGTGCGCAGCCCCTCCTCCACGCTCACCCGGCGGACGGCGAGGGCGTGCAGCTGGTCGTCGTAGGACTCCGACCCGCTGATCGCCGCGGCGAAGATCGTCGGGTTGGTGGTGACGCCGACGACGGAGTACTCGTCGACCAGTGACTGCAGGTTCCCGCTGCGGATCCGGTCGCGGGACAGGTCGTCGAGCCAGACGGCGACCCCGGCCGACGACAGCTCGGCCAGCTTCTCGTTCTGTGCCATGTCTCTGCCTTTCGGTAAGGACCCCCTCGCCCCCGCTCGCGGCGGGAACGGGCGAGGAGGCCGGGGTTCAGCGGTCGCCGGTGGGGTGCGGCAGCCCGCCGGTGGCCGGCACGGGGCCGGCCGGGACGGCGGCGCCCGACCGCGCCGCCTCGATGCTCTCCCGGGCGGCGGTCACGACGGCCTCGTCGGTGAGGCCGAACTCCTCGTAGAGGACGCTGTAGGCGGCGCTGGCCCCGTAGTGAGTCAGGCCCACGATCCGGCCGGCGTCACCCACGAACTCCCGCCAGCCCATCGGCACGCCCGCCTCGACGCTCACCCGGGCGCGGACCGACGGCGGGAGCACCTCGTCCTTGTAGGCCTGGTCCTGGTCGGCGAACCACTCGACGCAGGGCACCGAGACGACCCGGGTCGGGACGCCCTCGGCCTCCAGCCGCTCCCGGGCGGCCACCGCGATCTGCACCTCGGAGCCGGTGCCCAGCAGGATCACCTCGGGGGTGCCGTTCGACGCCTCGGCCAGCACGTAGGCCCCGCGGGTCACGCCCTCCGCGGCGCCGAACTCCGTCCGGTCGAACACGGGCAGGTTCTGCCGGGACAGCAGCAGGCCGGCCGGGCGGTCGTTGTGCTCGAGGATCGTCCGCCAGGCGACGGCGACCTCGTTGGCGTCCGCGGGCCGGACGACGTCGAGCCCCGGCATGGCCCGCAGCGCGGCGAAGTGCTCGATCGGCTGGTGCGTCGGGCCGTCCTCGCCCAGGCCGATCGAGTCGTGGGTCCAGACGTAGATGACCGGCAGCTGCATGAGCGCGGCCAGGCGCACCGCCCCGCGCATGTAGTCGGAGAAGGTGAGGAAGGTGCCGCCGTACACGCGGGTCCCGCCGTGCAGGGCGATGCCGTTCATGATCGCGCCCATCGCGTGCTCCCGGACGCCGAAGTGCAGCGTGCGGCCGTAGGGGCCACCCGACCACATCTTCGTCTGCCGGTCGGCGGGCAGGAACGAGGGTTCGCCCTTGACCGCGGTGTTGTTGCTCTCCGCCAGGTCGGCCGACCCGCCCCACAGCTCCGGCAGCGCCGGGTAGAGCTTCGCGAGCACCTCGCCGGAGGCCTTGCGGGTGGCCACGCCCTTCGGGTCGGCGTCCCAGCTCGGCAGCTCCGCGGCGAAGCCCTCCGGCAGGCTCCGGGTGGTCATCCGCTCCAGCAGGGCGGCCCGCTCCGGGTCCTGCTGCGCCCAGGCGTCGAAGCGCTCCTGCCACGTGGCGTGCTCCTCGCGGCCGCGGTCGACCGCCGAGCGGGCGTGCGCGAGCACCTCGTCGTCCACCTGGAAGGTCTGCTCGGGGTCGAAGCCGAGGACCTCCTTGGTGGCCCGCACCTCGTCCTCGCCGAGGGCGGAGCCGTGCGCCGCGCCGGTGTTCTGCTTGTTCGGCGCGGGCCAGGCGATGATCGTCCGCAGCACGATGATCGACGGCCGGCCGGTCTCGGCCTTGGCGGCGGCGAACGCGGCGTCGATCGCGGCGAGGTCCTCACCGTCGTCGACGTGCTGCACGTGCCAGCCGTAGGCCTCGTACCGCTTCCCGACGTCCTCGGTGAAGGCGACGTTCGTGTCGTCCTCGATGGAGATCCGGTTGTCGTCGTAGACGAGGACGAGGTTGCCCAGCCGCTGCGTCCCGGCCAGCGACGACGCCTCGCCGCTGACGCCCTCCTCCAGGTCGCCGTCGGAGGCGAAGCACCAGATGGTGTGGTCGAAGAGGCTCTGCCCCTCGGGGGCGTCGGGGTCGAGCAGGCCGCGCTCGCGCCGGGCGGCCATCGCCATGCCCACCGCGTTGCCGACGCCCTGGCCCAGCGGCCCGGTGGTGGTCTCCACGCCCGGGGTGTGGTTGACCTCGGGGTGGCCCGGGGTCTTCGAGCCCCAGGTGCGCAGCGCCTCGAGGTCGGCGAGCTCCAGGCCGTAGCCGGAGAGGTAGAGCTGGATGTACAGCGTCAGGCTCGAGTGGCCCATCGACAGGATGAAGCGGTCGCGGGCCACCCAGTTCGGGTCGCTGGGGTCGTGCCGCAGCCACTTGTGGAACAGCAGGTAGGCGGTCGGGGCCATGCTCATCGCCGTCCCGGGGTGGCCGTTGCCGACCTTCTGGACGGCGTCCATCGCCAGGACCCGCACGGTGTCGATCGCGCGGCGGTCGAGGTCGCCGAAGCCCTCGGGCAGCGTCGGGTGCGGCTGGCGCGGATCGCCGGTCGGGGCGTCGGTCGCGGCCTCGGCCGGAGCCTCGGGCTCGGTGCTTCGGGTTCCCATGTCTCGCGTGCTCCTCGGGGGTCGGCCGGTTGCGGGACCGCCCGGGACGGTGTGGACCGACCGACCGCGGGCGGACGAGGGTGCGCGGCTCCAGCGACCGGCCTCGCGCGCACCGGATCCGGGGCGCTGGACCTGGACGCACCGTCGTCGTCGACGTCGGCCCTACCCGCTGCGTGCGCAGCACCAACGTGGTCGACCCTAGTCCGCTCGCGGGGAACGAGACGCTGGTCATGCCCACCGGCCCGCGACCGGGGCGGGGGATACAGTGAACGCGTTCTGCTGTCCCCGCTCGGAAGGGACCCCGTGCTGTCCTGGTGCCCGGTGGTGCCCTGCCCACGTCCCCGCGCGACCGGAGCCTCGCGGTGACGGCGCTGTCCGAGCGGCCGGCCGTCCAGGCCCGCCGCCTCTCCGGCACGGTCAAGGCCTACGTGGCGCTGACCAAGCCGCGGATCATCGAGCTGCTGCTGGTGACGACCGTCCCGGCCATGATGCTGGCCGCGCGCGGCTGGCCCTCCTGGCGGTTGCTGCTGGCCACGATGGTCGGCGGCACGCTCGCCGCGGGCGCGGCCAACGTCTTCAACTGCTGGTACGACCGCGACATCGACCGGCTGATGCACCGCACCGAGCGCCGGCCGCTGCCGATGGGCGAGGTGGGCCCGCGGGGTGCGCTGCTGTTCGGGCTGGCGCTGACCGTGCTGTCGGTCGCCCTGCTGGCGGCCACCACCACGACGCTGGCCGCGGTGCTGGCGCTGGGCGCGATCGTCTACTACGCGGTGCTCTACACGATGGTGCTCAAGCGGCACACCCGGCACTCGACGCTGTTCGGCGGCGTGCCCGGGGCGGCGCCGGTGCTCATCGGCTGGGCCGCGGTGACCGGGTCGCTGGCGTGGCCGGCGGTGGTCTTCTTCGGCGTCGTCTTCTGCTGGCAGCTGCCGCACTTCTGGGCGCTGGCGATGCGCTTCCGGTCCGACTACGCCCGCGCCGAGGTCCCGATGCTGCCGGTGGTGGCCGCCCCGCTGTCGGTGGGCCGGCAGACCGTCGTCTGGACCTGGCTGACCGTGGCGGTCTCGCTGCTGCTGTGGCCGGTCGGTGCCACCGTCGGCATCGGCTGGATCTACACCGTCGCCGCGGCTGGCCTGGGGCTGTGGTTCGCGATCGAGGCGCACCGGTTGCTCAACCGGATCCGCTCGGGCGCCGAGACCCGTCCCATGAAGCTGTTCCACATCTCGATCTCGTACATGGCGCTGCTGTCGGTCGCGATCATCGTCGACGTCCTGGTCTGAGCCGGTCCTCGCGGGCCGGCCGCCCCGCGAGGACACCATGCCCTCCGGGGGTGGGCGCACGCTCCGCTCACCGGACGCGGCTCGTGGTCGCCGACCTCGCGGTGTACGGCGTGGTCGGCGACGACGGGGTGGGTCCGGTGTCGTCCGCCGCGTCCCCGTCGGGTGGAGGGGCCGGCCCCGCGTCTCAGCGGGTGGCGGGCGCGGGGACGGAGGAGGCCGCCAGCGGCAGCTCGGACGCCGGGCCGCGGACCGACCAGGCCAGCCGGGCGGTGAACGCCGTGACCAGCACCGCGCCCAGCATGTGCAGGAGCACCAGGACCACGGGCAGGTGCGTGAAGTACTGCACGTAGCCGACGACGCCCTGCAGCACCTGCACCAGCAGGAGGTCGCGGGCAGCCCGCTTCACGCGGCCGGGGGAGTCGGTGGCGTGCAGGGCGACCAGGAGCGCCACGGTGAGGCCGAGGAGCAGGAAGACGACGTCGGCGTGCAGTTGGCTGACCAGCTCGGGGTCGAAGCCCGTGCGGCCGGCCTCGGGGTCGCCGCTGTGCGGACCGCTGCCGGTCACCACCGTCCCGAGCACCAGGACGGCGGCCGTGGCCACGCCGATGCCGCTCACCAACAGCGCGAACGGGCGGCGCACCAGCAGCTGGCCGACCCCCGGCTCGCGGGAGCGCAGCCACAGCACCGTCGTCAGCGCCACCAGGACCGACGAGAGCAGGAAGTGCGCCGCCACCGTCCACGGGTTCAGCCCGGTCAGCACGGTGACCCCACCGAGCAGCGCCTGGGCGGGGATGCCGAGGAACGAGACGACGGCGAGGCCGCGAAGGTCCCGCCGCGCCGAGCGGAACACCGCGACCACGGTGGCGATCGCGACCGCGGCCAGGACGAAGGTCAGCAGCCGGTTGCCGAACTCGATGACGCCGTGCCCGGCCAGCTCGGGGGTGGCGACGAAGCTCTCGTCGGTGCACCGCGGCCAGGTGGGGCAGCCCAGCCCGGACCCGGTCAGCCGGACGGCTCCGCCGGTGAGGACGATCGCGCCGTTGGCGACGGCGTTGGCGAGGGCGAGGCGCGAGACGACGGCAGGGGAGACCGGCACGTCCCGATGCTAGGCGGTCGGCCGTCCCGTGCCTGCCGTCCCCGATGGTGATCCGGGACCATCACGGGTAGGGCAGCGGGGACCGTGCACCGCCCGAGCAGGCGCGTGCGGCGCACACCCCCGACACGGACGGACGTCATGACGAGCGGTTTCTTCCCCGGCCCCTACGGCAGCCCCTTCGACGACTTCTTCGCCCGCTACCTCGGCGGCGGCCAGCCCCCGCAGCGGCAGCGCGTCGACATCACCCAGTTCCTCAGCCAGCAGGCCCGTGAGCTGGTCAACGCCGCGGCACGGCAGGCGGCCGCCGCCGGCAGCGCCGACCTGGACACCGAGCACCTGCTGTGGGCCATGGCCGGTGAGGAGACCACCCGCCAGTTCCTCGCCCGGGCCGGCGCCGACCCCGACCAGCTGCGCGCCCAGCTCGACGGCCAGCTGCGGCGGGGCGAGCCCCGCCAGGAGCCGCCGTCGCTCACCCCGGCCGCCAAGCGCGCGCTGCTCGACGCCCACCGCATCTCCCGGGCGCTGGGCTCCACCTACATCGGCCCCGAGCACCTGCTGTTCGCCCTCGCCGTGAACCCCGACTCCCCGGGCGGCCGGGTGCTGCGGGACCGCGGCGTCACCCCGGAGGCGCTCCAGCAGGCCGCCACGGGTGGCGCCCAGCCCGGAGCCGGGCGGCCCGGCGGCGGCGGGGGACAGCCCCCGTCGAACACCCCGACGCTGGACGAGTACGGCCGCGACCTCACCGAGATGGCCCGCAACGGCCAGATCGACCCGGTGATCGGCCGGGAGCCGGAGATCGAGCAGACCGTCGAGGTGCTCTCCCGGCGGCGGAAGAACAACCCCGTGCTCATCGGTGAGGCCGGTGTGGGCAAGACGGCGATCGTCGAGGGCATCGCCGCGCAGATCGTCGACGGCGACGTCCCCGAGACCCTGCGCGGACGGCGGCTGGTGGAGCTCGACCTCACCGGTCTGGTGGCCGGCACCCGCTACCGCGGTGACTTCGAGGAGCGGATCAAGAAGATCATCGACGAGATCCGCGAGCACAGCGACGAGGTCATCGTCTTCATCGACGAGCTGCACACCGTCGTCGGCGCCGGGGCCTCGGAGGGCTCCGGCGGTGCGGGCAACATGCTCAAGCCGGCGCTGGCCCGCGGCGAGCTGCACATCATCGGCGCCACCACGCTGGACGAGTACCGCCGCAACATCGAGAAGGACGCCGCCCTGGAGCGCCGCTTCCAGCCGATCCTGGTCCCCGAGCCGAGCGTCGAGGACACCGTGCAGATCCTCTGCGGCCTGCGCGACCGCTACGAGGCCCACCACGAGGTCCGGTTCACCGACGACGCCATCCGGGCCGCGGTCGAGCTCTCCGACCGGTACATCACCGACCGGCACCTGCCGGACAAGGCGATCGACCTCATCGACCAGGCCGGGGCGCGGGTGCGCCGGCGGGTCCGGATGCCACCGACCGACCTGCGCGGGCTCGAGCAGGAGGTGGAGCAGCTGCAGCGCGAGAAGGACCAGGCGGTCGCCGCGGAGCAGTACGAGCGCGCCTCGGAGCTGCGCGACCAGCTGGCCGCGGCGCAGGCGCGGCTGGAGCAGGCGCGCGGTGGCGGGACCCGCTCCTCCATCCCGGAGGTCGGCGTGGAGGACATCGCCGAGGTCGTCTCCCGCGCCACCGGCATCCCGGTGAACCAGCTGACCCAGGAGGAGATGCAGCGCCTGCTGCGGCTGGAGGAGCACCTGCACGAGCGCGTCGTCGGCCAGGAGGACGCGGTGCGCGTGGTGGCCGAGGCCGTGCGCCGCTCCCGCGTCGGTCTCGGGGACCCGGACCGGCCGATCGGCAGCTTCCTGTTCCTCGGTCCGACCGGCGTGGGCAAGACCGAGCTGGCCCGGGCGCTGGCCGAGGCGCTGTTCGGCGACGAGGACCGGATGATCCGCCTGGACATGAGCGAGTTCCAGGAGCGGCACACGGTCAGCCGGCTGGTCGGCTCTCCGCCCGGGTACGTCGGCTACGAGGACGCCGGCCAGCTCACCGAGGCGGTGCGGCGCCGGCCCTACTCGGTGGTGCTGCTCGACGAGATCGAGAAGGCCCACCCCGACGTCTTCAACACCCTGCTGCAGGTCCTGGACGACGGCCGGCTGACCGACTCCCAGGGCCGGACGGTGGACTTCAAGAACACCGTGCTGATCATGACGAGCAACCTGGGGTCGGAGCTGATCCAGGGCCGCAACGCCCCGCTGGGCTTCGGCGCCGGCGACGGCGCGTCGTCGGACGCGGGGCTCCGCGACCGGCTCATGCGGCGGCTGCGCGAGTCGTTCCGGCCGGAGTTCCTCAACCGGATCGACGAGATCGTGGTCTTCTCCCAGCTGGAGGAGGCGCAGCTGGCGCAGATCACCCGCCTGCTGCTCGAGGAGACCCGCCGCCGGCTGTCGGCCCAGGACATCGAGGTGGCCTTCAGCGACGAGGCGGTGGGCTGGATCGCCCAGCGCGGCTTCGAGCCGCAGTTCGGCGCCCGGCCGCTGCGCCGCACCATCCAGCGGGAGGTCGACAACCCGCTCGCCCGGCTGCTGCTCGACGGGCGGCTGGCGTCGGGTGGCCGGGTGACGGTCGGCGTCCGGGACGGCGCCCTCGACTTCGCCGTCGAGGCGCCCGCCGGGGCCGCGTCGGCTGCGACCGGGTGAGGCCCTCGTCACAGGCCGGCCGGGGGTCGACGCGGCCGTCCATCGCCGCAGGTCCCGGGTGCGGCGGGACTTAGGTCCCCCTTGCTTGCGGACCCCCGGAAATAGGCAACACTTGTGTTGTGGAAAGCGACCGGGTGCAGGTGGGCAGCGCGCCCCGGCCGTCGGCGACCGCCGACGACCGGCGCACGCGCC
Organism: Geodermatophilus sp. SYSU D00697; assembly: GCF_054050175.1. Classification (NCBI taxonomy): domain Bacteria; kingdom Bacillati; phylum Actinomycetota; class Actinomycetes; order Geodermatophilales; family Geodermatophilaceae; genus Geodermatophilus; species Geodermatophilus sp. SYSU D00697. The sequence goes on from NZ_JBJGYV010000030.1 coordinate 45,194, forward strand.
ACCGCGTGACCGCGCTCCTGCTCGAGCACGGGCCGCAGACCGCGACCGAGCTCGCCGGCCGGCTCGGCGTCTCGCCGACCGCCGTCCGGCGGCACCTCGACGCCCTGGTGGCCACCGGCCGCGTCGAGGAGCGGCAGGCGACCGGCGCCCCGCGCGGCCGCGGGCGGCCCGCCCGGCTGTTCCACCTCACCGACGCCGGCCGGTCGGCGTTCCCGCACGCCTACGACGACCTCGCGCTCACCGCGCTGCGGTTCGTCGCCGCCCAGGGCGGGCCCGACGCGGTCCGGTCGGTGGCCGAGCAGCAGCTGTCGGGCCTGGAGCAGCGCTGCTCGACTGCGGTCGAGCAGGCCGCCGGCTCCGGTGCCCCCGTCGACCGGGCGCAGGTGCTCGCCGCGGCGCTGACCGCCGAGGGCTACGCTGCCTCGGCCTCGGCGATCTCCAGCGGCGGGCAGCTCTGCCAGCACCACTGCCCGGTGGCGCACGTGGCGGCGGAGTTCCCGCAGCTGTGCGAGGCCGAGACGGCGGTGATCGGCCGGCTGGTGGGTACGCACGTACAGCGCCTGGCCACGATCGCCCACGGCGACGGCGTCTGCACCACCCACATCCCCGGCCCGCTGAGGATGGGGGCGAGCGGCCGGGACCACACCCGCGCGGGGAACAGATCGGCCTCCGCGAACCCTGTACCAGGTGAGCGGGGAGCGCGGCCGGTACCGGCCACCCAGCGCACCGCACCGTCCACCAGCTCCACTCACACGTTCGACCGGGAGAGGACGCCCGCATGACCAGCACCCAGCAGCCGGTGACCAGCACGCCGCTGACGCAGGACGAGCAGATCGAGCAGCTCGGCCGCTACCAGTACGGCTGGGCTGACGCCGACGTCGCCGGGGCCTCCGCCCGCCGTGGCCTGGACGAGGAGGTCGTCCGGGACATCTCGCGCCGCAAGAACGAGCCGGAGTGGATGCTCGAGCGGCGGCTCAAGGCCCTCAAGCTGTTCGACCGGAAGCCGATGCCCGACTGGGGCTCGGACCTGTCCGGGATCGACTTCCAGAACATCAAGTACTTCGTCCGCTCCACCGAGCAGCAGGCCACCTCGTGGGACGAGCTGCCCGAGGACATCAAGAACACCTACGACCGGCTGGGCATCCCGGAGGCGGAGAAGCAGCGGCTGATCGCCGGTGTCGCCGCCCAGTACGAGTCCGAGGTCGTCTACCACAAGATCCGTGAGGACCTCGAGGAGCAGGGCGTCGTCTTCCTCGACACCGACACGGCGCTCAAGGAGCACGAGGACCTCTTCAAGGAGTACTTCGGCTCGGTCATCCCGTCCGGTGACAACAAGTTCGCCGCGCTGAACACCGCGGTGTGGTCGGGTGGCTCGTTCATCTACGTGCCGAAGGGCGTGCACGTGGAGATCCCGCTGCAGGCCTACTTCCGGATCAACACCGAGAACATGGGCCAGTTCGAGCGGACGCTGATCATCGTCGACGAGGGCGCCTACGTGCACTACGTCGAGGGCTGCACCGCGCCGATCTACAAGTCGGACTCGCTGCACTCGGCGGTCGTCGAGATCATCGTCAAGAAGAACGCCCGCTGCCGGTACACGACCATCCAGAACTGGTCGAACAACGTCTACAACCTGGTCACCAAGCGGGCGATCGCCCACGAGGGCGCGACCATGGAGTGGGTCGACGGCAACCTGGGCTCCAAGGTCACCATGAAGTACCCGGCGGTCTGGATGACCGGCGAGCACGCCAAGGGCGAGGTGCTCTCCATCGCCTTCGCCGGCGAGGGTCAGCACCAGGACGCCGGCGCCAAGATGGTGCACGCGGCGCCCAACACCTCCTCGACGATCGTGTCGAAGTCGGTGGCACGCGGCGGCGGCCGGACCTCCTACCGCGGTCTGGTCCAGATCGACGAGGGCGCCCACGGCTCGAAGTCCACGGTGAAGTGCGACGCCCTGCTGGTCGACACGATCAGCCGGTCGGACACCTACCCCTACGTCGACGTCCGCGAGGACGACGTCGCGATGGGTCACGAGGCGACCGTCTCCCGGGTCAGCGACGACCAGCTCTTCTACCTGATGAGCCGGGGCCTGTCCGAGGACGAGGCGATGGCGATGGTCGTCCGCGGGTTCGTGGAGCCGATCGCCCGCGAGCTGCCCATGGAGTACGCCCTCGAGCTGAACCGCCTGATCGAGCTGCAGATGGAAGGTGCCGTCGGCTGATGTCAGCCCCCGAGACCCCCAGCACCACCGAGGACGTCGCGGTCGCGCCCGCCACCCTCGCCGGCGAGCTGTTCGCCCCCGGCGTGGGTGCCCAGGCCGGCCCGCCGACGACCCCGGCCTCGGAGACGGCCACCGCCGGCCGGGCCGCCCCGGGCGCGCACTCGCACGGGGGCCCCGTGCCCACCGGCTCCCCGGCCGAGCGGTTCACCTCCACCGACCCGGAGGCCTTCGGCGAGCCGACCGGTCGCGAGGAGGAGTGGCGCTTCACCCCGATGCGCCGGATCCGGCCGCTGCTGCAGGGCGCGCCGTCCGACGCGCACCTGCAGTGGGACACCGACCTGCCCGAGGGCGTCGAGCTGAGCAGCGTCGAGGCCGACGACCCGCTGATCAAGGGGCTGCCCGAACCGGTCGACCGGCTGGCCGCCCTCACCCGGCAGCGCAGCGGCGGCGCCGCCGTCGTCCGCGTGCCGGCGGAGGCCCAGCTCGACCGCCCGGTCTCCCTGCGGCTGTCCGGCACCGGCGCCGACGACGTCGTCTGGGGTCAGCTGGTGGTCGAGGTCGGCGCCTTCGCCAAGGCCACGGTCGTCCTCGACCACGCCGGCCTGGCCCGGTACTCCGGCGGCGTCGCCGTCCTCGTCGGGGACGGCGCGCAGGTGACCGTCGTCTCCGTGCAGGACTGGGCGCCGGGCACGGTCCACGGCGGCCAGTTCGACGCCGTCGTCGGCCGCGACGCCACGCTCACGCAGGTCGTGGTCACCCTCGGCGGCGACCTCGTCCGGCTGGTGAGCAACGTCCAGTACGCCGGCCCCGGCGGGACGGCGGAGCTCTACGGCGTCTACTTCGCCGACGAGACCCAGCACCAGGAGCACCGGCTGTGGGTCGACCACGCCGTGCCCAACTGCACCAGCAACGTCCTCTACAAGGGCGCGTTGCAGGGCGAGAAGGCGCGCACGGTGTGGATCGGTGACGTCCGGATCCGCCCGGCGGCCACCGGCACCGACACCTACGAGCTCAACCGCAACCTCGTGCTCACCGACGGCGCCCGCGCCGACTCGGTGCCGAACCTGGAGATCGAGACCGGCGAGATCGTCGGTGCCGGCCACGCCAGCGCCACGGGACGGTTCGACGACGAGCAGCTGTTCTACCTCTGCTCGCGGGGAATCGACGCCGAGACCGCGCGTCGCCTGGTCGTCCGGGGCTTCTTCGCCGACGTCGTCCAGCGCATCGGCCTGCCCGAGCTGCAGGACCGCCTGATGGGCTCCATCGAGGCCCGTCTCGGCGCCCTCCCCGGGCTGGAGGACCAGCCGGTGGAGGTCCCGGCGTGAGTTTCGAGCGGGTGTGCGCGCTGTCCGAGGTCCCCGAGAGCGGCTCGCTGCGGGTCGAGCTCGCCGACGTCGACGTCGCCGTCGTCCGCTTCGAGGGTGAGGTCTACGCGATCGAGGACCTCTGCTCGCACGCCGAGGTCCCGCTGTCCGACGGCGACGTCGAGGAGTTCGACGGCGCCCCCACCATCGAGTGCTACCTGCACGGGTCGTGCTTCGACCTGCGCACCGGCGAGCCCACCAACCTGCCGGCCACCGAGCCGGTGCCCGTCTACCCGGTCCGGGTCGAGGGAGAGGACGTCTACGTCGACGTGACCGCCGACGTCGTCGATCTCCCCTCGACCGCGGCCCGCAACTGAGGAGCGAGAAGAAGAGTGTCCGTGCTGGAGATCCGCGACCTGCACGTCACCGTGGGCGAGGGCGACGACGCCAAGGAGATCCTCCGCGGCGTCGACCTGACCGTCCGCTCCGGTGAGACGCACGCGATCATGGGGCCGAACGGGTCGGGCAAGTCGACCCTGGCCTACTCGATCGCCGGTCACCCCAAGTACACGATCACCGGTGGCACGGTGACCCTCGACGGCGAGGACGTCCTCGCCATGAGCGTCGACGAGCGCGCCCGGGCCGGTCTGTTCCTGGCCATGCAGTACCCGGTCGAGGTCCCCGGCGTCTCGGTGTCGAACTTCCTGCGCACCGCCGCCACCGCGATCAAGGGCGAGGCGCCCAAGCTGCGCACCTGGGTCAAGGACGTCAAGACCGAGATGGCGGCCCTGGAGATGGACCCGGCGTTCGCCGAGCGCAACGTCAACGAGGGCTTCTCCGGCGGTGAGAAGAAGCGCCACGAGATCCTGCAGATGCGCCTGCTGAAGCCGGCGATCGCGATCCTCGACGAGACCGACTCCGGCCTCGACGTCGACGCGCTGCGGATCGTCTCCGAGGGCGTCAACCGCACCCGCGAGGAGGGCGAGGTCGGCGTCCTGCTGATCACCCACTACACGCGGATCCTGCGCTACATCAGGCCCGACTTCGTGCACGTCTTCGTCAACGGCAAGATCGTCGAGGAGGGCGGCCCGGAGCTGGCGGAGAAGCTGGAGAACGAGGGCTACGCGGCCTACGTCAAGGGCTCGACGGAGGTGGCATCGGCGTGACCCAGACCGTCTCGCGTCCCGGTACAGGGGCGCAGAAGGCACCCCTGCCGCTGGACGTCGAGGCGATCCGGGCGGACTTCCCGATCCTGTCGCGCACCGTCCGCGACGGGAAGCGGCTGGTCTACCTCGACTCCGGGGCCACCTCCCAGAAGCCGCGCAGCGTCCTGGACGCCGAGCGGGACTTCTACGAGACCTGCAACGCCGCCCCGCACCGGGGCGCGCACCAGCTGGCGGAGGAGGCGACCGGCCGCTACGAGGCGGCACGGGCCACGATCGGCGCGTTCATCGGCGCGCCGGCCGAGGAGATCGTCTTCACCCGCAACAGCACCGAGGGGATCAACCTCGTCGCCTACGCGCTGTCCAACGCAGCCACGGCCCGGGAGGAGCGGTTCCGCCGGTACGCCGTCGGACAGGGCGACGAGATCGTCGTGACCGAGATGGAGCACCACGCCAACCTGGTGCCCTGGCAGCAGCTGTGCGAGCGCACCGGCGCCACCCTGCGCTGGCTCGGCCTGACCGACGACGGCCGGCTGGACCTCTCCGACCTCGGCACCGTGGTCAACGAGCGGACCAAGCTGGTCGCGGTCACCCAGCAGTCCAACATCCTCGGCACGATCAACCCGCTCGAGGAGATCGTCGCCCGGGCGCGCGAGGTCGGTGCCCTGGTGCTGGTCGACGGCGCGCAGTCGGTGCCGCACCAGCCGGTCGACGTGACCGCCCTCGGCGCGGACTTCCTCGTGTTCTCCGGCCACAAGATGCTCGGGCCCACCGGCGTCGGCGTCCTGTGGGGCAGGTACGAGGTGCTCGACGCGCTACCGCCCTTCCTCACCGGCGGCTCGATGATCGAGGTCGTGCGCATGGAGGGCAGCACCTTCATGCCGCCGCCGCAGCGGTTCGAGGCCGGGGTGCCGATGACCGCGCAGGTGATCGGGCTGGCCGCCGCGGTCGAGTACCTCCAGGGCCTGGGCATGGCGAACGTGCAGGCGCACGAGGAGGCGCTCACCGCCTACGCGTTGGCGAAGCTGGCCGAGATCCCCGGCGTGACCGTGGTCGGCCCGCCCGACACGGTGGCCCGGGGCGGCGCCATCTCCTTCACCGTCGAGGGCATCCACCCCCACGACGTCGGGCAGGTCCTCGACGACCTCGGCGTCGAGGTGCGGGTCGGGCACCACTGCGCCTGGCCGGTCGTGCGGCGCTACGGCGTCCCGGCGACGACCCGCGCGACGTTCTACGTGCACACCGGGTACGACGACATCGACGCGCTCGCCGACGGCATCCGGAAGGCGCAGGAGTTCTTCGGCGTTCCCCCGGTGGAGGTGTCCTAGAGCATGCAGCTCGAGTCGATGTACCAGGAGATCATCCTGGACCACTACCGGAACCCGCACGGCCGCGGACTCCGCGAGCCGTTCGAGGCCGAGGTGCACCACGTCAACCCGACCTGCGGGGACGAGGTCACCCTGCGGGTGCACCTGGACGGCGACCGCCTCGCCGACATCTCCTACGAGGGGATGGGCTGCTCGATCAGCCAGGCGTCGGTGTCGGCCATGTACGAGCTGGTCATCGGCAAGTCGGTGCCGGAGGCGCTGGAGACCGGTGAGCACTTCATGACGCTGATGCAGAGCAAGGGCGACCCCGCGGTCGCCGAGAAGCTCGAGGACGAGCTGGAGGACGCCGTGGCGTTCGCCGGGGTGTCCAAGTACCCCGCGCGCATCAAGTGCGCGCTGATGAGCTGGATGGCCCTCAAGGACGCATCCGCGCGGGCCCTGGCCGTCGCCGATCCCACGGGAGGCAAGTCATGAGCGAGACCACCGAGAACGCCACCCCGGCGACCGACGGGGCGCCCGGGGACCTGCCGGCCTACAAGTCGGCGCTGCTGGAGGACGTCGAGGAGGCCATGCGCGACGTCGTCGACCCCGAGCTCGGCGTCAACGTCGTCGACCTCGGCCTGGTCTACGGCATCGACGTGGTGGACGACGTCGCGGTCATCGACATGACGCTGACCTCGGCGGCCTGCCCGCTGACCGACGTCATCGAGGACCAGGCGCGGCAGGCGCTCACCGGCGGCCCCGGTCCCGGCCTGGTCGACGACATCCGCATCAATTGGGTCTGGATGCCACCGTGGGGTCCCGACAAGATCACCGACGACGGCCGCGAGCAGCTGCGCGCCCTCGGCTTCCGCGTGTAGAAGGACCCCTCCCTCCCCACTCTTCGGGGGAGGACCCCGTCCTCCTCACCCCTCGCACACTCGGGGCGAGTCTCGGGACGGGGCCTGAGCGGGACCCTGCAGGGCCGCTCGAGCACGTCACCTCGGCCCGCGTCCCTCCCGGGGACGCGGGCCGTCGTCGTCCGCGGCCGCTCAGCGCATGTCGGCCAGTCGGCGGGTCCACCAGCCGACCGGGAGCCGCTCGCGCCAGGCGCCGAGTGCGGCCAGTGCGGACCCCACGACGAGGGCGGTGCTCACCGGCCAGGGCAGGGCGACGAGCCCCAGCCCGCCGGCCATCGCCAGCTCGGTGCCGGACCCGGCCACCAGCGGAGCCCGGGCCCCGGTGTGGACGCCGTAGAGCATGGCCAGCGCGGCGACGACGATGACGAGCACCGGTCGCGGGCTGTTGGGCACCACGACCGACCACACCACCGACGGGACGGCGGCCACGAGCAGCGCCGGACCCCACGCCGGCCAGGAGGGCCCGGCGATGAGCCGCGGCCCGGCGGCGAGCAGGAGGCCCGCGGCCAGCGGCAGGGTGTAGGCCTCGAGCACCGACCACCCGGCCAGCCCCACGGCCGTCCACGCCGCCACCACGAGTTGCGCGGCCCCGGCCCGCCAGGCGGGGGCGGAGACCGGCGGGTCCGGCCGCGGCGTCGTCGTCCGCCAGGCGTGCCAGGCCCACGCGCAGGTGAGCACCCCCTGCTCGGCGAGCAGGACCGCCAGTGGCCCCCGCTCCCGCGTCCCCACCAGCAGCACGACCGCACCCGCCGCACAGACCGCGCCGGCGACCAGCGTCGCCCGCCGCGAGTCCGCGTCGAGGACGTACCCGATCACCAGCGAGGCGGCGTAGAGCCCGCTCAGCACCACCGCCGCGGCCACCGGGGTCAGCGCCCCGGCCGCGATCGCGAAGACCGCGGCTCCGGCCAGGCAGCCGACGGTCGTGGGCGCCGCCGCCGGCCGCTCGTCCCGCCGCCGCGCCGCGACCAGCGCGCTGGGCACCGCGGTGAGGAGCAGCAGGAGCGACAGCTCCAGCCACCGGGCACCGGCGACGAGCTGCACCACGCTGACCAGGACCAGCGTGCCGCCGGCCGCGACCGCCAGCGGCAGGAGCATCCCCCGCGGCCAGCCGGTCAGGAGCGCCGCGGCCACCGAGGCCACGACGACGCCCGTGTACCCCGCGAGCATCACGCCGCCGGGGCCGGGGAAGGCCAGCGGGCCGCCGACGGCGGCGCCCACCGCCACCCCCGCCAGCACCGGGACGGCGACCGGTGGGCCGAGCAGCGGCTCGAGGTCCGCTTCCAGCCGGGCGACGAGCAGGACGGCCGCCGCGAGGGCCGTGAGCACCGCGGAGGCCCAGCGGTCGGCCGGGTCGCCGCTCCACGCGGTGACGACGGCGGCGACGACACCGGTGACCCACCACGGAGCGGTGCTGAGCAGTGCCACCCGGGCGACCAGCCGGCGCCCACCCAGGGCCACGAGGAGGCCCACGACGGCGACCCCGAGCAGCCACGCCGTCCGCGCCACCCCCGCCTCCATGCCCTGCAGCCCGCGGAGCACGGCCAGCTGGCCGGCCGCCCAGGCAGCAAGGGGCCACGTCGCCGGGCGCCGCAACAGCAGCGCGAGCGCGAGGAAGACACCGGTCAGGACGGCGAGCGGGACGACGGAGCCGCTGAACACCGGCGCGCCCGCAGCACCGGCGCCCAGGACGGCGAGCACGACCGCGGCGACGGCGAAGGTCTCCTCGGTTCCCCGCAGCCGGTGGGCCGAGCCCCAGGCCGACCCGGCCGCCGCGATCCCGGCCAGCCCGAGCAGCAGCACCCTCGCGGGTCCGGCGCCGAAGACCGCGGCCGCCGTGCCGCCACCGCTGACGAGCAGTGCCGCCCCGACGACGAGGAAGACCAGCGGCGGGCGTGCGCGGTAGGGGAGCGGTGGCGTGGAGCCCATGGCCGTCCCCTCCCGTCCAACCGCCGACGGGTTCCACGGTAGGGCCGGGGGCGCGGGGCCACCCGCCGGCGGTCAGCGGTGCGGCTCAGCGGAGACCGTGGAGGAGCGACCCGGCCAGGGCGAGGCCCACGGGCACCGCAGCCCCGCCCGCGAGCACCGGGGCGGATGGCAGCCGTGCAGCCAGGCGCGGACACCGCGGCAGGAGGACGGCCACCGCGCCGGCCGCGGCGAGCAGGCCCGTGGTCGTCCACGAGGCCACCGGCATCGCCACCCAGGCCAGGAACGGGCCGAGGAACACCCCCGATGCGACGGCCAGCCGCATCAGGACCTCCGCCACGTCGGCGAGGGGTCCACGAGACCGGGCGAGCACGAGCACGTCGAGCAGCACGGTCCCCAGCAGCCCGAGCAAGAACCCGGCGGCGGTCGGGAACACCGGTGGGACCAGCAGCACCGGCACCGGCTGCGCGGCGAGCAGGGCCATTCCCGGCCAGGCTCGGGTGCTGCCGGTCAGCCGGCCCACGACGATCGCGACCGCCGTCACGACCACGCCCGCAACGCCCGTCCGGACCTCCAGCGCCACCCTGCCCGCGGACCCGGAGCCGTCCAGCGCCACGGTGACGAGCGCGGTCGCCCCGATGACCACCCCGAGGGCGCCGACGGCCAGCAGCGCCTCCCGCAGAGCGGCCAGGAGGGACACAGGTGGGGTCGGTGGGCCGGAGTGGGGGCCGCCGGACCTGGAGGAAGCCGCCGCGGCGCGCGGCATCCCGCGGAGCCGGCAGTGCCGTCGCCACCGATCGTCGTTCTCCGAGGTCATGCCGGGGATGCTGGCCCCCCGCGGGCCCGGGTGGGGTGGGGGCGCCGTACCTGTGGACGGACGTCACCCCGGAATGCGGTCGGAAGTCGGCCGCCGAGCGCCTACCCTGGGATCAGTGATCACGACGACCGGTCTCGAGTTGCGCGCCGGCGCCCGCATCCTCATCAGCGAGGCCTCCCTCCGCGTGCAGCCCGGCGACCGCATCGGGCTGGTCGGCCGCAACGGCGCCGGCAAGACCACCACCCTCACCACGCTCGCGGGGGAACGGCTGCCGCACGCGGGCAAGGTGGAGGTCACCGGGGAGATCGGCTACCTGCCGCAGGACCCCCGCAGCGGCGACCTGGACATCACCGCCAGTGACCGGGTGCTCTCCGGTCGCGGGCTGGACGTGTTGCGCACGCAGATGACCAAGGCCCAGATCGCGATGGCCGAGCCCGCCGACGACGCCGAGCGCGACCGCGCGGTGCGCCGCTACGGCCGGCTCGAGGACCAGTTCGCCGCTCTGGGCGGGTACGCCGCCGAGAGCGAGGCGGCGCGCATCTGCACCGCCCTGGGCCTGCCCGACCGCGTGCTCGCCCAGCCGCTGCGCACCCTCTCCGGCGGTCAGCGCCGCCGCGTCGAGCTCGCCCGCATCCTCTTCTCCGACGCCGAGACGCTGCTGCTCGACGAGCCGACCAACCACCTCGACGCCGACTCGATCACCTGGCTGAAGGGCTTCCTGTCCGCGCACAAGGGCGGGCTGATCGTCATCAGCCACGACGTCGAGCTGCTCGACGCCGTCGTCAACAAGGTGTGGCACCTCGATGCCAACCGCGCCACGGTCGACGTCTACAACCTGGGCTGGAAGCCCTACCTCGCCCAGCGCGAGACCGACGAGCGTCGCCGGAAGCAGGAGCGCGCCAACACCGAGCGCAAGATCGACGCGCTCACGGCCCAGGCCGACAAGATGCGCGCCAAGGCGACCAAGGCCAGGGCCGCGCAGAGCATGGACAAGCGCGCGCAGCGGCTGGCCGCCGGACTCGAGGAGGTCCGCGTCCAGGACCGGGTGGCCAAGCTGCGCTTCCCGACCCCCACCGCGTGCGGCAAGACGCCGCTCACCGCGGAGGGGCTGTCCAAGAGCTACGGCTCGCTGGAGGTCTTCACCGACGTCGACCTGGCCGTCGACCGGGGGGCGCGGGTCGTCGTCCTGGGGCTCAACGGCGCGGGCAAGACGACGCTGCTGCGCATGCTGGCCGGCACCGAGGCGCCCGACACCGGCGAGGTCCGGCCCGGGCACGGCCTGCGCGTCGGCTACTACGCGCAGGAGCACGAGACCCTGGACCACGACCGCTCGCTGCTGGAGAACATGCGGGCGGCCGCGCCGCAGAGCACGGACACCGAGCTGCGCAAGATCCTCGGCGCGTTCCTCTTCTCCGGGGACGCCGCCGACCAGCGGGCCGGCACGCTCTCCGGTGGCGAGAAGACCCGGCTGGCGATGGCCACCCTCGTCGTCTCGGGTGCCAACGTGCTGCTGCTCGACGAGCCGACCAACAACCTCGACCCGGCCAGCCGTGAGCAGGTGCTCGAGGCGCTGCGCACCTACGCCGGCGCGATCGTCCTGGTCACCCACGACGAGGGCGCCGTGCGGGCCCTCGACCCCGACAAGGTGATCCTGCTGCCCGACGGCACCGAGGACGCCTGGAGCGAGGACCTCGCCGACCTGGTGGAGCTCGCGTAGCGGAGGGTGTCGTGAGGAGTGGGGGCCCGGAGGGTCTCCGCGAGGAACGACGGTCCGGCTCAGCGCGGCGGGGGACGGCAGGTGGCCGCGGTGTCGTGAGGAGTGGGGGCCCGGAGGGTCTCCGCGAGGAACGACGGTCCGGCTCAGCGCGGCGGGGGACGGCAGGTGGCCGCGGTGTCGTGAGGAGTGGGGGCCCGGAGGGTCTCCGCGAGGAAC
>NZ_JBJGYV010000031.1:0-53072 GCF_054050175.1 Geodermatophilus sp. SYSU D00697
GGCCCCCTCCTCCCGGGCGAGGGTGAAGACCTCGTCCACCGCCTCCCGGGACGGCGCCCGCAGGGCCAGGTGCACCGGGCGGTCGGTGCCCTCGCCGAGCTCAGAACGCGCCACGACCGCACATCACCGCAGGGAGCGGCCGGCCTCAGCGCACGCGGTCAGGCCTCCGTCGGGGCGGCGAGGACGACGTCCACGGCCAGCGGGCCGTCCCCGGCGACGATGTCCAGCGTGGCGATCCGGCCGGCCTCGGTGAGGTCGCGGCGGGCGGCCTCCACCAGCGGCACCTGCTCGGCCGGCGCGGTCACCGTCGCCGTCTCGACGTCGGCCCGCATCGACTGCTTGGCGTCGGACTTGGCCTTGCGGACCCCGGCCAGCGCGGTGGCGACCACCGACACCACCGCCGGGTCCCCACCCGTCGGCAGCTCGGCGGCGGCCGGCCACGGCGCGCGGTGCACCGAGCCGGACTGCCACCAGGACCAGACCTCCTCGGTGACGAACGGCAGCACCGGCGCGAACAGCCGCAGCTGCACCGACAGCGCGATCGCCAGGGCGGCCTGCGCCGAGCGGGCGGCGTCGTCGGAGCCGTAGGCCCGGGACTTCACCAGCTCCACGTAGTCGTCGCAGAACGTCCAGAAGAACGCCTCGGCCACCTCGAGGGCGCGGGTGTAGTTGTAGGCCTCCATCGCCTCGGTGGCCTCGTCGACGACCGCGCCGAGCCCGGCGAGCAGGCCCAGGTCGATCGGCTCGGTCACCTGGTCCACCGACGCCGCCGACGAGGCGCCCAGCCCCAGCACGAACTTGCCGACGTTGAGGATCTTGATGGCCAGCCGCCGGCCGACCTTCATCTGCGCCTCGTCGAACGGCGAGTCCGCGCCCGGCCGGGCGCCCGCGGCCCGCCACCGGACGGCGTCGGTGCCGAAGCGGTCGAGCACGTCGATGGGCGTGACCACGTTGCCCTTCGACTTGGACATCTTCTTGCGGTCGGGGTCGACGACGAAGCCCGAGATCGCCGCGTGCGACCACGGCACGCTGCCGAACTCGTAGTGCGACCGGACGAGGGTGGAGAACAGCCAGGTGCGGATGATGTCGTGCGCCTGGGGGCGCAGGTCCATCGGGAAGACGTGCGAGAACAGCTCCGGGTCGGTGTCCCAGCCCGAGGCCACCTGCGGCGACAGCGAGGAGGTCGCCCAGGTGTCCATGACGTCGGGGTCGGCCATGAACCCGCCCGGCACGCCGCGCTGGTCCTCGGCGAAGCCCTCGGGCACGTCGGACGACGGGTCGACCGGCAGGGACTCCTCGGGGGCCAGCAGGGGCTGCGAGTAGTCGGGCTCGCCCTCGCTGTCGAGCCGGTACCAGACCGGGAACGGGACGCCGAAGAACCGCTGCCGGCTGATCAGCCAGTCGCCGTTGAGGCCCTCGACCCAGTTGTCGTACCGGTGCCGCATGTGCTCGGGCACCCACTGGATCTCCCGGCCCCGTGCCAGCAGCGCCTCCCGCAGGTCGGCGTCCCGCCCGCCGTTGCGGATGTACCACTGCCGCGTGGTGACGATCTCCAGCGGCCGGTCGCCCTTCTCGAAGAACTTGACCGGGTGGGTGATCGCCGTGGGCTCCCCGTGCAGGTCGCCGGACTCGCGCAGCAGCTCCACCATCCGCTCGCGGGCCGCGTGCGCGGTCTTGCCGGCCAGCTCGCGGTAGGCGGAGGCGGCGCCGTCGGAGGAGAGCCCCGGCGGCGGGTCGGCGACCAGCCGGCCGTCCCAGCCGATGACCGCGCGGGTCGGCAGCTGCAGCTCGCGCCACCAGGTGACGTCGTTGAGGTCGCCGAAGGTGCAGATCATCGCGATGCCCGAGCCCTTGTCCGGCTCGGCGAGGCGGTGGGCCACCACCGGCACCTCGACGTCGAACACCGGCGTCCGCACGGTCTGGCCGAACAGCGGCTGGTACCGCTCGTCGTCGGGGTGGGCGACCAGCGCGACGCAGGCGGGCAGCAGCTCGGGGCGGGTGGTCTCGATGAAGACCGGCCCGGACCCGCCGTGGAAGGAGATCCGGTGGTAGGCGCCGGGCCGCTCGCGGTCCTCGAGCTCGGCCTGGGCGACCGCCGTCCGGAAGGTGACGTCCCAGAGGGTCGGCGCCTCCTGCGCGTAGGCCTCGCCGCGGGCCAGGTTGCGCAGGAACGCGCGCTGGGCGGTGGCGCGGGAGGACGCCGAGATCGTCCGGTAGACGTTGGTCCAGTCCACCGACAGGCCCACGCGGCGCCACAGCTGCTCGAAGGCCAGCTCGTCCTCGGCGGTCAGCCGCTCGCAGAGCTCGACGAAGTTGCGCCGGGAGACCGGCTGCTGGTCCTTGCCGGGCTTGGCCGGCGGCGCGAAGTCGGGGTCGTAGGGGAGGGAGGGGTCGCAGCGCACGCCGTAGTAGTTCTGCACGCGGCGCTCGGTGGGCAGGCCGTTGTCGTCCCAGCCCATCGGGTAGAAGACGTGCTTGCCACGCATCCGCTGGTAGCGGGCGACGATGTCGGTGTGGGTGTAGCTGAAGACGTGCCCCACGTGCAGCGAGCCGCTGGCGGTCGGCGGCGGGGTGTCGATCGAGTAGACCTGCTCGCGGGGCGCGGCCAGCGCGGCCGCGCGGTCGAAGGCGTAGGTGTCCCCCGCCGTCCAGCGGGCGATCCACTTCTCCTCGAGCCCGTCCAGTGACGGCTTCTCGGGTACGCCGCTCCCGGCTCCCGGGGCAGCCGTGTCCGGGGTCGCGATGCGGGTGTCCATGTGCCTCATCCTAAGAAGGCGGCGGCTGGCATCCTGGGGAGGATGAGCAGCACCGGTTCCGGAGACGACGCCGACCTCGCCCGCGTCGAGAAGGAACTGCTGGCCCGCTGGCCGGAGAGCCGGCTCGAACCGTCGCTGGGCCGCATCTCCGCCCTCGTCGACCTGCTCGGTTCCCCGCACCGCGCGATGCCGGTGGTCCAGGTGGCCGGCACCAACGGCAAGACGACGACGGCGCGGATGGTCGACGAGCTGCTGCGCGGCTTCGGCCTGCGAGTGGGCCGCTTCACCAGCCCGCACCTGCAGTCGGTGCGCGAGCGGATCGTCCTCGACGGCGAGCCGGTCAGCGTCCAGCGGTTCGTCGAGACCTACGACGACATCGCGCCCTACGTGCAGATGGTCGACTCCGCCGGCGAGCACCCGATGAGCTTCTTCGAGGTCATGGTCGGCATGACCTACGCGCTGTTCGCCGACGCGCCGGTCGACGTCGCCGTCATCGAGGTGGGCATGGGCGGCACCTGGGACGCGACCAACGTCGCCGACGCGCGGGTCGCCGTCGTCACGCCCGTGGCGCTCGACCACGCCGAGTACCTGGGGCCCGACGTCGCCACGATCGCCGGGGAGAAGGCCGGGATCATCAAGCGCGACGCGATCGCCGTCCTCGCCCACCAGCAGCCGGGGGCGCTGGACGCGCTGGTGCGGCGTGCGGTCGAGGTGGAGGCCGTGGTCGCCCGCGAGGGCACCGAGTTCGGCGTCCTCGACCGCCGGGTCGCCGTCGGCGGGCAACAGCTGCGGCTGCAGGGTCTCGGCGGCGAGTACGACGAGGTCTACCTCCCGCTGTTCGGCGCCCACCAGGCACAGAACGCCGCGACCGCGCTGGCCGCCGTCGAGGCCTTCCTCGGGGCGGGGGCGGCGACCGGGACGATCGACGTCGAGACGGTCCGCGCCGCGTTCGCCGCCGTCCGCTCGCCCGGGCGGCTGGAGCGGGTCCGCACCAGCCCCACGGTGCTGGTGGACGCCGCGCACAACCCGGCCGGGATGGCCGCGACGGTGGAGGCGATCCGCGAGTCGTTCGACTTCACCCGGCTGGTCGGCGTGGTCGGCGCGGTGCGCGGCAAGGACCTCGAGGGGATGCTCCGCGAGCTGGAGACCGTCTGTGCCGAGCTGGTGGTCACCCAGAACAGCTCGCCGCGCGCGCTGCCCGCCGACGAGCTGGGGGCGCTGGCCGTCGACGTCTTCGGCAGCGACCGGGTGAGCGTGCACCCGCTGCTGCCCGAGGCGCTGGAGTCCGCGATCGAGCTCGCCGAGGCCGGGCCGGACGACGCGCTCGGCGGCTCCGGTGTGCTGGTGACCGGCAGCGTCATCACGGCGGGGGAGGCCCGGACGCTGATGGGCGGGCAGGTCCCGTGACCGCGCCCGACCCGTCCCGGGCGGCCCGCGCGCTGCGGGGTGCGGCCGCCGCCGTGCTCGTGCTGGAGGGGATCGCGGTCCTCTTCGTGCCGCGCGGCATCGCACAGAGCGGCCCCGGGCTGACCGGCGGCCGGCTCGCCGCGCTGCTCGTGCTGGCCGTGGTGCTGGTCCTCGCCTCCGGCGTGCAGCGCCGGTCCTGGGGACTGGTGGCCGGGACCGTCCTGCAGGTGCCGCTGCTGGCGACGGGCTTCTTCAACAGCGTGATGTGGTTCGTCGCCGGTGCATTCGTGCTGATCTGGCTCTACCTGCTGCAGATCCGCAAGGAGCTGCTCGGCTCCCCGTTCGGCGAGCCCGGGCCGGCGCGCCTCCCGGAGGAGGACGACGCCGGCCCGACCGGCCGGCCGGCCCAGGGGGACGCCGGCCCGACCGACCAGGCATCCCGGGGGGACGCCGGCCCGACCGACCAGGCATCCCGGGGGGACGCCGGCCCGACCGCCGGCTGACGCGGCGGCCCGACCGCCGGTCAACGCCGCGGCGTGACCGTGGCGCTCACCGCGGACGAGGGGCCGGTGCCGGCGGTGTTGACCGCGGCCACGGTGAACCGGTGGGCGGTGCCGTTGGCCAGGCCAGCAACGGTGAGGCTCGTGCTCCCGGCGCGGGCGGTGACGGTCTTGACCAGCGTGGTGCCGCGGTAGGCGCGGACCGTGTAGCCGGTGACCGCGGCGCCGCCGGTGCTCGAGGGGGCGGCCCAGCGCACGGTCACCGCCCCGTTGCCCGCGGTGGGCCGGCCGATGCGCGGCGCCGACGGGACGGTGCGCGGGGTGACCGCGGCGCTGTACCCGGAGACCGCACCGGCGCCCACCGCGTTGACGGCGGTGACGGTGAACCGGTGGGCGCTGCCGTTGGCCAGGCCGGTCAGCGTCGTGGCCCGGGCGGTGGCCGCCACGGTCACGGTCCGCACCCACACCGACCCGCGGTAGGCGCGCACGACGTAGCCGGTGACCGCGGACCCGCCGTCGGTGGCCGGGGCGGTCCAGCGGACGACGGCCGCGCCCCGGCCGGCGGTCGGCGTCCCGACGCGCGGGGCGGACGGCACGGTCCGCGGCGTGACGGCCGCGCTGAGGGCCGACGTCGGACCCGTGCCGACCCCGTTGACGGCGGTGACGGTGAACCGGTGGGCGCTGCCGTTGGTGAGACCGGTCAGCGTCGTGGCCCGGGCGGTGGCCGCCACGGTCACGGTCCGCACCCACACCGTCCCGCGGTAGGCCCGGACGACGTAGGACGTGATCGGCGACCCGTTCGCGGCCGGCGCGGTCCACCGGACGGTCGCCGACGAGCGGCCCGCGACGGGGGCCCCGAGCACCGGCCTGCCCGGGACGGTGGCCGGCGCCTGCGGGACGACGGACGGGCTCGTGGCCGAGCCGGCCCCGACGCCCACCGCGTTCCGCGCGGCCACGCGGAAGGTGTAGGCGGTCCCGTTGCTGAGGCCGGTGACGAGGGTGCTGGTCGCCGTGGCTGGCGCCGTCGATGTGGAGAACGGCGTGCCGTTCCGGAACGTCCGGACCTCGTAGCCGGTGACCGGGCTGCCTCCGTCCGACGACGGGGCGGTCCAGTGCACCCGCACCGACCCGTTGCCGGGCTCGACCCGCCCGATCGTCGGGGCGCCCGGCGCGGTGGCCGACGCCTTCGGGGTGACGGCCTGGCTGCGGGCGGACTCCGCGCCGGTGCCGACCGCGTTGGTCGCGGCCACGGTGACCTGGTGGGTGGCGCCGTTGGTCAGCCCGGTGAGCCGGTACACGGTCGTCCCGGCCGCAACCGTCACCGTCCGCGCGGGGACGGGGCCGTCGGTGTACGCCCGGACCACGTACCCGGTGATCGGCGAGCCGCCGGTGGAGGTGGGGGCGAGCCACCCCACGGTCAGGGAGGCGTCGCCCGCGGAGACCGGGCCGAGGACCGGAGCGCCGGGCACGCTCGCCCGCGGGGTGACCGCCTGGCTGCGGGCGGACTCCGCGCCGGTACCGACCGCGTTGGTCGCGGCGACGGTGACCTGGTGGCCGGTGCCGTTGGTCAGCCCGGTCAGCGTGTGCGTCGTCGTCCCGGCCGGGACCGTCGCCGTCCGCACGGGGGTGCTGCCGCCGACGGCGTAGGCCGAGACCACGTACCCGGTCACGGGCGAGCCGCCGGTCGAGGTGGGCGCTGTCCAGCGGACCACCAGCGAGGCGTTCCCGGCGGTGACCGTGCCGAGCACCGGGGCGCCCGGCACGGTGGCCGGCGCCGCGGTCACCGGGGCGGACCGCTCGCTGGTCGCCAGCGTGGTGCCGGCGGCGTTGCGCGCGACGGCCTGCACCACCAGCTGCTTGCCCAGCTCCGAGGAGGTGATCCGGTGCGTGGTGCTGCCGTCGAGCGCCGTGCAGACGTTCCCGGCGCAGGCCTGCCACGAGTGCTCGACGGTGTCGGCGCCGGTGAAGGCGGCCGGCGTGCTCACGGTGCTGCCGACCGTCAGGGCGCCCACCACGCGGGGCGCGACGGACACGACCGGCCGCTGGGCGACGGCCGGGCCCTGCACGGTCACGCTCGCCGACGGCCCGGCCTGCTGCCACGCGTCGACGGCGGACACCGCGTAGGTCCGCGTCTCGCCCGGCGGAGGGGCGGGGAGCCGCACGCCGGCGGTGACCGGGGACGCCACGACCGACTCCTCGGCACTGACCCGGTAGGTGTAGGCGGTCCCCAGGTCGTCCCACGTCAGCAGCACGTCCGTGCCGTCCACGCCGCCCGCCAGACCGGTGACGGCGCCGGGTGGTGCGGGCCTGCCGCTGCCGGCGACCACGGCGTTCGAGTCGGCCGAGGCGCGGCCGTGGCTGTCGAGCCCGCGCAGCTGCCACCGGGTCTCCGTGGTCGGCATGCGGCCGATGCCGATCGACATGGTCCGGGGCGTGGCGCCGAAGGCGAAGCTGACCGTGCCCATGCTCACGCCGTCCCGCAGGATCGAGTACCGCGTCGGGGCGAACCCGGTGACCGTCGCGGACAGGCTCATCGTCGCGCTGGTGCTGGTGCCGCCCAGCGTGGCGCTGTGCAGCACGGGGGTGGCAGGCGGCGGGTCCCCCACGGTGGTCAGGACGGGCCGGCTGCGCTCGCCGGTGTCGGGCTGGACGTCGACGGCGACCTGGTTGCCGTTCGGCAGGCCGCTGACGGTGGCGCTGGTACCGGACACCTGGGCCCGGACCACGCCGTCCACCCGGACGCTGTAGGAGCCCGCCCCCGGGACGGCGTCCCAGCGGACGGCCACGGCGCCGGGGGAGGGGAGGACGGTGGGCGCGGCGCCCGTGCGGTCGGCCGCGGCCATCGCGGCCGGCACGTCGAGCCGGCCGGCGCCCCAGGCGCGGTCCCAGGACGTGCTGTCGGCGCCGGCCTGCAGGGCGGCCTGCACGTCCTCGGGGGCGATCCCCGGGTGGGACGCCCGCAGCAGGGCGACGGCCCCGGCCACCGCGGGGCCGGAGAAGGAGGTGCCGCTCCCGGTGCCGTAGTCGTCGCCGGGGAGGGTCAGCAGGACGCTGTCGCCCACCGTGGAGACGTCGACCTGCCAGCCGTGCTGGGCCCAGTCGGACGGGGCGCCGGTGGGCGAGGTGGAGGAGACGGCGATGACGCCGCTGTTGGCGGCCGGGTACATGACCAGGTTGCCGTTGAGCCCGTCGTTCCCGGCGGAGGCGACCACCGAGATGCCCCGGTCCAGGGCGTACCGGATGGCCATCGCGGTCACGTCCGAATACCCGTTGCCGGAGAGGGACATGTTGATGACGTCGGCGCCGTGGTCGGCGGCCCAGAGGACCCCGCGCGCCACGTTCGCCGACGCGCAGCCGCCGTCGTTGCAGACCCGCACCGGCATGACCCGCGCCTCGGGGGCCATCCCGGCGCTACCGATCCCGTTGTCGGCGCGGGCCGCGACGACGCCCGCCACGCCGACCCCGTGCCAGGGGTCACCGGCGCCACCGGCGACGTCGGTGCCGGGCACCACGGCGCCGGCCAGGTCGGGGTTGGAGATCGTCGCGGCGGTGTCGAGCACGGCCACGACCTGGCCCTCGCCGCGGGTGCGCTGCCACGCCGCGCGGACCCTGCTGGCCCCCCCGGGGTCCTCCTCGTCCCAGTACGGGTCGGGCGAGCCCTGGACCTGGTAGGTCACCGACGGGCTGGCGGCCACCACCTCGGGGGCGTCCTCCAGCCGGTCGGCGGTCGCCTCGGCCGTGGCGGCCGGGACCGCCACCGTCTCGACGACGTACTCGCCGTCCACCAGGCGCAGCACGTCCACGGTCGCCTGCTCCTCCGCGTGCGCGGGAGCGACGACGACCACGGACAGGACGGGGAGCAGCGCGGCGGCGAGGACCACGCGGGCGGGCCACGAGCGGGAGGGCATGGGACGTCATCGGCGCGGACCGCGCGGTCCCGTAACCGGTCCACCCCCTGGGGTGAGACGCGCGTGCCCGTAGGCTCCCGCCCCGTGACTGAACGCACTCTGGTCCTCGTCAAGCCCGACGGCGTCGCCCGCGGCCTGGTCGGCGAGGTCATCACCCGCCTGGAGCGCAAGGGGCTGCGCCTGGTCGCCGCCGAACTGCGCACCCTGACCGCCGAGGTCGCCGAGACCCACTACGCGGAGCACCGCGAGCGGCCGTTCTTCGCCTCGCTGGTCGAGTTCATCACCAGCGGGCCGCTGGTGGCCCTGGTGGTGGAGGGCCCCCGCGCCATCGAGGCCTTCCGCGCGCTGGCCGGCGCCACCGACCCGGTCAAGGCCGGGCCCGGCACCATCCGCGGCGACTTCGCCCTCGAGGTGCAGAGCAACATCGTGCACGGCTCCGACTCGCCCGAGTCCGCCGAGCGGGAGATCAAGCTCTTCTTCCCCGACCTGGGCTGAGCGCAAGGCCCCCTCGCCAGGGGCCCGAGGAGCCCCTCTGGTCCCTGGCGGCGCCGTCTACCCTGGACGGGTCATGAACGGTGAAACGCTCCATACCGTCGGGGAGACGCTCTACCCCCGCCTCGAACCGCTCCTCGCGCAGGTGCAGAAGCCGATCCAGTACGTCGGCGGCGAGCTCAACGCGCAGGTCAAGGCGTGGGACGACGTCGCCGTCCACTGGGCGCTCATGTACCCGGACGCCTACGAGGTCGGGCTGCCCAACCAGGGCCTGATGATCCTCTACGAGGTGCTCAACGAGCGCCCCGACGCCCTGGCCGAGCGCACCTACGCCGTCTGGCCCGACCTCGCCGCGCTGATGCGCGAGCACGGTGTCGGCCAGTTCACCGTCGACGCCCACCGCGCGGTCGGCGACTTCGACCTGCTCGGCGTCAGCTTCGCCACCGAGCTGGGCTACACCAACCTGCTCGAGGCCCTCGACCTGGCCGGCGTCCCGCTGCACGCCGTCGAGCGGGACGAGACCCACCCGGTGGTCGTCGCCGGCGGGCACGCCGCGTTCAACCCGGAGCCGATCGCCGACTTCGTCGACTGCGCCGTCCTCGGCGACGGCGAGCAGGTCGTCGGCGACATCACCGACGTCGTCAAGGCGTGGAAGGAGCAGGGCCGCCCAGGTGGGCGCGTCGAGCTGCTGGCCCGCCTCGCCCGGGTGGAGGGCGTCTACGTCCCGCGGTTCTACGCGGTCTCCTACGGTCCGGACGGCGCCATCGCGGCCGTGACCCGCACCCGAGACGACGTCCCCGCGCGGGTCGGCAAGCGCACCGTCATGGACCTCGACGAGTGGCCCTACCCCAAGACGCCGCTGGTGCCGCTGGCCGAGAGCGTGCACGAGCGGATGAGCGTGGAGATCTTCCGCGGCTGCACCCGCGGCTGCCGGTTCTGCCAGGCCGGCATGATCACCCGCCCGGTGCGGGAGCGGACCATCACCGGCATCGGCTCGATGGTCGACCAGGGCCTGCGCGCGACCGGCTACGAGGAGGTCGGCCTGCTGTCACTCTCGTCGGCCGACCACTCCGAGATCGGCCAGGTCGCCAAGGAGCTCGCCGACCGCTACGAGGGCACCAACACCGGGCTGTCGCTGCCGAGCACCCGCGTCGACGCCTTCAACGTCACCCTCGCCAACGAGCTCTCCCGCAACGGCCGCCGCTCGGGGCTGACCTTCGCCCCCGAGGGCGGCAGCGAGCGGATCCGCCGGGTCATCAACAAGACCGTCTCCAAGGACGACCTGGTCCGCACCGTCACGACCGCCTACGCCAACGGCTGGCAGCAGGTGAAGCTCTACTTCATGTGCGGTCTGCCGACCGAGACCGACGAGGACGTGCTGGAGATCGCCGACCTCGCGGTCGAGGTGATCCGCGCCGGCCGGGAGGCCAGCGGCCGCAAGGACATCCGCTGCACCGTCTCCATCGGCGGGTTCGTGCCCAAGCCGCACACGCCGTTCCAGTGGGCCGGCCAGGCCAGCGCCGAGACGATCGACGCCCGGCTGCGGCTGCTCCGGCAGGCCATCAACGCCGACCGCCGCGTCGGCCGCTCCATCGGCCTGCGCTACCACGACGGCCAGCCCGGCGTGGTCGAGGGCCTGCTCTCGCGCGGTGACCGCCGCGTGGGCCGGGTCATCGAGCGGGTGTGGCGCGAGGGCGGGCGGTTCGACGGCTGGAGCGAGCACTTCTCCTACGAGCGCTGGACGGCGGCGGCCGCCGCGGAGCTCACCCCCCTCGGTGTCGACCTCGCCTGGTTCACCACCCGCGAGCGCACGCAGGACGAGGTCCTGCCCTGGGACCACCTGGACTCCGGGCTGGACAAGGAGTGGCTCTGGGACGACTGGCAGGACGCGCTCTCCGAGGAGGAGGTCGCCGACTGCCGGTGGACCCCCTGCTACGACTGCGGCGTCTGCCCGACCAACGGCACCGAGATCCAGATCGGGCCGACGGGGCGCAGCCTGCTGCCGCTCACGGTCGTCGGCCGGTAGTGGCCCGCCAACCCGAGGGGCCGCCCCCGCCGCCGACCGTGCAGCGGCTGCGGCTGCGCTACGCCAAGCGCGGCCCGCTGCGCTTCGCCTCGCACCGCGACCTCGCCCGGGCCCTGGAGCGCGCGCTGCGCCGGGCGCGGGTGCCCATGGCGTTCTCCGCCGGGTTCACCCCGCACCCGAAGATCAGCTACGTCGGCGCGGCGCCCACCGGCGCGGCCAGCGAGGCCGAGTACGTCGAGATCGGCCTCGCCGAGCGGTGTGACCCCGAGGCGGTGCGGGCGGCGCTGGACGCGTCCCTGCCCCCGGGCATCGACGTCCTCGAGTGCGTCGAGGCGGCCGAGGGCGGGGGCTCCCTCGCCGACCGCATCGACGCCGCCGCCTGGCGCGTCGAGCTGCCGGGCGTGGCGCCCGAGGACCTCGCGGCCGCCGTCGCGGCCTTCCTGGTCCGGGACGAGGTCACGGTCGCCAAGCGCACCAAGAACGGCCTGCGGGACGTCGACGCGCGGGGGGCCGTGGCCTCCGCTGCGGCGGGGGGCACAGCAGGTTGTGCCATACTGAGCATGGTCGTCCGGCAGGTGACGCCCGCCGTTCGACCCGACGACGTGTTGGCCGCCCTGGCTGCCGTCGCCGACCTGCGCCCGCCGTCGCCCCCTCGGGCCGTGCGTGAGGCGCAGGGCCGGCTCGACGACAGCGGGACCGTGGTCGACCCGCTCGGTCCGGACCGCGCGGCGCGCACCCGCTGCCAGGGGGAGCACGCGGCGATCTGACCGGAGGGCTCGCGCCGTCGCGCGGCACGGCTGCCAGACGTGACGCACCCCCAGCACCACCGCAGACCTGCTCCACCGCACCACCCGGCACCCGGCCGCGACAGCCGTCGCCGGGCGCCGGCCCACAGACTTCGCGAGTCGAGCGCGCCGCCCTGACCGGCGCGGCCGCCCGACCCGCCCAACCCGTGCTCCTGCGCGGCCGCCAGTCCTCGTGATCGGCGCCCGGGAGCACCGCACAGGAGGCGAGCCCTCGTGGCCGACCAGAACGACGACGACACCACCACGGCGACCCCCGCCGGGACCGACGAGAGCGGCGCGGCCCCGGCCGCCCCCGAGGAGGGGGCCGACCCCTCCGCCGCCGACGACGCCCAGGAGGACCTCGAGGCCGCCACACCGGACCCCGAGGAGGCCGAGGCCGCGACCGAGGTGGGCGACCCCGAGCCGGAGGACCACCCGGTCTCCCGGTTCGGTGCGCAGTTCAGTTCCCCGGAACCGACGGCCGTCATCGCCCGCCCGCGCCGGCGGGCCACCCGTCCGGCCGGTGCCGCCGACCCCGGCGCCTACGTCGCCCCGCCGCCGGTCGCCCCGACCGCGCCCGCGTTCGTCAGCTTCGTCGCCCCGGCCGAGCCCGAGGCCCCGCCCGCGCCGCGCCGGCGCAGCCGCCGCCCCGTGGCCGAGTCCCCGGCGGTCGACGAGCCCGATCTCGAGACCGCCGACGACCTCGAGGACGAGACGCCGGCGCCGCGCAGCCGGCGCAGCCGGTCCCGGCGCCGCGCGGGCAGCGACGAGCCGGCCGACGCTGCCGACGGCGTCGACACCGACGAGGACGACGCTCCCGAGACCGACGCGGACACCGACGAGGCGACCGAGGACCGCGAGGAGGGCGGGGCCGGGAGCAGCCGGCGCCGCCGCCGTGGCCGCCGCGGCCGGGGCCGGGGCCGCAGCGGTGAGGACAGCGCCGACGCCGAGGACACCGACGAGTCCGAGGACGACGACACCGCGGACGAGCAGGGCGCCGAGGACTCCGACGAGGACGAGTCCGACACCGACACCGGCGAGGACACCGCCGAAGGTGACGAGGGCGAGGGCGGCTCCAGCACCCGCCGCCGGCGTCGGCGCCGCCGCCGGGGGAGCAGCGAGGACCGCGCGGAGAGCGCGGAGGAGGAGCGCCCCGAGCGGGCCGGCCGCGACGGCCGCACCACCAGCGACGACGACGTCAAGGGCGTCACCGGGTCCACCCGGCTGGAGGCCAAGCGCCAGCGCCGCCGCGAGGGCCGCGACAGCGGCCGCCGCCGCGCGCCGATCCTGTCCGAGGCCGAGTTCCTCGCCCGCCGCGAGGCCGTCGACCGGAAGATGGTCATCCGGCAGCGCGGCGAGCGCACCCAGATCGCCGTCCTCGAGGACGACGTCCTCGTCGAGCACTACGTGACCCAGGCGCAGGCGACGTCGTTCGCCGGCAACGTCTACCTCGGCCGGGTGCAGAACGTGCTGCCCAGCATGGAGGCGGCGTTCGTCGACATCGGCAAGGGTCGCAACGCCGTCCTCTACGCCGGCGAGGTCAACTGGGACGCCGCCGGGCTGACCGGCAAGCAGCGCTCCATCGAGCAGGCGCTGAAGTCCGGCGACAAGGTGCTGGTGCAGGTCACCAAGGACCCGATCGGCCACAAGGGCGCCCGGCTGACCCAGCAGATCAACCTGCCCGGCCGCTTCCTGGTCTACGTGCCCGGTGGCTCGATGACCGGCATCAGCCGCAAGCTGCCCGACACCGAGCGGCAGCGGCTCAAGGACATCCTGAAGAAGATCGTCCCCGAGGACGCCGGCGTCATCATCCGCACCGCCGCCGAGGGGGCGTCGGAGGAGGAGCTGACCCGGGACGTCGCCCGGCTGCAGGCGCAGTGGGACGTCATCTCGAAGAAGTCGGAGTCCTCGTCCAGCGCGCCGACGCTGCTCTACGGCGAGCCCGACCTCGCGATCCGGGTCATCCGCGACGTCTTCAACGAGGACTTCAAGGAGCTCGTCGTCCAGGGGAACGACGCCTGGGACACCGTCGAGGCCTACGTCGCGCACGTCTCCCCGGAGCTGACCGGCCGGCTGACCCGCTTCACCGGCGAGGGCGACGTCTTCCGGGACATGCGCATCGACGAGCAGCTGGCCAAGGCCCTCGACCGCAAGGTGTGGCTGCCCTCGGGTGGCTCGCTGGTCATCGACCGCACCGAGGCGATGACGGTCGTGGACGTCAACACCGGCAAGTTCACCGGCTCCGGCGGCAACCTCGAGCAGACCGTCACGCGCAACAACATGGAGGCGGCCGAGGAGATCGTCCGCCAGCTCCGGCTGCGCGACATCGGCGGCATCATCGTCATCGACTTCATCGACATGGTCCTGGAGAGCAACCGGGACCTCGTGCTGCGGCGGCTCACCGAGTGCCTGGGCCGTGACCGCACCAAGCACCAGGTCGCCGAGGTCACCTCGCTGGGCCTGGTGCAGATGACCCGCAAGCGGGTCGGCCAGGGCCTGCTGGAGGTCTTCTCCGAGCCGTGCGAGCACTGCCGTGGCCGGGGCGTGCTGGTGCACACCGACCCGGTGGACGAGCGGCGGAGGGGCGGCGGCAACGGCTCCGGTGGCGGTCCGGGCAGCGGCGGCGGCAACGGTCGGCGCGACCAGGGCCGCTCGGACCGGGGCGGCGGCAGGGACGCGGCGCAGAAGGACTCCACCGGCGGCGGCAAGGACGGCAGCGGCGGCGGCAAGGACTCCAGCGGCAAGGACGCCGGCCGCAGGGACGCCGCGGCTCCGGAGCCCGAGGTCCGCGAGACGGTGTCGGTCGGGGCGGAGGTCCCGGGAGCCGGCGAGCCCGACGGCGAGGGCCGCTCCGGCGGTCGCCGCAACCGGGGCCGCCGCAACCGCGGCCAGGCCGGCGAGGAGCGCGCCGCCGAGGACGCGGCCGTGCTCGCTGCGGTCGGGGCGGCGGACACGGACACGGACACCGCCGCGGTCGCCGCGGTCGCCGAGGACGGCACGGTCGCCGAGACCGGTGCGGCCCGTGCCGAGTCGGTGCCGGAGACCGTCGCCGCCGCCGAGCCCGACCAGCCCGACGCGGTGGTCCCGGCCGAGGCGCCGGGACCGCCGGCTCCGGAGCAGGTCACCGCGCCGGTCGCGGAGCAGCCCACCTCCCCGGCGCCCGAGGCCCCGGCGCCCGAGGCCCCGGCGCCCGAGGCCCCGGCGCCGCAGGCCCCGGCGCCGGCCGGCGCGGCCGACGAGGAGACGGTGCCCGCGGGGGCCGGACCGGACGACGCCGGGCCGATGGACGAGCAGTCCGCCGAGGAGCCTCCGGAGGCCGCACCGCCGGCGGCGGACGACGGGACCGGCACGGCGGCCGTGGTCACCCGCCCGCGCCGTCGCCGGGCCGCCAGCCGCCCGGCCGGGCCGCCGGCCTCCTGACGAAGACGGCCCTCACCCCGGGCGGTCCGTCCCCCGTTCGACCCGGTGCTCCCCGCTCGGGTACGCTGGTCGGGTTGCACCGCCCCGGGCGGGGCACCACTCGGTGCCGCCTGGGAGGCGAGCAGCCCGTCCAGCACCGGCGTCCGACGCCGGGGTGCACGCAGGACACGAAGAAGCGATCGAGGAGTCAGTGGTGTACGCAGTCGTGAAGGCCGGTGGCCGGCAGCACAAGGTGGCCGTGGGCGACCGGTTCACGGTCAACCGTCTCGTGGGTGAGGCGGGCGACACCGTCACCCTCCCGGCCCTGCTCCTGGTCGACGGTGACACCGTCACCAGCGACGCACAGGCGCTGGCGGGCGTGACCGTGACCGGCGAGATCGTCGGCCACGGCAAGGGCCCGAAGATCCGCATCCACAAGTTCAAGAACAAGACCGGCTACCACAAGCGTCAGGGCCACCGCCAGCCGCTGACCGACGTGGTCATCCGCGACATCACGAAGGGCTGACGTCGACATGGCTCACAAGAAGGGCGCCTCGTCCTCCCGCAACGGCCGCGACTCGAACGCGCAGCGCCTCGGCGTCAAGCGCTTCGGGGGCCAGGTCGTGAAGGCCGGCGAGATCATCGTGCGCCAGCGCGGTACCCACTTCCACCCGGGTCTCGGCGTCGGCCGCGGCGGCGACGACACGCTGTTCGCCCTGCAGCCGGGCGCGGTCACCTTCGGCACGCGGCGGGGTCGCAAGACCGTCTCCATCTCCGCGGTCGAGGCCTGAACCTCTTCCACTCCGCTCACGAGCGCACGGGCCGTCGGCCCGTGCGCTCGTGGCGCTTGACGACAGAGAACTGACATGGCCGCTTTCGTCGACCGCGTGGTCGTGCACGTGGCAGCCGGCAACGGCGGCCACGGTGTCGCGTCGATCCACCGGGAGAAGTTCAAGCCGCTCGGTGGTCCCGACGGCGGCAACGGCGGGGACGGCGGCAACGTCGTCCTCGAGGTCGACCCCAACGTCCACACGTTGCTGGACTTCCACCACCGGCCACACCAGAAGGCCGGCAACGGCCGCCCGGGGGAGGGCAGCAACCGCCACGGCGCCCGCGGTGAGGACCGCGTGCTGCGCGTGCCCGCCGGCACGGTGGTCAGCACGCCCGACGGCCGGGTGATCGCCGACCTGGTCGGCGCCGGGACCCGCGTCGTCCTGGCCTCCGGCGGCAAGGGCGGCCTCGGCAACGCCGCGCTGGCCAACACCCGCCGCAAGGCGCCCGGCTTCGCGCTGCTCGGTGAGCCGGGCGAGGCCTTCGACGCGGTCATCGAGCTCAAGAGCATCGCCGACGTCGGCCTGGTCGGGTTCCCCTCGGCGGGGAAGTCCTCCCTGATCGCCGCCATGTCCGCGGCCCGCCCGAAGATCGCCGAGTACCCGTTCACCACGCTGGTCCCCAACCTCGGCGTGGTCCGGGCCGGCGACGTCGCCTTCACGATGGCCGACGTCCCCGGCCTGATCCCCGGTGCCTCGGAGGGCCGCGGCCTCGGGCTGGAGTTCCTCCGGCACATCGAGCGCTGCGCCGTCCTGGTGCACGTCATCGACATGGCCACGATGGAGCCCGGTCGGGACCCGGAGAGCGACATCGACGCGCTCACCCACGAGCTCGCCCAGTACCGCGAGGACCTCGTGGGCCGGCTGCGGATCGCCGTCCTCAACAAGGTCGACGTCCCGGACGCCCGCGACCTGGTCGACCTGGTCCGCGAGCCGCTGGAGGCCCGCGGCCTGCTGGTCTTCCCGGTGAGCGCGGCGACGGGGGAGGGGCTCAAGGAGCTCGGCTTCGCGCTGGCGACGGCCGTGGAGGAGTACCGCGCCGCGCTGCCCGCCCCCGAGCCGGTGCGGATCACCCTCACCCCCCGCGCGGTGGACGACACCGGCTTCACCGTCGAGGCCGACCCGGAGGACGAGGGCGCGTTCGTCGTGCGCGGCGTCAAGCCCGAGCGCTGGGTGCGCCAGACCGACTTCACCAACGACGAGGCCGTCGGCTACCTCGCCGACCGGCTCAACCGGCTCGGCGTCGAGGACGCCCTCGCCGAGGCGGGGGCGCGGGAGGGCGACGCGGTCACCATCGGCGACGTCACCTTCGACTTCGTGCCGACCCTCCCGGCCGGCACGCTGACCGCGGAGGAGACCGCGGGCCTCGGCGGGCGGGGCACCGACGCGCGGATCGACGCGCCGCACCGGGTGCGCGCCGAGGAGCGGCTGGCGGCCAAGCGGGCCCGCCGGGTGCCCTACGAGCTCACCGAGACCTGGACCGACGACGACCTGCCCGACGAGGACGACGACGCATGACCCTCCGCCCCGAGATCGCCGGCGCCCGGCGGGTCGTGGTCAAGGTCGGCTCCTCCTCGCTGACCACGCTCCCCGGCGGCCTGGACGAGGCGCGGCTGACCGCGCTGGTCGACGTCCTCGGCGCGCTGCGCGCCCAGGGCACGGAGGTCGTGCTGGTCTCCTCCGGCGCGATCGCCGCGGGGCTGGCGCCGCTGGGCGTGACCGGCCGTCCCCGGGACCTCGCCACCGCCCAGGCCGCGGCCAGCGTGGGGCAGGTGCGGCTGGCGCAGACCTACGCCGACGCCTTCGCCAAGCACCAGGTCACCGTCGGCCAGGTGCTGCTCACCGCCGACGACCTCACCCGCCGCAGCCACTACCGCAACGCCCAGCGGACCGTGGAGCGGCTGCTCACCCTCGGGGTGCTGCCGATCGTCAACGAGAACGACACGGTGGCCACCGAGGAGATCCGGTTCGGCGACAACGACCGGCTGGCCGCGCTGGTGGCGCACGTCGCCCGGGCCGACGCGCTGCTGCTGCTCTCCGACGTCGACGGGGTCTACGACGGCGACCCGCGCAAGGGCCCGGCCCGGCTGCTGGACACCGTGCGCGACCCCGCGGACCTCGACGTCGTGGCCCTGGGCAGCGCGCGCCGCAACGGCGTGGGCACCGGCGGCATGGCGACCAAGGTGGAGGCCGCGCTCATCGCCGCGCACGCCGGCGTCCCGGTCGTCGTGACCTCCACCGCGCGGGCGGCCGCCGCGCTGGCGGGCGAGTCCGTCGGCACCTTCTTCGCGGTCATGGGCCCGCGGCCGCGGGCCCGCCAGTTCTGGCTGCGGTTCGCCACCCGGCCCCGGGGCCGGCTGCTGCTGGACGAGGGCGCGGTCCGCGCGGTCCGGGAGCGGCACGCCTCGCTGCTGGCCGCCGGCATCACCGGGGTGGTGGGGGACTTCCTCGCCGACGACCCCGTCGAGCTGGTGGGCCCGGACGGCGTCGTCGTCGCGCGGGGCCTGGTCGCCTACGACGCGCGGGAGCTGCCGCCGCTGCTGGGCCGCAAGACCAGCGAGCTGGACCCGGAGTACCAGCGGGAGATCGTGCACCGCGACGAGCTGGTGCTCGTCCGGCGTCCCTCCCTGGGCTGAGAGACTGCCGCGCGTGACGATCCGCCCCATCCGCGAGCTCGGAGACCCGGTCCTGCGCACGCCCGCCGACGAGGTGCGCTCCTTCGACAAGGAGCTGGCCGCGCTGGTCCGCGACCTGGAGGACACCGTGGACAACCCCGGGCGGGCCGGCGTGGCCGCGCCGCAGATCGGGGTGGGCCTGCGGGTCTTCTCCTACAACGTCGACGGCGTCATCGGGCACGTGGTGAACCCCCGCATCGCGGAGCTGTCCGAGGAGGTCCAGGACGGCGACGAGGGCTGCCTGTCCATCCCCGGCATCTGGGCGCCGACGGTCCGGGCGATGCACGCCGTCGTCGAGGGGTTCGACGTGCACGGCGAGCCGCTGCGCCTGGAGGGCACCGGGCTCATGGCGCGGGCGCTGCAGCACGAGGTCGACCACCTCGACGGCAAGGTCTTCCTCGACCGGCTGACCGGCGAGGCCCGCAAGAACGCCCTGCGCGCGCTGCGGGACCGCTGACGTGGCCGGCCTGGAGCCGGTGACCCTGACCGGCGACCTGGTCACCCTCGAGCCGCTGCGTCCCGAGCACCACGACGAGCTCGTCGACGCCGTCCGCGACGGCCGGTTGTGGGAGCTCTGGTACACCTCCGTGCCCTCGCCGGAGGGGATGCACGCCGAGATCGGGCGCCGCCTGGCCGAGCAGGCCGCCGGGACGATGCTGCCGTTCACCGTCCGGCGGACCGGCGGGGCCGCCGTGGGCATGACGACCTACATGAACGTCGAGGCCGACGTCCCCCGGCTGGAGATCGGCTCGACCTGGACCGCCGCCTCGGCGCAGCGCACCGGGGTCAACGCCGAGAGCAAGCTGCTGCTCCTGACCCACGCCTTCGAGGTGCTCGGCTGCCTGGCCGTCGAGTTCCGGACGCACTGGCACAACCTGCAGTCCCGGACGGCGATCGCCCGGCTCGGCGCCAAGCAGGACGGCGTGCTGCGCAACCACCGGCGGCAGCCGGACGGCTCGCTGCGCGACACCGTCGTCTTCTCCATCACCGACGCCGAGTGGCCCGCCGTCCGCGCCGGCCTGCGCCACCGGCTGGCCCGCCACGGCGGCTGAGGCCACCCTGGGCCGGAGCGCCGTTCAGACGGCCACGGCCGGCCCCGGCACCACGAGGCCGCGCACCTCGAACTCGGTGACCGTGGGCTCGCTCGAGGGAGCGGGCCCGCCGGACGCGAGCTCGACGACGACCGGCTGGACGACCTCGCGGTCGTGGCGCGCGTGCTGCTCCCGCGACTCCCACACCTCGACGACCTGGAAGCCGGTCGGCGTGGCGCGGCCGAGGTGCACCAGCAGCCCGTCGACCGCGCCACCGCTGCGGCGCATCACCTCGGCGTGGACGGCGTCGTACACCTCCACCGGTGCCGGGACGTCCATGACGACACCCCAGGGCATGGCGATCGCCTCCTCCTGCTCGAGGCGCGGGCCCCACGGGGTCCACGCGCCGGTCCCGCTGAGCCCGTCCAGTCTCCCGCCCGCCCTCGGCAGCGGGCTGCCGAGGCGGCGGGACCGGGACGTCGTCACGCGCGCCCGCACACATCGCCCGACCGGCGTGGCTCGCTGTCAGCCCGGCCGGTCAGCGGGACGTGCCCGCCGCACGGCCGGCCGCCAGGCGCTGCGCTCCCTCCCCGTCGAGCCGGGCGAGGGCCGCCTCCTCCCGCCCGGTGAGGAGCAGCAGCAGCGCCGCGATCGGGCCCGCCACGACCGGACCCGAGCCGGCGGACCACCCGACGTCGGTCGCGGCCAGGCGCAGCCCGCGCAGCCGCCGCTGTGCCCGGAACGGGAACGCCATCTCCCACACCCGCGTGGCGGCCGCGGCGCCGGCGGCAGCCGGGACGGGCCGGTCGCGCCCGAGCGGGACGGCGACGTCCTGGCCGTGCACGAGGACGTCGACGAGCGGCTCCAGCGGGGTGACCAGCGGCGCCCGCCGCCGGGAGCCGACCATCGCGCGCAACCGGCGCGGGTACTCCTCGACGGGCCGGTGCGACGCGCGCAGGGCGGTGTCGCGGATCATCCGGTCGAAGCTGCCGCGCGCGCGGACGACGGCGACCGTGGCCGCCACGGGGCCCATGTGGGCCAGCGTGAGGTGGGCGGCGACGTCGCGGACGCGCCAGGCGTCGCACAGGGACGGCGTCTCCCACTCGGCGGGCGAGAGCTCCTCCAGGAGGTCGGCCAGGCTCGACCGTTCGGAGTCGATGCTGCGCCACACGTCGTCGAGGTCCATGACCGCTCCCGAGTCAGTACGATCCTCTGACCATTCCGTCAGAGGATCTGACCATCGTCAAGGGGGCTCGTGACCGAGGACCGGCAGAACCTGGGCCTGCTGTGCTTCTACCCGCACCGGGCGATGGAAGCGCGGATCCTCGCGGCCCTCGCCGCGGCCGGCTTCGACGACCTCACCGCGGCGCAGGGCCGGATCGCCGCGCGGATCGGGGTGGGCGGCACCCGCCTCACCGACCTGGCCGAGCAGGCGCTGGTGACCAAGCAGACCGCGGGGCACCTCGTCGACCAGCTGGAACGGGCGGGGTACGTCCGGCGGGTCCCCGACCCGACCGACGCCCGCGCCCGGCTGGTGCAGATGGCCGAACGGGGCGAACGGGCCGTGGCGCTGGCCCGGCGGGTGGAGGCCGAGGTCGAGGCGGAGTGGAGCGCGCACCTCGGCGAGGAGACGACGAGGCGGCTGCGGGAGGCGCTCACCCGGCTGCGGGAGATCACCGACCCCTATCGCTGACCGGCGCCCGCGCAGCTCGAGCAGGTCCCGAAGACCTCCAGCTGGTGCTGCACGTCGGCGAACCCGTGCTCCGCGGCGACGCGTGCCGCCCACCGCTCGACCGGCGGGTCGGCGACCTCCACCGTCCGCCCGCAGGAGCGGCAGACCAGGTGGTGGTGGTGCACCGGGGAGCAGCGCCGGTAGGCGGCCTCCCCGTCGCTGCTGCGCAGCACGTCGACCAGTCCGTCGTCCACCAGGGCCTGCAGCGCCCGGTAGACCGTCGCCAGCCCCACCGGGTCGCCGCGCTCGCGCAGCAGGGCGTGCAGGTCCTGGGCGGTGCGGAACCCGTCGAGGTCCTCCAGCAGGGCGAGGACCGCGCTGCGCTGCCGGGTCTGCCGGCGGCCGGGGACCTCGGCCGGGGTCTGCGCGCTCATGCCCGCCGCACCGGGTCGGCCGGGGGCGCCGCGTGCACCCCGTGCTCGTCGTAGTGCACCCCGGTGCCGGTCCGGTGCGGCGCGTGCAGGTGCCCGTCGTGGTCGTAGTCGACGTGGTCGCCGTGCGGCACCGGCGCGTGCCCGCAGCCCTCGCCGTGCTCGTGGGGGTGGGCGGCGTGCACCTCGGCGCGGCCGCGGTGGCGCCGGCGGGCGGTCGCCTCGCGCAGCGCCACGACCGCGGTGACGACGAGGAACACGGCGATCGCCAGCAGCACGATCGTGCCGCCGGACGGCGTGCCCGTGTAGTACGAGGTGGCGGTGCCCGAGACGCTCACCACGAGGCCGATCGCGCAGGCCAGGTGGAGGGTCTGCCGGAAGCTGCGGGCGAGCAGTTGGGCCACGGCGCTGGGCACGATCATCAGCGCGCTGATGAGCAGCAGGCCCACCACCCGCATGGAGAGCACCACGGTGGAGGCGACCAGCGCGGCCAGGACGATGTTGAGCGTCAGCACCGGCAGGCCGACCGCCCGCGCGTACTCCTCGTCGTCGCTCACCGCGTAGAGCCGCTGCCCGAGCCCCCAGACGGCGGCCAGGACCACGACCGTGATGACGGCGAAGACCACCACGTCCGCGGTGCTCGTCGTCGTGATCGCGCCGAACAGGTAGGACTCCAGGTTGGTCGCCTGACCCCGGGGTGCCAGCGACAGCAGCACCACGCCGCCGGCGATGCCCCCGTAGAACAGGACGGCGAGGGCGACGTCCCCGCTGGTGCGCCCGCGGGCCCGGACCAGCTCGATGAGCACCGCGCCCAGCACCGCCGCGACCAGCGCCGTCCCGACCGGGGCGGTCGAGGTGAGCACCCCGATCGCCACGCCGGTCAGCGCCACGTGCCCCAGCCCGTCGCCGAGCAGGGAGAGGCGGCGCTGTACCAGGAAGACGCCGACCGCGGGCGCGACCAGCCCCACCATCAGCGAGGCCAGCAGGGCGCGCTGCATGAAGCCGAACTCGAGGATCTCCACGTCAGCGGCCCCCGTCCGTCGTCACCCGGGGCTGGTCGATGCGGTAACCCGTGGCCGGGGGGCCGGCCGGCTCGTCGGCGTGGTGGTGGCCGCCGGTCTGCGGCCCGGCCCCGGTCAGCGGGCCGTCGTAGCGGATCCGGCCGTGGTCCACCACGACCGCCCGGGTCAGGACGCCGCTCAGGGGCCCGGTCTCGTGGGTCACGACGACCAGTGTCGTCCCGGCGGCGGACACCCCGGCCAGGACGCCGGCCAGGGCCTCCTGGCTGGCGGCGTCCACGCCGGCGGTCGGCTCGTCCATGATCAACAGCTCCGGCTCTGCGGCCAGCGCGCGGGCGACGAGCACGCGGCGCTGCTGCCCGCCGGAGAGGGAGGCCACCGGGTCCCGGAGCCGGTCGGCGAGCCCGACGGCGGCGACGGCCTCGGCCACCGCGGCACGGTCGGCGGGGCCCAGCCGCCGGAAGGTCCCCAGTCGCGCCAGTCGCCCCACCGACACCACCTCGCGCACCGTGGCCGGGACGGCTCCGCTGATGGTGTGCCGCTGGGGCACGTAACCCACCCGGCCGCGCTCGCGCAGCCGGCCGACCGGGGCGCCGAGCACCTCCACCTCGCCGCCCAGGACGCCGGCCAGGCCGAGCACGCCGCGGGCCAGCGTCGTCTTGCCCGACCCGTTGGACCCCAGGACGGCGACCGCCTCGCCGGGCCCGACGGTCAGGTCGACGCCCTGGACGATGGCCACGTCGCCGTAGCCGATGCTGGCGCCGCGCAGCCGGATGGCCGGGGAGTCGGTCATGAGCAGGACTGGCCCTCCTGCAGCGTCGAGAGGTTGGCGCGCATCACCGAGAGGTAGTCCGCCCCGGCCGACTCGT
Source organism: Geodermatophilus sp. SYSU D00697 (assembly GCF_054050175.1). Lineage (NCBI taxonomy): Bacteria > Bacillati > Actinomycetota > Actinomycetes > Geodermatophilales > Geodermatophilaceae > Geodermatophilus > Geodermatophilus sp. SYSU D00697. Next base: position 23,801 of record NZ_JBJGYV010000031.1, read on the forward strand.
CGCTCAGCCCCTCGAGCGGGTCGAGGACGGCCGTCCGCACCCCGGCCTCGTCGGCGACGGTGTCGGCCACCGCCGGGTCGACCAGGGTCTCGGTGTAGACGGTGGTGACGCCGCGCTCGCGCACCAGCGTGGAGATCTCCGCGAGCTGGGCCGGGCTGGGCTCCTGGGACGGGCTCAGCCCGCTGATGCCGACCACCTCCAGACCGTAGCGGTCGGCGAGGTACCCGAACGCGTCGTGGCTGGTGACCAGGGTGTCCACCTGGCAGTTCGCCAGCCCGGCGGTCATCTCGCCGTCGAGCGCCTCGAGGTCGGCGCGCAGGGCCGTGGCGTTCTGCTCGTACGTGGCCGCGCCGTCGGGGTCGACCTCGGCGAGGCGGTCGGCCAGGGCGTCGCCCACGGCGGCCAGCCGCGTGGGGTCGAGCCAGAAGTGCGGGTCGACGGCCTCCCCGCCCTCCTCGGCGTGCTCGTCCTCCTCCGCGTGCTCCTCGGCCTCGCCCTCGTGGGAGTGCTCCTCGGCGGTGCGCGACAGGTCCGCGGCCTGGCCGGCGTCCCAGGAGTGGTCGGCGGCCTCGGAGTCGGCGGCCTCGTCCAGCGCCGGCTGGAAGCCCGAGAGGTGGACGACGAGGTCGGCCTCGGCGACCGCCGCGACGTCCTGCGGCGTGAGCTCGAGGTCGTGCGGCTCGGCGCCCGGCTGGGTCAGCGAGGAGACGTCGACGCGGTCGCCGCCGACCCGCTCGGTGGCCCACTGCAGCGGGTAGAAGCCCGCCACCACGGTGAGGGCGTCCTGGCCCTCCGCCGCGCCCCCGGCCGCGTCGTCGCCGCACCCGGCCAGCAGCAGGGTGGCGGCCGCAGCCGCCGCGGTCACGACCGTGCGCGTCGTCGTCACGTTCATGAGAATCATTCTCGCATATGTCGGGGTGGGTGCGAGCGGCCGGGTGGTGGTGCTGCCCGCGTACCCTCGCGGGCGTGTCCGACGTCTCCGGCCTGCCGTTGATCGGGGCCGCGGCGCTGCGTGCCCGCGCCGCCGCCCGGGTGCTGCGCACCCTGCCCACCGACACCAAGGACGCCGCGCTGCTGGCCATGGCCGACGCGCTGGTCGAGCGCGCCGACGAGGTGCTGACCGCCAACGCCGCGGACGTCGAGGCGGCCGCGGCCGATGGCACGCCGGCGGCGATCCTCGACCGGCTCCGGCTCGACGCCGGCCGCATCGCCGGGGTCGCCGACGCGCTGCGCCACCTGGTGGCGCTGCCCGACCCGGTCGGCGACGTCGTCCGCGGCTCGACGCTGCCCAACGGGCTGCAGCTGCGCCAGGTGCGGGTGCCCCTCGGCGTGGTCGGCATCGTCTACGAGGCCCGCCCCAACGTGACCGTGGACGCCGCGGGCCTGTGCCTCAAGAGCGGCAACGCGGCGCTGCTGCGCGGCTCGGCCTCGGCGTTCCGCACCAACACCGCGCTGGTCGCCGTCCTCACCGAGGCGGGGTCGAAGGCCGGCCTGCCCGAGGGGTCGGTCGAGCTGCTGCCCGCGGACCGGGCGTCGGTGGGCGAGCTGCTGAACGCCCGCGGCCTGGTGGACGTGGTCATCCCGCGCGGTGGGGCGTCGCTGATCCAGCGGGTGGTGCGCGAGGCGCGGGTGCCGGTGATCGAGACCGGCGAGGGCAACTGCCACGTGTACGTCGACGCGTCGGCCGACCCGGCGATGGCCGAGGCGATCGTGCTCAACGCCAAGACCCACCGGGTGAGCGTCTGCAACTCCGCGGAGACCCTGCTGGTCCACCGCGACGTCCCGTTCCTGCCGCGGCTGCTGTCCGCGCTGGCCGACGCCGGGGTGACCCTGCACGGGGACGCCGCCGCGCAGGCCGCCCATGACGCCGTCCGCCCGGCGACCGACGAGGACTGGGCCACCGAGTACCTCTCGATGGACATGGCCGTCCGCGTCGTCGACGACCTGCCCGCCGCGCTGGACCACATCGAGCGGTGGGGGAGCGGGCACAGCGAGGCCATCGTGGCCGACTCCGCCCGCGCGGTCGCCGAGTTCACCGCCGGGGTGGACGCTGCCGCGGTGCTGGTCAACGCCTCCACGCGGTTCACCGACGGCGGGGAGTTCGGCTTCGGCGCGGAGATCGGCATCTCGACGCAGAAGCTGCACGCCCGCGGCCCGCTGGGCCTGCCCGAGCTGACCTCGACCACCTACGTCGTGACGGGGAACGGCCACACCCGCCGCTGACCGCCGCCCTGCCCGGCACCGGCCTGGCACGGGCCTGACATCCGCCTGACAGGAGCCGCATGGCGCGCCCGCCGTCGCAGTCCCCGCAGTTCTCCTCGGTCGCCGACGTCGGGAAGCGGCTGGCCACGGCCGGCTACCTGCCCGACGCGCAGATCGCGACGACGGTCTTCCTGGCCGACCGGCTGGGCAAGCCGCTCCTGGTCGAGGGGCCGGCCGGCACGGGCAAGACCGAGCTGGCCAAGGCGCTGGCCACGGCGACGGGCTCGGAGCTGATCCGGCTGCAGTGCTACGAGGGCCTGGACGAGGCGCGGGCCCTGTACGAGTGGAACTACAAGAAGCAGCTGCTGCGGATCCAGGCGGCGCAGGGCTCCGACGGCGCGGACTGGGGCACCGTCCACGACGACATCTTCGGCGAGGAGTTCCTGCTCTCCCGGCCGCTGCTCACCGCGATCCGCCGCACCGGGCCGACGGTGCTGCTCGTCGACGAGACCGACAAGGCCGACGTCGAGGTGGAGGGCCTGCTGCTGGAGGTGCTCAGCGACTTCCAGGTCACCATCCCCGAGCTCGGCACGGTGACCGCGGTGCGCCGGCCGATGGTGGTGCTGACCTCCAACGCCACGCGTGAGCTGTCCGAGGCGCTCAAGCGACGCTGCCTCTACCTCGCCCTGGACTACCCGTCGGCCGAGCGGGAGCGCGAGATCGTGCTCTCCCGCGTGCCCGACCTCGCGCCGGGGCTGGCCGAGCAGCTGGTGCGCACCATCCGCGCGCTGCGGGCCCTGGAGCTGAAGAAGTCCCCGTCGATCTCGGAGACCCTCGACTGGGCGCAGACCCTGCTCGAGCTGGGCCTGGACACCCTCGACGAGGCGGCGGTGCGGTCGACGCTCGGGGTCGTGCTCAAGCACGCCAGCGACCAGGAGCGGGCCGCGGCCGAGCTGCGGCTGAACTGATGGCGGCCCCGGTGGCGTCGTCCCCGGCCGAGCCCGGCGGGCTCGCCGGGCACCTGGACGGCTTCGTCCGGGCGGTCCGGGAGGCCGGCATCCCGGTCGGGATCAGCCAGGCCGTGGACGCCGCCGAGATCCTCACCGTGGTCGACCTGCTCGACCGCGAGCAGCTGCGGCACGGGCTGGCCGCGGTGCTGCTGCAGCGGGCGGCGCAGCGGCCGGCCTACGACGTCCTGTTCGACCTGTGGTGGCCGCTCGGTGACCGGCCGGTGGTCGCCGACGACGCCGAGGGGGACGGCGAGGCGGGGGAGGCCCCGGAGTCGACCCTGGACCTGCCCGACGGCGTGGACCTCGCCGGACTGCTGCGCGACCGGCTGGCCCAGCTGCTGCTCGACGGCGACGAGGAGGCGCTGCGCCGGTTCGCCCGCGAGGCCGTCGACCGGCTGGGACGGGCCACGCCCTCGCCGTCCGGGCAGTCGTTCTTCGGCTACCGGGTGATGCGCGCCCTGTCGCCGGACACGCTGGTCGCGCAGCTGCTGGCCGGCCTGCTCGGGGACGGCGACCGCGGTGGGCTGGCCGAGCAGGTGGCCCGGCAGACCGTCCGCGAGCGGCTGGCGGCGTTCCGGGCGGCGGTGGAGGCCGAGGTCCGGCGGCGGACGGCGGCCGAACGCGGCCGGGACAAGGTCGCGAAGAGCGCGGTGCGCCCGCTGGCCGACCAGGTGGAGTTCCTGCGGGCCCAGTCCGCCGACCTCGCCGAGCTGCGCCGGACCGTGGCCCCGCTGGCCCGCCGCCTCGCGGTCCGGCTGTCGGCCCGGCGGCGGCACGGGCGGGAGGGCCGGCTGGACTTCCGCAAGACGGTGCGCGCGTCGCTGGGGACCGGGGGCGTGCCGGTCGTGACCCACCACCGGCCGCGCAGGGTGCACAAGCCCGAGCTGGTGGTGCTCTGCGACGTCAGCGGCTCGGTGGCCGGGTTCAGCCACTTCACGCTGATGCTCACCCAGGCGCTGCGCGAGCACTTCACCGGGGTGCGGGCTTTCGCGTTCGTGGACTCGACCGACGAGGTCACCCGCTTCTTCCGCCCCGGCGCGGACGTCGCCGACGCGGTCGCGCGCATCGGTCGCGAGGCCGACGTCGTGGGCTTCGACGGGCACAGCGACTACGGCACCGCGTTCGAGGTGTTCGCCGACCGGTGGCCCGGCGCCGTCGGCCCGAAGACCTCGCTGCTCGTGCTGGGCGACGGTCGCACCAACTACCGACCGCCGGGACTGCCGGTGCTGGCCGACCTCGTCCGCCGGTCCCGCTCCGCGCACTGGCTCAACCCCGAGCCACGCCGGCTGTGGGGCAGCGGCGACTCGGCCGCCGATCGGTACGGCGAGGTCATCGACATGGTCGAGTGCCGCACCGCCGCCCAGCTGGCCGACTTCGTCACCACGCTGTGAGCCGGCGGGGACCGGGCCTGCCCGGGGTCGCGTCCGGTGCCGGCCGCACGCCCCGTGCTCCCGTCCGGCGCCGGTCCTCCTCCGCCGCCCCGCGCCGGCCCGGATAGGCTCGATCGGTGGCTGGTCGGCGGGTCGGGGTGATGGGTGGGACGTTCGATCCCATCCACCATGGACACCTCGTGGCGGCGAGCGAGGTCGCCGTCCTCTTCGGGCTGGACGAGGTCGTCTTCGTGCCGACCGGTCAGCCCTGGCAGAAGAGCGACCGCGACGTGGCCCCGGCCGAGGACCGCTACCTCATGACGGTCATCGCCACCGCCTCCAACCCCCGGTTCTCGGTGAGCCGCGTCGACATCGACCGCGGCGGGCCGACGTACACGATCGACACCCTCAGCGACCTGCAGCGGCAGCGCCCGGACGACGAGCTGTTCTTCATCACCGGGGCCGATGCGCTCTCCCAGATCCTGAGCTGGCGGGACAGCGACCGGTGCTTCCAGCTGGCGCACTTCATCGGCGTGACCCGGCCCGGCTTCGACCTGGGTGCGGCGCACCTGCCCGAGGGCGCGGTGAGCCTGGTCGAGGTGCCGGCACTGGCGATCAGCTCCAGCGACTGCCGCGAGCGGGTGGGCCGCGGCATGCCGGTCTGGTACCTCGTCCCCGACGGCGTGGTGCAGTACATCGAGAAGCGGCAGCTCTACCACTCCCGGGTCGCCCCCCGACCCGCGGTGCGTGAGGACGTCCCCCGCGGTGGCCGCCCGGACGCCCCGCCGGCCGACCGCCCCAGCTACGACCGGCCGCCGGCTCCCACCGGCCCCGGCGGAACGCCTCCCGAACCACCGTCCCCCCATCTCCAGGAGGTACCCCGATGACCGCCTCGCCCGAGGCGCGGGAGACCGCACTGCTGGCGGCGCAGGCCGCCGCCGACAAGCTGGCCACCGACGTCTCGATCGTGGACGTCAGCGACCGGCTGGCGATCACCGACGCCTTCGTGCTGGCATCGGCGCCCAACGAGCGCCAGGTGCAGGCGATCGTCGACGAGGTCGAGGAGCGGCTGCGGCAGCACGGCGTCAAGCCGGTGCGCCGGGAGGGCGTCGCCGAGGCCCGGTGGGTGCTGCTGGACTTCATCGACGTCGTCGTGCACGTCCAGCACGCCGAGGAGCGTGCCTACTACGCCCTCGAGCGGCTGTGGAAGGACTGCCCGACCATCCCGTTCGCCGACCGGGCCGCGCCGATCGCCGACCAGGGCGCCACCGACGCCGACACCACGCTCCCCGCGAGCCGGCAGACGCTGTCGGCCGACGACGTCGACCCGATGAGCGCCGATCCCACGCCCCTCCCACCCGAGCCCGCCGAGGACGACGCCGACCCAGGGGTGTCCTCGGAGGCGACCGGCCGGTGACCGACGCCGCCCCGCGGCTGCCCGTGCCCCGGCTGGTCGTCTGGCGGCACGGGCGCACGGAGTGGAACGTCACCGGGCGCTTCCAGGGCCAGCAGGACCCCCCGCTGGACGCGGAGGGCCGGCGGCAGGCCGCCGAGGCGGCCGCGCACCTGGCCGCGACCGCGGCGCTCCCCGAGGGGACCGTCGTCATCGCCAGTGACCTGAGCCGGGCCGCCGAGACCGCCGCGTCGCTCGCCGGCGTCCTCGGGGTGCCGCTCCGGCTGGACCCCCGGCTGCGCGAGTTCGGCATCGGGTCGTGGGAGGGGCTCACGCGCGAGGAGGTCGCCGAGCGCCACCCCGAGCAGTACGCCGACTGGCTCGCCGGCCGGCCGGTGCGGGGCCGCGGCGGCGAGGACCCGGCGGACGTGCCGCGGCGGGCGCTCGCCGCGCTCCGGGACCTGCCGGAGGCACCGGCGGCGGTGGTGGTGACCCACGGCGGCACCGCCGCGCGGCTGCTGGAGGTCCTGCTCGCGCTGGGGCCGGAACACCGCCGGGTGTTCGGCCCCCTGGGCAACTGCGCCTGGAGCGAGCTGGCGGTGCAGCGCGACCGCTGGCGGCTGCTGCGGCACAACACCTCGGCGCCACGGGTGCCCTCCGAGCCGCACCCCCCGGTCCCCGCCGGAGCCGGCCCCCTGGTGGCCGGGGCGAGCCCCGAGGAGGGGGCCGCCGCGCCGGCACAGGACGCCGACGCCGTCCTCTGACCGAGCGTCGCCGGGAGCCCGCCGTGACCGGCCCCCGCCGGTCGGCGCGCGCGGGCGGCTAGCCTCGCCGCGTGTCCGTCGCCGTGGTCACCGACTCCACGGCCTACCTGCCCCCGCGGTTGGTCGAGCAGTACTCGGTCGAGGTCGTCCCCCTCTACGTCGTCATGGCCGGCCACTCCGGCCAGGAGGGGTCGGAGATCGGTCCGGCGGACGTCGCCCGTGCCCTCGGCGTCCGCGGGCAGACCGTCTCCACCTCCCGGCCGACGCCGGGGGACTTCGTCAGCGCCTACCGTCGGCGGCTGGCCGAGGGCGCCGACCGGATCGTCTCGATCCACCTGTCGGCGGAGCTGTCGGGCACCGTCGACGCGGCGCGCCTGGCCGCCACGCAGGTCGGCGAGCACATCGTCACGGTGGTGGACTCGCGTTCGGCGGCCATGGGCAGCGGATTCGCCGTCGTCGCCGCCGCCCGGGCTGCCGCGGCCGGAGAGGACGCGGGGATCGTCGCGGCCAGGGCGCGGGAGACGGCCGCCGCGACCCGGACGCTCTTCGTCGTCGACACCCTCGAGCACCTGCGCCGCGGGGGTCGGATCGGAGCCGCGGCCTCGATGATCGGGACCGCCCTGGCGGTGAAGCCGGTGCTGCACGTCGCCGAGGGGCGGGTCGTCCCCCTGGAGAAGGTCCGGACCTCCGCCCGGGCGCTGTCGCGGCTGGTCCAGCGCGGCGTGGAGGCCGCCGACAACGGGCCCGTGTCGGTCGCCGTCCACCACCTGGCCGCACCGGAGCGCGCCGAGCGCCTCGCTGCCGAGCTCGAGGACCGGCTCCCGGGGCTGCGCGAGCTCTACGTCAGCGAGCTCGGGGCGGCGATCGGTGCGCACGTCGGGCCCGGGGCCGTGGGCCTGGTCGTGGCGCCGGCGTCGGTGCCGCTGCTCCAGCAGACCGTCGAGGACGGCGAGCAGCCGGCGGACTGAGGGACCCAGCGGAGGCACCCGGGCAGCCTGCACCCGCGCCGCCGGACCGCTGGTCCCGTCGTCCACAGGCGGGGGTCCTGTCCACAGTCGTCCCGGGACCCCGTCGACCGCGCACCGACCTGCCTAGCGTCCGGCCGGTGCGCCTCCCTCCCCGCCGCGGCGACGACGCCGACCTCATCCGCGCTCGCCTGCGTGTCCTCCTCGCCGAGGGCGGGCGCGCGCGGGGCTGGGTCCCCGACGACGACCTCGACCCGGCGGACCATCCGGAGCCGGTGGAGCCGGCCCGCGAAGCGGGAGCGGACGAGGAGGGATCGGCGCCGGAGCTGCCGGACGGCATCGGCCGGCACCGCGTGCCCGGCCCGGCGGTGCGCCTGGCCCCGGCGCGGCGTGGGGCGTGGGCGCTGTGGCTCGCCGGGCTGCTCGCCGCGCTGGTCGTGGCGGCGGGGACCTGGTTCGACCGCCCCCACGTGGAGCCGGCGCCCGGGCCGTCCTCCCCGGCGGTGTCGTCCCCGTCCTCGGCCACGGCACCGGCGACACCGTCGGTCGGGGTGGCGGCCGAGGCGTCGACGACCGTCGTGGTCTCCGTGGTCGGCCTCGTCCACCGGCCCGGCCTGGTCAGCCTGCCCACGGGAGCGCGCGTCGCCGACGCTGTCGCGGCCGCCGGCGGCCTGCTGCCGGAGGCCGACCCCGCCTCGGTCAACCTCGCCGCGGTGGTCTCCGACGGGCAGCAGATCGCGGTGGGCGTGCCGGGAGCCGCTCCGGCCGGCCCGGCTGCGGGAGTGGCCTCCGGGTCCGGCCCCGTGGACCTCAACACGGCGACCGTCGCCGACCTCGACGCGCTCCCCGGCATCGGGCCGGTCCTGGCCCAGCGGATCGTCGACCACCGGGAAGGGCAGGGCCGGTTCGCCAGCGTCGAGCAGCTCGACGACGTCCCCGGGATCGGCCCGGCCATCTACGCCGAGCTCGCCGAGCTGGTGACCGTGTGAGCGGCACTCCCCGGCGGTGGGCGTGGGTCGACCTGCGGCTGGCACCGGTCGCCGGAGCCACCTGGGCCACCACGCTGCTCGCTCCGCTGACGGGTCCCGCCGGCCTGGCCGCAGCGGCACTGGTCGCCACGGGGTGCGCGCTGCTGGCCGTGCGGCGGCGGAGCTCGGCGTGGGCGGTCGTGCTCCTCGGCGTGCTCGCGGCCGTGGCGGTCACCGCGACGACGGCGGCCGTCCGGACCGCCGCGCGGGAGGCGTCGCCGCTCGCGGCGGTCGCGGAGGGTCGGCGGACCGTGGTGCTCGACCTCGTCCTGGCCGGCGACCCCCGTCCGGTGCGCGGCGTCGGGCCGGCACGTGTGGTGGTCGAGGGCACCGTCACCCGGCTCGACGACGGCAGGTCCGCGGTCGGTCTGGACGACGCCGTCGTCCTGTTCGGGCCCGCGGAGGACTGGCTCGGGCTGCTGCCCGGACAGCCCGTGCGACTGCGGGCCACCGTGTCGCCGGCCGACCCCGTGGAGGGACTGGTGGCCCGCCTGTCAGCGCGCGGGCCACCGGCCGTCCTCGGGGAGCCCCCGTGGGCCCAGCGGGCCGCCGGGTCACTGCGCGACGGCCTGGCCGACGCCGCGGCCCGCGTCCTGGGGCCCCGGCCGGGCGGGCTGCTGCCGGGGCTGGTCGTCGGCGACACCCGCGCCATGGACCCGGTGCTCGTCGAGGACTTCCGGCGGGCCGGGCTCGCCCACCTCACCGCGGTCTCGGGCGCGAACGTGGCCATCGTGCTCACCGGGGTCCTCGCCCCGCTGCGCCGCCGGGCGGTGGACCGGCGGGTCCAGGCCCTCGTGGCCGCCGCGGCGCTGGTCGGGTTCGTGCTGCTGGCCCGTCCGAGCGCGAGTGTGCTCCGCGCCGCGGCGATGGGCGCGGTCACCCTCCTCGCGCTGGCCAGCGGCCGGTCGCGGGCGGCCCTGCCCGCACTCCTCGGCGCCGTCGTCGTTCTCCTGCTCGTGGAGCCCGCCCTCGCCCGCGATGTCGGCTTCGCGTTGTCGGTCGCGGCGACGGCGGCCATCGTGCTGCTCGCGCGGAACTGGTCGCGGCGGCTCCGCGGCCGCGGCTGGCCGCGGTCGGTGGCCGACGCGGTGGCCGTGGCGGCGGCGGCCGGACTGGCCACCGCACCGCTGGTCGCCGCGTTGTCCGGGCTGGTCAGTCCGGTCTCCCTGCCGGCCAACCTCGTCGCCGCGCCCGCGGTCCCCGCGGCCACCGTGCTGGGCCTGCTCGCGGCACTGGCGACGGTCGTGGTTGCGCCGCTGGGGGACGCGCTGGTGTGGCTGGCCGGGTGGCCGGTCCGCTGGCTGGTGCTCGTGGCCGAGCGGGCGGCAGCCCTGCCGGACGGTGCCCTCGGCTGGCCGGTCGGCACTCGGGGTGCCGTGCTCCTGACGCTGCTCCTGCTCGGCGCGGCCTGGCTGCTGTGGCGATTCCCCCGATGGCGGGCACTGGCGCTGGCGGCCCTGGTCGGTGTGGTGGTGCTGGGCTGGCCCGTCCGCCAGCTGACCCGGGGATGGCCGCCGGACAGCACGGTCGTGGTCGCCTGCGACGTCGGGCAGGGCGACGCCCTGGTGGTGCCCACCGGACCGGGGGAGGGGGTGCTGGTCGACGCGGGTCCGGACGTGGGGCCGGTCGACCGCTGCCTCGACCGGCTGGGCATCGACCGCCTGCCGTTGGTCCTGGTCACCCACCTGGACGCCGACCACGTCGGCGGCCTCTCCGGCGCGCTGTCGGGCCGGTCGGTCGGCGTCGTCGCCACCGGGCCGCTGTCCCCGGCCGACGACCGCGCCGGCCGGCTCGCCGAGGCGGTCGGGAACGCGAGGGCGCAGCAGGCCGTGCTCGTCCCGGGGGAGCGCCGCACCGTGGGGGAGGCAGTCGTCGAGGTGCTCGCCCCGCCGCCGGAGCTGGCCACGCCGGCGGCCGAGCCCAACGACCTCTCCCTCGTCGTGCGGGTCACCCGCCACGGCGTGCGCGTCCTGCTCACCGGCGACCTCGGCGGCGAGGCGCAGGCGCGCATCGTCGCCCGCGGTGTGGACCTGCGCGCGGACGTGCTCAAGGTGCCCCACCACGGCAGTGCCGACGCCGACCGCGGCTTCCTCGCCGCGACCGGCGCCCGGGTGGCCCTGGTGTCGGCGGGGCCCGACAACCCCTACGGGCACCCGACCGCGCGGATGCTGTCGTGGCTGGCCCAGGACGGGATGCGGGTGCACCGCACCGACCGGGAGGGGGACCTGGCCGTCGCGGGGGACGCCGACGCGTGGGGGGTGGCGGCCCGTGGACGGGAGGCCGCAGGTTCCGCGGCCGGCCCCGCCGACGGCGCCGGCGCCGCCCGCACGGCAGCCGACCCGGCCGCCGGCCCCGACGTCACCGGCGCGGCCGGCGTGAGCGGCACGGTCGACGGGGCCCACGCGCTGGACACGGTGGGCACGGCCCACCCCGTGGCCCGGGCGGCACCGGCCACGGCTCAGCGGGAGCGTCACCCGCGCGTGACACCATGCCGGCGTGGCTGCCGCACCTCCCGCGCCGACCTCCCGCCTGCGTGCCGTGGTGGGGGAGGAGGAGCTGCTCCGCTCCCGCGCGATCTCCGCTGTCCGGGCCGCGGTGCTCGAGCGCCACCCCGAGGCCGAGACGCACGAGCTCCCCGCCGCGGGTCTGCCGGTGGGGCAGCTGGCCGACGTCCTCGCGCCCTCGCTGTTCGGCGAGCACCGCCTCGTGGTGGTGACCGGGGTCCACGAGGCGGCCGGAGCGCTCGTCGACGCCCTGGTCGGCTACGCCAAGGAACCCGACCCCGACCTGACCCTCGTGGTCGTGCACCACGGCGGCAAGCGCAACGAGGCGCTGCTCAAGGCCTTCACCGCTGCCGGTGCCGCGGTCGACGACTGCCCGAAGGTCAGCTCGGTCGGGGACCGCATCGCGTTCGTGCGCAACGAGGTCCGGTCCGCCGGCGGGCGGATCACGCCTGACGCGGCCAGTGCCCTGGTCGAGGCGATCGGCGCCGACCTCCGCCAGCTGTCCTCGGCCGCCGGCCAGCTCGTCTCCGACTTCGGCGGCACCGTCGACGCCGACGCCGTCGCCCGGTTCCACCGCGGGCAGGCCGAGGTCACCGGCTTCACCGTCGCGGAGCGCGTGCTCGTCGGCGACCGGCAGGGATCGCTGGAGATGCTGCGCTGGGCGCTGCAGCGCGGGGTCGCCCACGTCCTCATCGCCGACGCCATCGCCGACGGCGTCCGCACCGCGGCGCGGGTCACCTCACTGCGCAGCACCAACCCCGGCGAGCTGGCCCGCACGCTGAAGATGCCGCCGTGGAAGGTGAAGAAGGCCCAGGCGCAGGCGCGCGGCTGGAGCATCGAGGGCCTGCAGCAGGCGGTCGGCGTCGCGGCGGAGCTGAACGCCGACGTCAAGGGCGCGGCCGCCAGCGCGGACTACGCGCTGGAGCGGGCCGTGCGGCGGATCGTCACCATCCGCCGGGAGACCGGCCGGGGTCGCGTCTGACGCCGCACCCCGGCGACGGCAGGCGACGGACGCCGGCTCGGTTCCGGGGCGGTCTACCCCGGGACGGGGCCGGAGAGGGGGCCCGGAGAGGAGACCCCGAGACGGGGCCCGAAGACGCGAAGAGCCCCCGTCCCCGAGCGGGGGAGGGGGCTCGTGCACGTCCGCACCGGGGGCGCGGCGCGCCGGCTCAGAGGCCGGCGACCTGCTTGGCCAGACCCGACTTGCGGTTGGCGGCCTGGTTCTTGTGGATGATGCCCTTGCTGGCGGCCTTGTCGAGCGCCTTGCTGGCGGTCTTGAGGGCGTCCTGCGCGGCCGCGGCGTCCCCGGACGCAGCGGCGGTCCGGACGCGCCGGACGGCCGTCTTCAGGGCGGACTTGACGGCAACGTTGCGCTGACGCGCCTTCTCGTTGGTCTTGATCCGCTTCATCTGGGACTTGATGTTCGCCACGCGTGAGCCTCGGGTGTCTCTCGGGAGGGAGTACTTCTGACAGTGCGTCCGGACGGCAGGCGTCGGCGGACCGGTCTGCCAAGATACCAGCGACGGGCGTACGACCCCAACCCGCGGGTAGACCGGCACGGACCGGCCGTTCGCTGGACGACGCACCGAGCCGTGGGACGATGGGGGCACTGTGACGACTCCCGCCTACACCGACCCGGCCCGCATCCGGAACTTCTGCATCATCGCCCACATCGACCACGGCAAGTCGACGCTGGCCGACCGGATGCTCGAGGTGACCGGGATCATCGAAGCGCGGCAGATGCGTGCGCAGTACCTCGACCGGATGGACATCGAGCGCGAGCGCGGCATCACCATCAAGGCGCAGAACGTGCGCCTGCCGTGGACGCCGACGACCGGCGAGCACGCGGGCGACGAGTTCGTGCTCGACATGATCGACACCCCCGGCCACGTCGACTTCACCTACGAGGTGTCCCGGTCGCTGGCCGCCTGCGAGGGTGCGGTCCTCCTGGTCGACGCCGCACAGGGCATCGAGGCCCAGACCCTGGCCAACCTCTACCTGGCCATGGAGAACGACCTCACGATCATCCCGGTCCTCAACAAGATCGACCTGCCGGCCGCCCAGCCGGAGAAGTACGCCGCGGAGCTGGCCCACATCATCGGCTGCGACCCCGACGAGGTGCTGCGCGTCAGCGGCAAGACCGGCGAGGGCGTGCCCGAGCTGCTCGACGCGATCGTGGCGCAGATCCCCGCGCCGACCGGCGACGCCGACGGCCCCGCCCGCGCCATGATCTTCGACTCGGTCTACGACATCTACCGCGGCGTCATCACCTACGTCCGCGTGGTCGACGGCCGGATCGCCGCCCGCGACCGGATCAAGATGATGTCGACCGGCGCGACGCACGAGCTGCTCGAGATCGGCGTGATCTCCCCGGAGCCCAAGCCGGTCGAGAGCCTCGGCGTCGGCGAGGTGGGCTACTTCATCACCGGGGTGAAGGACGTCCGCCAGTCCCGCGTGGGCGACACCGTCACCCTCCAGCACAAGCCGGCCACCGAGTCGATCGGCGGCTACCGCGACCCCAAGCCGATGGTCTACTCCGGCCTCTACCCGATCGACGGCAGCGAGTACCCGCTGCTGCGCGAGGCGCTGGACAAGCTGCTGCTCAACGACGCCGCGCTCACCTACGAGCCGGAGACCTCCGCGGCCCTGGGCTTCGGCTTCCGCGTCGGCTTCCTCGGCCTGCTGCACCTGGAGATCGTCCGGGAGCGGCTGGAGCGCGAGGCCGGGATCAGCCTCATCTCCACCGCCCCCAACGTCGTCTACCGGGTGGTGATGGAGGACGGCTCGGAGATCACCGTCACCAACCCCAGCGACTGGCCCGAGGGCAAGATCGACAAGGTGTTCGAGCCGGTCGTGAGCGCCACGGTCATCGCGCCCAGCGACTACACCGGCGCCATCATGGAGCTCTGCCAGGGCCGCCGCGGGCAGCTCGGCGGCATGGACTACCTGTCCGAGTCGCGGGTCGAGCTGCGCTACACGCTGCCGCTCGGCGAGATCATCTTCGACTTCTTCGACGCGCTGAAGTCGCGCACCCGCGGGTACGCGAGCCTGGACTACGCCGAGGCCGGTGAGCAGGAGTCCGCGCTGGTGAAGGTCGACATCCTGCTGCAGGGCGAGGCCGTCGACGCGTTCAGCGCGATCGTGCACAAGGACAAGGCCTACAGCTACGGCGTGATGATGGCCGGCAAGCTGCGCGAGCTCATCCCGCGCCAGCAGTTCGAGGTGCCGATCCAGGCCGCCGTCGGCTCTCGGGTGATCGCCCGGGAGACCGTCCGCGCGATCCGCAAGGACGTCCTCGCCAAGTGCTACGGCGGTGACATCACCCGCAAGCGCAAGCTGCTGGAGAAGCAGAAGGAGGGCAAGAAGCGGATGAAGATGGTGGGCCGCGTCGAGGTCCCCCAGGAGGCGTTCGTCGCCGCGCTGTCCACCAACGAGTCCACCGCCAGCAAGAAGTGACGCCCCGCGTCGAAGCGGTCTGCGTCTCCGGTCCCGACCTGCTGTCGCTGCCCGATCGGCGGCCCAACCGCAGCGGGATCGACAAGCGGCCGGTGCCCGGCCGGGTCGCCGTCGGACGGCTCGGCCTGGACGGCGACGTCCAGGTCAACCGGCGCTACCACGGCGGTGAGGGGCAGGCGGTCTACGCCTACGCCCAGGAGGACGCCGACTGGTGGTCCGCCGAGCTCGGGCGCGACCTGCCCCCCGGCCGCTTCGGCGAGAACCTCCGGACGACGGGGTTGGACCTCACCGGTGCGCTGCTGGGGGAGCGCTGGCGGGTCGGGACGGCGCTGCTGGAGGTGACCGACTGCCGGATCCCCTGCGTCAACTTCGAGCGGTTCTGGGGCGTGCCGCAGCTGGTCAAGCGGTTCACCGCGCACGGCGCGAGCGGGGCCTACCTGCGCGTGCTGGAGACCGGGGAGCTCGGCGCCGGCGATCCCGTCGACGTCGTCCACCGCCCCGACCACGGGATCACCGTGGGGCTGGCCTTCCGGGCCTACACGACGCAGAAGCGCCGGCTCCCCGACCTGCTCCCCGCGGTGCGGTACCTGCCCGAGCGCACCCGCGACAGGATCGCGGCGAAGATCGCCGCACGGACCGGCGCCGGGGTCTGACCGCGCCGGGCCTCAGTGCATCCACGGCGCGAAGGACAGCCCGACGACCAGCCCCTCCGGGGACTGCAGCCGGGCGACCGTCTGCCCCCACGGCTCCGTTCGCGCCCCGTGCAGGAGCCGGTGGCCGGCGGCCTCCAGCTCCGCCGCGCCACGGGCCACCGCGGCCTCGTCCGGGAGCTCGAACTCGATGCTCGCCTGCGGGACCGGGTGGTCGGCCGGCCAGTCGGGTGCGCCGAAGCAGGCCACTGCGGCCGCGGCGAGCGGCCAGACGCCGAAGTGCCTGCTGCCGTCGATCCGCTCGCTGGCGTAGTACTCGCCGTCGAGTCGCTCGAGGGGCAACCCGAGCGCGTCCACGTACAGCCGACGGCTCTCCACCGGGTCGGGCGCGATGACGCTCGTGCTGGCGACGAAGAGGATCTCCACGGCGGCACCCTCCCACCCGCGGGTGACACGGAGGGCCGGTCAGGCGGCGAGGATGGTCGCCTCGAGGTCCCGCCGCAGCGCGGCCAGGTCGACCCCGCGGTCGTGCAGCACCGTGACGGCCAGTCCCTGCCCCTCCCGGAGCATGCCGAGGGCGATGTGCCCCTCCCGGATGCTCTTCGACCGCTGGGCGATCGCCTCGCGCAGCGACAGTTCCAGCACCTTCTTCGCGCGGGGTGAGAAGGGGATGTGCCCGCCCCGGCCGGGGGACCGGTCGCCGGCCCGCCTGTCGAGCGCCCCGGGGCCGAAGGTCGCCTCGACCCGGTCGCGGACGGCGTCCAGGTCGATCCCGACCGCGCGCAGCGCCTCGGCGTCCAGGTCGTCCCCACCGACGAGCGCGGTGACCGCCTCCACCACGAGGGGCCGGGTGAGCCCGTGCCGGCCGAGCACCTGCGCCGTCGCCGTCCACGGCTGGTCGAGGAGGGCGAGCAGCAGGTGCTCGGTGCCGATCGTGCCGTGCCGGAGTTCGCGGGCCTCGCGCTGGGCGAGGACGACGGTCTCGCGGGCGTCGGAGGTGAAGCGTTCGAACACGGTCAGTCCTTCCGCCGGAGCGGCCCGCGGCCGCCTGCGTACTTCTTGTGCACCGCCTGGCGCGTGACGCCGAGCAGCTGGGCGATCTGCTCCCACGTCCAGCCCTGGTCGCGGGCGTTGTCCACCTGGAGGGCCTCCAGTCGCTCCACGAGGACCCGGAGCGCGCGGACCGCCTTCAACCCGACGGAGGGGTCCCGGCTGCTGGCGGCGGAGGCCATCTGTGCTGTGTCGGCCATGTCGTCAACATAGGTTGACGCAGCGCGTGCCGTCAACTCACTTTGACAGAGGAGTGGCGGTCAGCCGGCCTCGTGGACCTCGTAGTGGCGCACGGTGACCTCTCGGTCGACCAGGTAGCGGTCGTCCTCGGGGTAGAAGACGGCGGCGCTCACGTCGTCCCCGGCGAACTCCCGGATCGCGTCGTAGGACGTCCAGAAGCTGAGCGTGACGATCTCGGTCCGGCCGTCGTCGAGGTCGCGCAGCAGCATGTGCGCGCCCTGGTTGCCCGGCGTCCGCCGGTAGTGGGCGATGCCGGTCTCGTCGATGTAGGCGGCGTAGGCCTCACGGTCCTCGGTGCGGACCCAGCCCCGCCAGATGCGGGCGATCACCGCGGTTCCTCCCTCCGCTGCGGCTCAGGCGACGGCGGCCTCCTCGCCGCCGGTCAGCCGCAGCAGGTCGGCGTAGGTCAGCGCGACCATGGTGTGGTGGTCGCCGCCGCCGGCCCAGAGCAGCGGGTGCGCGGCGAGGTCGACGTCCACGACCGCGCGCAGCGGCGCGGGGTGGCCGGTGGGGGCGACCCCACCCACCTCCTGGCCGGTCGCGGCGGTGACGAACTCCGGGGTCGCCCGGCGCACCCGCGAGGCGCCCACCAGGGCCGCGACCTTCGCGGTGTCCACGCGGTGCGCGCCGCTGGCGAGCACGAGCAGCGGCGCACCGTCGGCGTCGAAGACCAGGCTGTTGGCGATCGCGCCCACCGAGCAACCGAGCGCCTCGGCCGCGGCCGCCGCGGTCGGGACCGGGACGTCGAGGCGGCGGACCTCCGCCTCGACGTCCGCCGCCGCGAGCGCGGCCACGACCCGGTCGACGGGGGAGCTCACCGTGCCCCCTGGTGCGCTGGCGCGGGACGCTCCGCTCCTCGCCCGTGCCTCGCCGCGATGCCCACGTCCCTGTCCGCTCACACGGTGAAGACGATCTTGCCCGCCGTCTGCCCCTGCTCCATCCGGGCGAAGCCGTCGCGGGCCTGGCTGAGGGGCAGTTCGACGTCGATCACCGGCCGGACGCCGGTCACCGCGCACATCCGCACCAGGGACTCCAGCTCCTCGCGGGTGCCCATCGTCGAGCCGATCACCGACAGCTGGGTGAAGAAGACGCGGTTGAGCTCGGCACCCGGGTTGAAGCCCGTGGTCGCGCCGCAGGTGACGATGACGCCGCCGGGCCGCAGCGACTTGACGCTGTGGCTCCAGGTCGCCTCGCCGACGCTCTCCATCACGCCGTCCACCCGCTCCGGCAGCCGCGCGCCGGTCTCGAAGGCCTGGTCCGCGCCGAGGGCGAGCGCCGCCTGCCGCTTCTCCTCGCTGCGGGCGGTGACCCACATCCGGAAGCCGGCGGCGCGGCCGAGCGCGACCAGCGCGGTGGCGACGCCGCCGCTGGCCCCCTGCACCAGCACCGTCGCGCCCGGCCGCAGGCCCGACTTCACGAACAACATCCGGTAGGCGGTCAGCCAGGCGGTGGGCAGGCAGGCGGCCTCGGCGAAGGAGAGCTCGGCGGGCTTGGGGACCAGGTTGCGCCGGGGGACGGCGACCCGCTCGGCCATCGTGCCCTGGTGCAGCTCGGAGAAGAGCGTCCGCTTCGGGTCGAGGGTCTCGTCCCCGGTCCAGCCGGGGGTGCCGACGACCACGCCGTGGACGATCACCTCGTTGCCGTCCTCGTCGAGCCCGGCGGCGTCCGTGCCGAGGATCATCGGCATCCGCTCCTGCGGGAGGCCGATGCCGCGCAGGCTGAACAGGTCGTGGTGGTTGAGCGACGCGGCCTTCACCTGCACCGTCGTCCAGCCGTCGCGCACCTCCGGGTCGGGGCGCTCGCCGATCTCCAGCACGGAGAGCGGGTCCTTCGGGGCGGGCGTGGAGACGAAGGCAGCCAGCATGACCGGACCGTAACGGAGGTCACCGACCCGCTGCGACGCGGACCCGGTGTCGTGACGAGTGGGGCCCGGAGGGTCCCGCGAGGAGCGACGGTGGGGCTCAGCGCAGCTGGGGGACGGCACGTGGCCGCGGTGTCGTCCGGGAGGACGACGATGTCATCGCACGACCGCCCTGGTTCGCTTCCGCGCCCCGCTGGAGGACCCCGCTGCCCCCCAACCCTCACAGGCTCGCGCCGGGCCCCTGCAGCGCGGCCATCTGATCGCTCGCCGGCGCTCGCTGCGATGCTCCCGTGGCTGTCAGCGGACGACGACGACGTGCTCCGTGCGCGGCACGAACTCGCCGATCACCGGGGCGCCGGGCACCTCGCCGGCCAGCAGCAGCCCGCCGGAGGTCTGCGCGTCGGCCAGGAGCAGCGCCTCGTCCTCGGAGACCGCCGACAGGTCGGCGTGCGGGCGCACCCAGTCGAGGTTGCGGCGGGTACCGCCCGACACGTGGCCGTCGGCCAGCGCCTCGCGCGCGCCCAGCAGGTACGGGACCGCGGCGGCCTCGACCACGGCGGTCACGCCGCTGGCCCGGGCCATCTTGTACAGGTGGCCGAGCAGGCCGAACCCGGTGACGTCGGTGCCCGCGCGGATGCCCGCCGCCACCGCGGCCCGGCCGGCGTCGCGGTTGAGGGTCGTCATCGAGGCGACCGCCTCCTCCGACACCTCCCCGGTGGCCTTCATCCGGCTGTTGAGCACCCCGACGCCGAGCGGCTTGGTCAGCGACAGCGGCGTGCCGGCGACCGCCGCGGCGTTGGTGATGACCCGGTCGACGTCGACCACGCCGGTGACCGCCATGCCGTACTTGGGCTCCGGGTCGTCGATGGAGTGCCCGCCGCCGACGTGGCAGCCGGCCTCCTGGGCGATCTCCAGCCCGCCGCGCAGCACCTCCGCGGCGAGCTCGGCGGGCAGCACGTCCCGCGGCCAGCCGAGCAGGTTGACCGCGACGACGGGGGTGCCGCCCATCGCGTAGACGTCGGAGAGCGCGTTGGCCGCGGCGATCCGGCCGAAGGTGTGCGCGTCGTCCACGACGGGGGTGAAGAAGTCGGTGGTGAGGACCAGCCCCTGACCTCCGGCGATGCGGACCACGGCCGCGTCGTCCCCGTCGTCGAGACCGACGACCAGTTCCGCGGGCGGGTCGGTCGGGCCGGCCGCGGTGAGGCCCGCGACGACGGCCTCGAGCTCGCCGGGCGGGATCTTGCAGGCGCAGCCTCCGCCGTGGGCGTACTGGGTGAGCCGGATCCGGGCGGGAGCGGTGGTCACGCCCCGAATCTAGGCCCGCCCCCCGGGCAGGACGACCAGCCGGGGCGGTGCGCCCGTCGGGGCCGTGCCCAGCGCTCGGCCCGCCGGGTGCGTGCTGGAGGGGGCGCCGAAGAGGGCCGGGTCGCGGCGCTGCGCGATCTCGGTCGTCAGCTCGGCCGCCTCGATGCGGTCCTCCCGGAACCAGCGGGGCGCCTGCCGATCCCGGCACCAGGCCACCAGGAACCAGTGGTCGCTGGTCCGGGCCAGCAGCTGAGGCTCCACCGTGCGGCGGGATGCCGCCCCCTTCCCGTCCCGGTAGCGCAGCACCAGGACGCGGCGCTGCGCCACGGCTTGCTCGACGACCGACCGGAGCTCGGCGGAGCGGCCGGCCTCCGCGCTGACCCAGAGGCTGGTGGCCAGCAGCTGGGCGCGGCGACGGGCGTCGGGCTCGAGGGCACCGAGGACCTTCTCCAGCGCGCCGCGCCCGGCATCGGCGTACGGGCCGTCGGGCTGGGCGGCGAGGGCGACCGCGACGGCGGCGGCCTCCTCGGGCGTGAGGGTGACCGGCGGCAGCGTGGCGGCGGGGCGGACCTCGGTGCGCTTCACGCCACAGATGCTGGCAGCAGGTACCGACAGTTCCCGGCGGTGGTCCGGGCGGCGGGCACGTAGGGTGTCCGGTGGAGGCGTCAGGGCGCCTGGTGGCCCCCGCGGCCTCTAAAGCCGACGTGGCCGAGCAGCTCGGTCAGGCGGGTTCGATTCCCGTCCGCCTCCGCCATCCGTCCGCACCGTCCCGTCGACCGGCCCGCCCGACGCCTACGCTCCGCAGTCGATGAACGCCGACCCCCGGCGGCAGGTGCCGCGCACCGACACCCTGCTCGCCGACCCCCAGCTGGCCGCCGCCGCCGAGCGGCTGGGCCGGGAGCTGGTCAAGGCCGCCGTCCAGCAGGTGCAGCAGCGCGTCCGCGAGGGTGTGGTGGCCCCCGACGACGCCGTCCCCGCCGTCCTGGCCGGGCTGCCGACGACGGCCAGCAGCCTGCGGCCGGTGCTCAACGCGACCGGCGTGCTGGTGCACACCAACCTCGGCCGCTCGCCCCTGTCGACCGCCGCGGTCGAGGCGATCGCCGCCGCCAGCGGTACCACCGACGTCGAGCTGGACCTGACCACCGGCCGGCGCGGGCCGCGCGGGGAGGCGGCGCTCGCCGCGCTCCTGGCCGCGGTGCCGGCCGCCGAGGCGGCGCTGGTGGTCAACAACTGCGCCGCGGCGCTGGCCCTCGTCGCCACCGCCCTCGGCGGTGACCTCGTCATCGCCCGCGGGGAGCTGGTCGAGATCGGGGACGGGTTCCGCATCCCCGAGCTGCTGGCCGCGACCGGCGCACGGCTGCGCGAGGTCGGGACGACGAACCGGGTGACCCTCGACGACTACCGCGACGCCCTCCACGAGGAGACCGGCGCGGTGCTCAAGGTGCACCCGTCCAACTTCGTCGTCCGCGGTTTCACCCGGTCGGTGTCGGTGGCCGAGCTCGCCGCCGGGCTCGGCTCCAGCGGGGTGCCGCTGGTGGCCGACGTCGGCTCGGGCCTGCTCCGGCCGCACCCCACCCTGCCCGACGAGCCGGACCTGCAGACCACCCTCGCCGACGGCGCCGACCTGGTGCTGGCCAGCGGGGACAAGCTGCTGGGCGGTCCGCAGGCCGGGCTGGTGCTGGGTCGCGCCGACCTGGTGAAGCGGCTGCGCCGGCACCCGCTCTACCGGGCGCTGCGGGTGGACAAGACGACGCTGGCCGCCCTGGAGGCCACGCTGCGCGGCCCGCTCCCGCCGGTGCAGCAGATGCTGGCCGCCGACGTCGCCGGCCTGCGCCGCCGGGCCGAGGCCCTGGTCGCCCGGTTCGCCGCCGCCGGCCTCGACGCGGTGGCGGTCGACTCCGAGGCGCGGGTCGGCGGGGGCGGGGCGCCGGAGCACCCGCTGCCCAGCGTCGCGGTGGCGCTGCCCGCGGCGTTCGCCGACCCGCTGCGCGCGGCCACGCCGCCGGTCGTCGGCCATGTCGCCGAGGACCGCATGCTGCTCGACCTGCGCAGCCTGCCGCCGTCGGCCGACGAGGCCCTGGCCGGCGCGGTGCTGGAGGTGGCGGCGCGGTGTCGGTGACCGGCATGGACGTGATCGCCACCGCGGGGCACGTCGACCACGGCAAGTCGACGCTGGTCCGCGCGCTCACCGGGATGGAGCCCGACCGCTGGGAGGAGGAGCGCCGCCGCGGCCTGACCATCGACCTCGGGTTCGCCTGGACGACGTTGCCGTCGGGGCGCCGGCTCGCGGTCGTCGACGTCCCGGGGCACGAGCGGTTCGTCGGCAACATGCTGGCCGGCGTCGGCTCGGTGCCCGCGGCGCTCGTGGTGGTCGCCGCCGACGACGGCTGGTCGGCCCAGACCGCCG
This sequence comes from Geodermatophilus sp. SYSU D00697, assembly GCF_054050175.1. Taxonomy (NCBI): domain Bacteria; kingdom Bacillati; phylum Actinomycetota; class Actinomycetes; order Geodermatophilales; family Geodermatophilaceae; genus Geodermatophilus; species Geodermatophilus sp. SYSU D00697. The sequence continues at coordinate 46,006 of NZ_JBJGYV010000031.1, forward strand.
AGCACGTCGCCGTCCTCGACGCGCTCGGGGTGCGGCACGCGCTGCTGGCGGTCACCAAGGCCGACCTCGCCGACCCCGTCCCGGTGCTGGCCGACGCGCGCGAACGGCTGGCCCGGACGTCGATGGGGGAGGTGCCCGGCGTCGCGGTGAGCGCGGTCACCGGCGCCGGCGTCCCCGACGTCGCCGCCGCGCTGGAGACCCTGCTCGCCGCGCTGCCCACCCCCGACCGGACGGCGCCGGTGCGGCTGTGGATCGACCGGGCCTTCCCGATCCGGGGTGCGGGCACGGTGGTCACCGGCACCCTCGCGGCCGGGAGCGTGGCCGCAGGCGACCGCCTGCAGCTCGGCGACCGGGAGGTCGGCGTGCGCGGGGTGCAGTCGCTCGGCGAGCCGGTGGAGCGGGCCACGGCGACGGCCCGGGTGGCGCTCAACCTGCGCGGCATCGCGGTCGAGGAGCTGGCCCGCGGGGACGCGCTGCTCACCCGGGGCGCGTTCCGCTCCACCCGGGACGTCGACGTGACCCTCGCCGTCGCTCCGGAACGGCTGCCGGCCGAGGCGGTCGTGCACGTCGGGTCGGCCGCGGTGGGCGCCCGGCTGCGGCCCCTGGACGGCACCGCGGTCCGGCTGCGGCTGGCCACCCCGCTGCCGCTGCGGGTCGGCGACCGGCTGTTGCTCCGGGACCCGGGCGCCCGGTGGGTCCTCGGCGCCGATGTCCGGGACGTCGACCCGCCCGAGCTGCGCCGCCGAGGAGCCGCCCGCGCACGCGCCGCCGAGCTGGCCGGGCAGCCGTCGGGCGCCGCCGGTGCCGCGGCCGACCTGAGCCGCCGCCGCGTCGTCCGGACGGCGGACTTCACCGCGATGGGGTGGCCGGTGCCCGAGGGTGCCACGCAGGTGGGGCCGTGGCTGCTGGCACCCGGGCTGCGTGACGACCTGGCGGCGGCGCTGCCGGCGCTGGTGGGGCGGTATCGGCAGCAGCACCCGCTGGAGGCCGGGCCCCCGGTGGGTGTCGTCCGCCGCGACCTCGGCCTGCCCGACGACGACCTGGTCCGCGCGGTGGTGCGCCCGCCGCTGGCGCTGCGGGAGGGACGGGTGGCGGTCGCGGCCGCCGGGCTGCCGCCGCAGGTGCAGCAGGCCGTGGACGCCGTCCGGGCGCGGCTGGCCGCCGACCCGTTCGCCGCGCCCGAGGCCGGGGACCTCGCCACGGCGGGTCTGGGGCCGCGGGAGCTGGCGGCAGCGGTGCGCGACGGGCAGCTGGTCAAGATCGCCGACGGGGTCCACCTCGCCCCCGGCGTCGAGCAGGCGGCGCGCGACCGGCTCGCCGGGGTCCCGGCGCCGTTCACCCTGAGCCAGGCGCGGTCGGCGTGGGGGACCACTCGCCGGGTCGCCGTCCCGCTCATGGAGTGGCTGGACGCGCGGGGGGTGACCGAGCGGCTGCCCGACAACACCCGCCGGCTGCGCTAGGCGAGGGGGTTCAGCCACCGGCCTCGCGCAGGAACACCTCCCGCTCGTCACTGGCGTCCGGGGCGGGGACGGGGGAGGTGTCGACGCTCTCCACCAGGTCCTCCAGCCGCACCGGCTCCGGCAGCCGGCGGTACTCCTCGCGGTCGTCCGGGACGGTCATGGCCGCAGCCTGCAGGGCCGGCGGGTCCTCGGCAAGGGCGCCGCGGACCGTCCCGGCGGCGCGGCCGTCGGGGTGCCGGCAAGCAGGTCCCGGAGTGCTCGTGCTCTGCATGCCGCACGCACGCAGAGCACGACGGCGCGGCCGCCGGGGTGTCGGCAGGGAGTCCCGGAGTGCTCGTGCTCTGCATGCCGCACGCACGCAGAGCACGACGTCGCGCGGCCCCTGGTGCCGGCAGGCAGGTCCCGGAGTGCTCGTGCTCGGCATGCCGTGCGCACGCAGAGCACGACGTTGGGCCAGACAGGTGGTGGCCCCCCGTGTGGCGACGGACCGCGATGAAGTCGGGACGTAGGGTGACGCGGTGATCGACTTCCAGAACGGTTCCGTCTTCAAGCTCAGCCCCGCAAACCCCCAGGACCTCGGCCCGGAAGTCGCACCCCTGCTGATCCGGGGTGAGCAGGTCGTCGCGTGCTTCAAGGCCGTGCGCGACTTCGTCGTCTTCACCGACAAGCGACTGATCGCGGTGAACGTCCAGGGGATGACCGGGAGGAAGCGCGACTTCACCTCACTGCCCTACAACAAGGTCCAGGCCTTCTCCATCGAGACCGCCGGCACCTTCGACCTCGACGCCGAACTGGACCTGTGGTTCAGCGGCCTGGGCAAGGTCCGCCTGGAGTTCAAGGGCAACGCCGACATCCGCACGCTCGGCCAGATGATCGCGACCTACGTCCTCTGAGGACAGGTCGGCCGCGGTCACCGGGGACCACGGGTCGGAGGTCACGCCGCGCACCCCACCGCCCCCGGCCGCCGGCGCGGCACACTGGGGACAGATGAACGCCGCCCTGCCCCTGCTGCCGACCCCGCCGGCCCCGTGGCGGCTGCCCGACAGCGCCCGCGAGGGGCTGGCCCGCACGCCGTTCGGGCTGTACGTCCACGTACCGTTCTGCGCGACCCGCTGCGGCTACTGCGACTTCAACACCTACACCGCCGAGGAGCTCGGCCCCGGCGCGAGCCGCGCCGAGTACGCCGGCACCGCGATCGCCGAGCTGCGCCAGGCGGCCGAGGTCCTCGGACCTGACCTCCCGACGGTCTCCACCGTGTTCGTCGGCGGCGGCACGCCCACGCTGCTGCCCGCCGACGACCTGGCCGCGGTGATGGCCGCCGTCCGGGAGCTGTTCCCGGTTGCCGAGGACGTGGAGGTCACCACCGAGGCCAACCCGGAGACGGTGACGCCCGCGAGCCTGGCGCGGCTGCGCGAGGCGGGCTTCACCAGGGTCAGCCTGGGCATGCAGTCCGCGGCCGAGCACGTGCTGGCGGTGCTCGACCGCCGGCACACGCCCGGCCGCGCGGTCGAGGCGGCCCGGGAGGCGCGGGCGGCCGGCTTCGAGCACGTCAACCTCGACCTGATCTACGGCACGCCGGGGGAGACCGACGCCGACTGGGCCGCGTCCCTGGACGCCGTCCTCGCCGCGCCGGTCGACCACGTCAGCGCCTACGCGCTGATCGTCGAGGAGGGCACCCGGCTGGCCCGCCGGATCCGCCGCGGCGAGCTGCCCCTGCCCGACGACGACGTCCTCGCCGACCGCTACGAGCAGGCCGACGCGACGCTGCGGGCCGCGGGCTTCGACTGGTACGAGGTCTCCAACTGGGCCCGTGGCGACGCCGCCCGGTGCCGGCACAACGAGCTGTACTGGGCGAACGCGAACTGGTGGGGCGTCGGGCCGGGCGCGCACAGCCACGTGGGCGGGCTGCGCTGGTGGAACGTCAAGCACCCGGCGGCCCACGCCGGCCGGTTGCTGCGCGGGGAGAGCCCCGCCCAGGACTCCGAGCTGCTCGACGACGCCGACCGCGCGCTGGAGACGGTCATGCTCGGGCTGCGGTTGCGGGAGGGCCTGCCGCTGACCGCGCTGTCGCCCGTGGGCCGGGCCCGCGCCGCGGACGCGGTCGTCCGCGGCCTGCTGGAGCCCGCGGCACACGAGGCCGGCCGCGCCGTCCTGACCGACAAGGGGCGGCTGCTCGCCGACGCCGTCGTCCGGGACCTGACCGACTAGGTCCCGTCCTCGGCGCGGACGGCCGACGGACCCGTTCCGCAACCCCGCCTTGCGGGCTATCGTCCGCCTCCCAGGCACGGGGGCAGGGCAGGGAAGGGGGTCGGTCGTGGCCACCAGCAGCACCGCGAGCCGTTCCGATGCCGCAGGCGACGCCCGGTGGGACCACGTCCGGTCCCGGCTGGAGGGGCAGCGCGCCGAGTGCGTGCGGGAGCGGGAGATCGCCCTCGCCGACACCGTGCAGTCGCTGCCCGACGAGGTCGCCGTCACCCGCGCGGCCAGCCTGCAGCGCACGATCCAAGACATCGACGCCGCGCTGGCGCGCATCACCGGCGGCACGTACGGCCGGTGCGTCCACTGCGGCGCGGAGATCCCGGAGGAGCGCCTCGAGCTGCGGCCGTTCGCCACGTCCTGCGTGGCCTGCGCACAGGGGCGTTAGTCCACGGGGCGGTTCGGCCGGTCGCTCGGTCCGTCCGGTCGACGCTCCGCTGTCTCCTCGGCGTTGTACTCCAGGACGGCGTCGGTCCAGAAGTGCAGGTCTGCGTCGGCCATGAGCGCGTCCCCGTCGACGGTGATCCACCCCTCGCCCATCGACCGGCCCTTGCCCATCTCCGCCCGGCGGGCCCCCACCACCTCCAGGTACTCGGCGTCGCGACCGCGGGACACGCGCACGAGCAGGGCGCCACCGCCGCCGGAGACGCAGGCCACCATCCGTCCCCCGACCATGAACGCGAGGCCGCCGAACATCCTCACCTCACGCACGTCCTCCTGACCAGCGAGAGCACGGCGCACGCGCTCTGCGAGCCCAGCGTCGTAGGCCACTCGCTGTCTCCTTCCCGGGGGGACCAGGAAGCGTAGGACGTCCGGTCGCTGACCGTCCCGACCACGCCCATCCCCGACTCGAGAGGCGGCCCCGACGACAGCCGTTCCCGGGGGCGCCACCTGACGGATGTCAGACCGGACTCCCGACGTCCCGCACTACTGGCCTCGCGGCGGTGACCGCAGGCTGGGCGCGTGCTCCGGGAGACCGCCCTCGACGTCCAGGACCTGACCGTTCGTTACGGCGACGCCGTCGCCGTCGACGGCTTCGACCTGCAGTTGCGCGCCGGGGAGACCGTCGCGCTGCTCGGCCCGAACGGCGCGGGCAAGTCCACGATCGTCAACGCCGTCCTCGGGCTGGTGCCCTCGTCCGGGACCGTCCGGGTGCTCGGCCGCGCGCCGGCGGCGGCGGTCCGGGCCGGGTGCATCGGCGCGATGCTCCAGCACGGCGGACTGCCGGGGGAGAGCCGGGTGGGCGAGGTGGTGGACCTCGTCCGGCGCAGCTACCCGCGCTCCTGGCCGCTGGAGGACCTCGCGGCGACCGCGGGCATCGAGGGCCTGCTGACCCGCCCGGTCGACGCGCTCTCCGGCGGGCAGCGCCAGCGGGTCCTGCTCGCGCTCGCCCTGGCCGGCGAGCCACCGCTGCTGCTGCTCGACGAGCCGACCTCGGCCATGGACGTCGAGGGTCGCCGGGCCTTCTGGGCGACGATGGGCGAGCTGGCCGACCGCGGCACCACCGTCGTGTTCGCCACCCACCACCTCGACGAGGCCGACGCCGTCGCCGACCGCGTGGTCGTGGTCGCCGGCGGGCGGATCGTCGCCGACGGCACCGCGGCGCAGGTCAAGGCGGGCATCTCCGGCCGCACGGTGAGCTTCGCCGCCGGCCCGGACGCCGACCTCGACGGGCTGCCCGGCGTGACCGCCGTCGAGTGGCAGGGCGAGCGGGTCAGCCTCGCGACCGACGACGTCGAGGCCACCCTCCGCGCGCTGCTGACCGGCGGCGGGCGGCTGCCGGACCTGCAGGTGCGCGGCGCCAGCCTCGTGGAGGCCGTCCTGTCCCTCACCGCCCACCGCACCTCGACCCCGATCGGAGCCGACCGATGAGCACGCTGTTCGCCTTCCAGCTGCGCCGCGTGGGGCGCAACCGGCAGTTCCTGTTCTTCACCGTGCTGCTGCCGGCGCTGTTCACGGTCTTCTTCACGAAGGTCTTCGGGGCCCAGGCGGGCAGCGGGGCGCAGTACCAGGAGTACGCCACCGCCTCGATGGTCTCGATGATGGCCTACGGCGCCCTCGGCGCGGCCCTCGGCGCGACCATCCGGGTGTCCTTCGACCGGGCCTCGGGGTGGCTGCGGCAGCTGCGGATCACCCCCGTGCCGACCTCCTCGGTCGTCGCCGTCGACGTGCTCGTCGGCATGCTGCTGACCCTGCCGAGCCTGCTCGTCGTCGCCCTGGTCGGACGGCTGGTCAACGGCGTGCAGCTCGGGCTGGGGACCTGGGTCGCCCTCGTGGCGGTGCTCTGGCTCGGGTCCGGGGCGTTCGTCGCGCTGGGCCTGCTGGTCGGCTTCTCCCTCGACGAGAAGGCCGCGGGCGGCGCGGTGGGCATCCTGGGCGTCGTCCTGGCCGCACTGGGCGGGCTCTGGGTGCCGGTGCAGGTCTTCCCGGAGGCGCTGCGGGCGCTGGCGCACACGCTGCCCTCGTACTGGTACGCCGAGCTGGGCCGGGACGTCGTCACCGGCGGGGCACCGGCGCCGCTCACTGCCCTGGCCGTGGCCGGGTTCGCCGCGGCCTTCGCGGTCCTGGCGACGGCGGTGGCACGGCGTCGCCCGCTGCACGCCGTCGCCGGCTGAGCGGGTTAGCGTTCCGCGCCGTGGACCCGCGCACCCCCTGGCAGCGGCTCGGCTGGGCCGTGCCCTGGCTGCTGTTCCAGGTCTTCCCGCTGGCCGACCTGTTCTCCGCGCCGCGGCCGGCCCTCGTCCGGGTGGTGGCCCTGGCCGGGCTGCTGGTCTTCACCGCGGCCTACCTGGTCGTCTTCAGCCGGCTGTTCGGCCGCCGCGGGAGCGCCTGGCCCTGGCGTTCCCTGCTCGTCGTCGCCGTCCTCGGGGTGACGCTGTCGCTCTGGCTCGGGCCGTCGTGGGCGGGCCTGATGATCTACGTCGCGGCGGCGTCGTCGGGCGGCCTGCCCGAGCGCTGGGTCTGGCCGGCCGTCGGGGGAGCGGCGGCGGTCTGCGCCTCGGTGATCGCGGCGCACGGCATGTTCCCGGAGCTGTTCATCCTCCCGGTGATCTGCGTGCTCACCGGCTTCGCGCTGCGCGGCACGCGCTACCTCGTCTCGGTCAACGCCGAACTCGTGGAGGCCCGGGAGGAGCAGGCCCGCGCGGCGGTCGCCGAGGAGCGGCTGCGCTTCGCCCGCGACCTGCACGACCTGCTCGGCCACAGCCTGTCGCTCATCGCGCTCAAGAGCGAGCTCGCCGGACGGCTGGCCGAGCGCGACCCGGGGGGGGGGGGGGGGGGGGGGGGGGGGGGGGGGGGGGCGGGGGGGGGGGCGGGGGGGGGGGGGGGGGCGGCGGTGGGGGGGGCGGTGCT